>PDQY01000102.1 GCA_002746795.1 Chloroflexota bacterium | reverse complement strand
ATCAAAAAACTGAACCTTAAAAACTCCATATCGTCTAGCTTGCTATCGTTGTCAGAGGCAGGGCTATAGAATGAATCAGCTTGCGACTGATTCAGGCGTACAATCATTCAATCTGGCGAGAGAAGGTCATCTATTTATGTGGGAACAGGTGACTTATGGTTAACAAAACGTTGTAAAACCTGGGTCACATCCTCACAAACGACGGCAAGTTTACAAGCAGCTTCCAACGTCCACTCCTGCCGGTTGTATCCATTCCACAGGTAGGCAGCAGACAACCACCCGCCCAGGTCATAGGGAACAACAGGTTGAATTGGGTTATGGGGGTCTGGGGGTTAAGGATTATTGGACGCAACGGAAAACGATTTGATAGGTTTAGCTTGTGTACTCGCCTAGCCTTACGGTATTATATGTTTGTCTCTTTTTAACCGCTTGGCGTCCAGTACGCCCAGACATTTTTATTAGTTTTCTGGCTGCATCCAGCAATCAGAAAATCATATGTGCATCGAGATGTGATCTTACGCATCTTTTCGTTCTGTTCCAGAGTATATTTATACCGAAGATCGGTATAAATATACCGTCAGGATGATATGATTATCCTGGCGACTGTGTTATCTTAACTGCAAAAATCTCTAAAATTTGAGATAATTTGAGATGAAGGACTATGGCTAAGGAGATATTAGTCGTTGACGATGAGAAGGCGATAACCAGCGCTCTATCTGTATTACTCAGTGGTGCTGGCTATGAGGTTGTCGTCGTCCACTCCGGGGAAGAGGCAATTGAGCAGTTATCTGTGAAAGATCCCGACCTGATAATTCTGGACGTCATGATGCCTGTCCTTGACGGTTACGAGGTTTGCCGCCTGGTCAGGCAGCAAAGAGAATATATACCTATTCTCATGTTGACAGCTAAAGATAAAACATGGGAAAAGGTAACCGGCCTCGAATTGGGTGCCGATGTTTACATGACTAAACCATTTGAGTCTGGTGAGCTGTCGGCCCAAGTGAAAGCGCTCTTGCGGTTGGCCGAACAGACGAGTCCCCATTTTGAAAAAGAAGGGAACAATGAGGATAGACCTCTGATTTGTGGACCCCTCATCCTTTACCCCCAACAACATCGAACACTATTGAATGATAAGGGAATTAAGTTATCTCCCAAGGAGTTTGAGTTGCTCCATTTCTTTATGCAGCATCTGGGACAGGTATTCGGCCGACAGACCTTACTACGACGGGTATGGGGGTATGATTATCCAGATGACTCTCGCACTGTAGACACGCGCATCCAACGACTACGTACAAAAATTGAAACTGATCCCGCACAGCCACAATTGTTGCAAACCGTGCGTGGGTTTGGTTATCGCCTTGTATCGGCAGAATGGTAAGAAGAATATGAAGAAAATTCATAGACTGTTGCCAAAGCTTGCAGCCTACGAACCACACCTATTTAAGTGGCCATCACAGAGAAGATTGCGTGTTAGTGGTCATAGTGGTCTCAGATGTTGACGTGCTGAGACCACTACGACTACTTGGATACACACCATACGCCTAGTTAAAGTTTGTCTACCACTCATATGCCCAGACTGGCATCTCAAGTGCGAGCGAATGAATAGGCATGTTTTGCCAATGTCGATTGTTGCTTAGCTGCGTTCTTACAAGTTGTGGTGTGATATCTATCATGCGTACCAATTCACTTTCTGACAGCTTTTCGAGGCCTTCTCTGTCTGTCCAAATCCGAACAGCTAAATAGCCTCTAACATCAATAATGACCGTGTCGTTTGTGGGGGGCGCCCCTTCAGATAATGCGACCGCAGCTTCCGCTTCCGCATGAGCAATATCTTCTAAAGAACGCGATAGAGATGTACCTTCCTCGATAGCATAACTAGCGAACGGAATATCTCGCACATACCCAACAGCACCGCTTTCAAAAACAGTTGCATTTGCTGATTCGAGCAAGAAGTTTGCTTTGTCCATTGTCAATGGGCGACTGAAAATAACCATAACATCAACCGTCTGCTCACCCACTTCCGTCAACCATTGGGTTAAACGTCCTTGGTTATCTTCTAGATAAGCAGCAGAAAACTGAGAGGAGTTTGTTTCTGAAAGATTAGGATGAATCGCGACTTCAATGCCTTGGGTTTGCCTCTCTTTGGTTTCCGTATTGTAGAATGTATCGATGCTCACATCGTAATAGTAATTGTTTGCTCTGTAACGTTGCTCTGATACACGAGCCATCACCAGGGGGCCAAAACTAGCCCATAAACTGATACTGAGTAACATGAAAACGCTAAAAACGACAAGGATACGTTTATTCTTAAACATGTGAAAACCTCCTTACTATTAACATTGGATTTTCGTACCAAATAGTACCGTACTAATGTCATAACCATATCACGGCCGTGTTACAGTTGTGTCACAATTTGGTAAACGTTATGTTACATTGCCAGGACGGCTTGCCTCCGGTATAGTTTGGATCAATGATTGCCTTGCCTTTGCAAACCATGATTTTTGTCGCTTTACTGGCAATAGTCGGTGCCGGATTGGCAGCGGTTACCATCGACCGGCGGCGTTTCCGTGAACCCTTATTGATTCGCGCCGGGGTTCAGCCAACACTTTTAGGACGACGCTTTGATTCGGCGCCCTTTGGACTATTATTGCTTGATCCGCAACTGCGGAGGCTTTACGCTAATGCCATTGCCCGCCGTTTGCTGTCACTTAATTCCTCTCTGAAAAGGAGTGATGATGGCCATTGGCGCGTCGAATTACAACAGGATCTGGCAACCATACAATCCTCTAACCATAATCAGCCCCTCTACCGTATCCTCACCCTACCCACCGGCCAGACGATAAGCTGGTGGATTTGTCCTTTGCCTCGTCTGACCCTACTTTTTGTCACCGACTTGAGCCAGTAGCGACGTTTACAGCAAGCTTCACAAGCGTTTTTGAGTACCCTGTCTCATGAACTCCGCACCCCCTTAACGGCCGTTCTAGCCCACCTGGATATTGTGCAAAAGCGAGAAGTGGATGAGGCCACGCATCAAAACTCGCTGACCATCATTCGCCAGGAACTCAACCGCCTAACGCGGCTGGTGCAGGATATGTTGTAACTGGGTCGTCTGGAGATGGGCGAGGTAGTGGAAAAACGGCCGTCCGGGAGACCAGATTAAAATTTGCCTAAAACCGGAAACAAATGGTGTCCTAGTCATTATTCAAGATACGGGGCCGGGTATTCCACCCCAACAGTTACCACATGTGACCGAGCGCCTCTACCAGGGGCATAAGGAAAACCAAGGGAGCGGGTTAGGCCTGTCCATTGTCACCGAAATATTGCGCCTGCATGATACCCAGCCGGAAATTGAGAGTCCCGGCGATGAGAAAACAGGTGTCAAGGTCTCATTTCTTCTACCTACAAATGAATCTCAATACGGAGGCTAATGATCCCACGATCTACTCGTACTAAATTCATTCTATTGTTGGCATTTATCATCTTCGTCATTGTTTACTGGCTCATCCCCATCCCCGGTCAACTCCTCATCGTCCCTGACCACTGGCAGCAAATTAACATCTGGCCCCAGGTGCGTATTCGTGCTGAGGATTTGCAACCGGGTCAAGAAGCATCTCTCGTCATTTTCGATACAATACCCTGGACCCACGTCAAGCTTATTGTCGGGGATGGTGAAGGAACGCTCGATGGCTACGAAGTTAACGGCAGCACCGGAGTCCACCAGTGGAACTGGTCATTCACTGTCCCAGAGGCGCGAGACTACAACCTCAACTTCTACCACAGTTGCGACACTGGCTGCCAGGCGTGGACAACGGCAACTGCTGGCACGGTAACAGCTCCAGATAACACATCCACCCAATCTGAGCTTATTCCCACCAAGCTGGGTGTCGTTTTCGCTAACCCAGAGCGCGACTGGCATAACCGGCGTGGTTGGGTAGTGGAGTTGACCTACACACAATTGGCCGAAGCCGAGTATTGGGGCATTGATGATCTGGCCAGGCGGGTCGAAGTAGCCGTAAACGAGGGGTTATTGGTGTTGGTCCGCGTAGACTACAATCAGGGGCAGAGCATACCCCCACCTGACGACTACCTGGCCCTCGACACATACCTGAACTACATCCAGCGTTTAGCCCGCGATGACCGGCTAAAGAACGTTTATGGCTACATTGTTGGCAGTGGCTTCAACACCCGCAGCGGTAATTCGCAAGCATCCGAAAATATGGTAACGCCGGCCTGGTATGCACGAGTGTTCAATGGCTATCGTGCGCCAGCCGATCATACCGATAATGTTGTACAAACCATTCGGGCCGAAAATGTGACTGCGCGTATCCTCGTTGGACCGGTGTCTACCTGGCGTACCGACCAGGATGGCGCGTTGACTTACCGGATTGACGTTCCCTGGCTCAACTATTTCCATACGCTCGTGGCGGCGATTGACTAGGCAACACAAGAAAAAGCATCTGTAGGAATTGCTATGGTTACTCCCGACGGATTTGCCGTGCAGGCATCCGGTCGGCCCGATGCACCCGAATTAACTGCTTCTGAACGGGCCAATGAGCCAAATATAAATTTACAACGGCCGTTTACTTGTTTCATGCCAATCGTGCCACCTGTATACACAATATAAACTCGCTTTTTCATAAATAGATCCCTGAGACTAAGTTAAGTTGTCTGACCCACAAACGGGTATGTTTACGCTCCCTGCTGTGTTTAACGATCAGCAGCCACAATACGACCTGAGTCGATTGGTATGTTAACATAAACTTGACACGGATAGCAACGCGGCAGGGTTGGCAAACTTTTGGATTCTCGATAAAAGTGTACTATTTCTCTTGTGCTTTATTCTATTCAATGTTATGATCGTTATGTCACCTAGGCGTTACCCGTCAGGCAGCACCTGACACAGCATGACCCAGAAGTAACTATGGACGAAAATAAGAGCCCCGAAACACCACCTGAAAGTAACGAACACAACGACGAAGAATTCACCGCCACCTACATTCCCGGTGAACCACAAGCCAGTCAGCCCCAGACGATTGCTCAATTGTTTGTGACCCTGTCTCCGCTCCTTAGATTTTTAATACTTGCCATCATTGTCCTCGTTGTGCTGGCGATTGTCTATTGGATTTTATCGCCTAAGGCAGAGCAAGCAGGTAACGTGCTGCCTGGCACAGAAACGGCCGTTGTGACTAACATCACCCCCTTCATCCCCCCTACCGACACAGTCGCGGCCACAGCAACGCCCCGTATTTACATCGAATCTGAAACGGCAATTGCCCAATCGGCTCCCGTTGGTTCCCCCACGCCCATCATTTACGTGGTACAGAAAGGCGACACACTCAACAAGGTGGCACGACTGTATGGCGTGACCGTGCAAGACATTGTCACCCTCAACAATATCTTCAACCCAAACAGCATCCCTATCGGGCAAGAACTTTTGATTCCCACACCAGGATCGGGAACCAGCATACCGGTTCATACAGCATCGGCAGGCAGCCCGCCCATGGAAACACCAGCGGCGCCACCAGCAGAAACGGCCGTTTCCCCCTCCCCTACTCCCTTGCCAGAACTCGTGATCCGGGGCATTGAGTCCGTCGAATTACGCATCGCTGCTGGCACAGATTATCAGGCCATCACCACCTTACCCCAAGGCACATTCGTCACCATCATTGCCAAAACACCCGCTGGTGATTGGTATCTGGTGCAGCTTGAAGATGGATTTACCAGAGGATGGATCCCAGCAGCCTATACCGGGATTATCTATCCTGGCGATCCCAATACCATTCCTACAACCCCCAGACCCTAAGTGACCGTCTAAAAAGTAATCCCCGTTTTTCCGGGGTAAAGGTCACTCAATATATGACTTATAAAAAAAAGGAGATTGACAATGGCCATAAGTACCGCAAATGCAGTTTGGGAGGGAACCCTAAAAGAAGGAAAAGGCGTCATGATTCTGCCTGAGGGTCAATATGAAGGACCATTCACCTACGCTTCTCGTTTCACAGACGGAGATGGCACCAATCCAGAAGAACTAATTGGCGCAGCAAACGCCGGTTGTTTTTCCATGTTCTTGTCCGCATTATTGACCAAGAATGAAACCCCACCCGTAAAAGTTGCCACCACAGCCACCGTTCACCTGAGCGATGACCTGGCTATCACCAATATTGATTTAGCCTGCGAGGCAGAAGTCCCTGGCATCTCAAACGAAAAATTCCAGGAATTAGCAGAAGAAGCCAAAGTCAAATGTCCCGTTTCCAAGGTATTGGCTAGCGCTGAGATTTCCTTGCAAGCCACCTTAAAATAGTTCCTCTCTTTTGACTTAGCGGCCATCTAGAAACAAATCCCCTGCTTACAGATAGTCAGGGCACGGGAAGCACACTCATCAGTAGTGTGTGGCGCTCGTCTGCTGTTCGTCAATGACCCGTGCCACTCCCCTCTGCCCATCAAACAATCACAGTCCCCTTCTTCAGCATCTCCTCCACCAGTTCAGGTACACGGGGATGCGTTGCATAGAACCCACGATACTTAGCAGGCAGCATCGCCGCAATACGACACATCAACTCATCTGTCTGGTCATGAAGGAACTTTTCCCGTGCTTTGCCTCGTGGCATAGGGGGCAAGGTATACGGCTTACCAATACGCACATGGACAACAAGCTTGCGGAAATGGAGCAAACGCCGCACAACCGCCCGGTCTTCTGTGCCCCAAATAGCAATAGGTATAAGGGCAGCATTCGTCTTAACAGCCAAGTATGCAGCGCCCTCTTTGGCTTCTAGCAATGCCTCCGTTTTGCTGCGCGTCCCCTCCGGGGCAATGCCCAAAATATGCCCCTGCTGCATCCGTTTGATGACGGTCTTCAACGTCTTAAAATCAGCTTCATACCTGTTGAGCCAGAGCGCATCTAACTCCCTCATCACCCAGCGCCAGAACCAATATTTTTGATACTTTTCGGCAACCATAATCACAAAATCTTCCCGATCAGATAAAATCACTGCTAACAAAGCATCAAGCCGCCCCAGGTGATTGGAAGCCACAATGGCTGCTCCTGTTTCGGGGATATTGTCTAAACCTACAATATCAATATAAGAAATGGCACGGAGTATCGGGCGCACAACAATCCGGGCTAGTCGAATGAAATCCATAACTGTTCCTGCACAATTCTAATATTGAATCCTGTCCACAAAAATCACATTTTGGCAGAACCCTGTGGCAAATTATAGCCATTCATCTATGCACACGCCATTGGTGCAGCTCAAGGTGCCCGGCACTTTATCGTCATGGTATCCAACGATTGACCATATCGGTTATACTAAATGCGCATCCATAAATAAGTTGTGGCATTGATGGATGGGCTTCAAGTGACCTTTACCCCGGAAAAATGGAGACTAATTCTTAGACGGTTAAGCGTCAGTCAGCTTCCTGTTTTTTATCATGAACGAGGTGAACGAATATGAACACAAAAGATGCTTCAAATTTCAATAACCAAGAGATGAAATGGGTGCCAGCGGCAAAAGTTCAAGGTGAGCTTGTCGCAGAAGTTTTAGCCAGCCAATTACGTGCCGCAGATATTCCCGTAACCGTCTGGCAAGAAAGTGTGGGCAATACCTTGGGCATAAACATTGGCCCCCTGGGAACTGTCAGGGTGATGGTGCCAGAAGAATATCTGGAGCAAGCACAAGCACTTTTGGATTTAGAGCCTGTCCTTAAACCGGCACGAGAAGATGTGGTGTGTCCATATTGCGGTGTGGAACTTGAGTTAGATGCCAGCGACCTTGCGCAAGGTTGGTTCACTTGTCCAGAATGTGATGAAGAGACCAATATCGTCTTTGAAGAATAAACTTCGGGGGGACAGGTTAACTATTCTAAGTTGGCGTCGATCACCTCAGCGAAGGCAGTATAAGATTGAGAGCCCACAAAAATGGTGCCATTGATGTCAAACCTCGGCTGGCTAACAATGCCACGTTGGCGGCGTATGTTATCCAGGGCTAGCACCTGATCCATAGCAGATTGGCTGTTGTAGCAGGCTTCAAATGCAGCTTGATCAGCACCAGCCGCCACGGCCGTTTCCACGTAAAAATCTTGCCCAGCGCCCCGTAACTCATCCTGATTGGTAAACAGGCTATGATGCACTGCCCAGAATAGATTAGGGTCTTGCTGACCTGCACATTCAGCTGTTAAGGTGGAGTAAATTGAAGGATTGCCATGATTGATGACTGGCCAAAAGACCAGTTTCACCTGCCCGGTTTCCACATAATCCTGCACAATATTTGGCTTTGCGCCTAACACGTAGGCACGGCAACTGCTTCACAAGAAGTCTGAGTAGTCGATTATCGTCACAGGAGCTGCCGGGTCTCCTAAGAAAAAAGCTCCTTCGTCGGTGCGCCCAGCTATAACGGCCGTTTCCATTTCAGGCTCTTCCGTGGGCAGCGCAGTGGGTTGGTCAGTGAGTGGGTCAGTGGGTTGTTGGGCTGTTGGCGGTAGCGCCGTGGCCGTTTCCACCATAGGTGGCTCAGTGGGTACCGGCGAAGCCACCGCTGCATTTTCTTCAGGTTGAGGTTCAGCATTGGGCGCACATGCAGCCAACGCTAAGAGAACAATTGGTAATAACAAAATCCATCTTTTCATAGGGGGAATTATAACAAGGGAAGCGGGTAGAACTTCTTACATGAAGCTTACAAAAAGAAAACGCATCGAGCAGCGAGTGGCAAACCGCTTGCTCCGCCCCCTCATGCTAACTTGCTGGCTTTTGCCCCACGTGGATAGCAATCGTGCCAAACATAAACATCTTGTAATGCACATTGGTTAAGCCAGTTTGCTGCATGATTCGCGCCAATTCATCAGGATATTTGAAGGCTTGGGTGCTGTCTGGCAGATAGCGATAGGCATCAGCGTTGCCAGCGATCATTTTGCCCAGCATGGGGATGACATAGTTGAGGTGGATACCGATGAACGGCTTGAGCAAATTGTCTTTGGGTGGGCTAGATTCCAACACGACCACACGTCCGCCCGGTTTGGTCACGCGCATCTGCTCTTGAAAAGCCCCAGCCACATCAATGACATTTCGCATTAAAAAGCCAGAAGTCACTGCGTTGAAGGTGTCATCAGGAAAAGGTAATGCCAGCGTATCAGCAGTGGTCCAGTGGATAGCTTGCCGTTTGGGATCACGCTTGCCTACCTGCATCATCTCAATCGTAAAATCACCACCAATCGCCTGAATAGATGGCTGTTGCTGCACGCCTTCCAAGGCAATATCTCCCGTCCCTGTTGCGATGTCAAGCAAACGGCCGTTTGCTGGCAGCTGCGCCTGTTCAACGACATACCGGCGCCATTGCACATCTTGCCCGGCAGTCATCAACCGGTTCATCGTGTCATAGCGCCCGGCAATGCGAGCAAACATATCTTGCACGTACTCTGCGCGTTTTTGTCCCTCTAAATGAGCCATTTTCACTGTACAGTAAGCGGTAATCCGTAATCCGGTTTACGAGACACGGGTCTCAGACCCCTGTTCACTGCTGTTCTCCTTCATTTACAATTTCAGATTCAACTTCGTCGCTGTCGTCATCTTGCCAGGGCATGACTTTGCGTGCTTTGCTCGTGCCCGTTGGCGGCCCAATGATATTCATATCTTCCATGGCATCAATCATGCGGGCAGCACGGGTATAGCCAATGCGAAAACGACGCTGGAGGAGCGACGTGGAAGCTTTGTTAAGCTGACGCACCAGCGCAATAGCATCAGACATCAACTCATCTTCAAACTGTTGTTTACGCTTATTTTCCTCCTCCATCGCCTGGAGTTCTTCGAGCAAGGGGCGCTGCGGAGAAGCAGACAGTGACGGAGCCACAGCCAAGGGTTGGGTTGGCGCCTCCGGTTCTAGAGCGACTGTGTCACCCAACACCGGTTCTTCAGGCAGTGGCACCGGGGCGGTGGCAAGTGGTTTCTTCCGCTTCGTTTCCTGGGCAGGTTTGTCCTTGGGGGCAGGAACGGCCGTTTCTGGTGATGTTGGTGTTGGCATACGGCCGTGGGCTGGCCATGTTCTTGGCTCAACCTTGGGAATTGCTGCCTCTGCCACCGGCACCGTGCTAAATCGGCGGGCGCGTTGCCAATAGGCAATCAACTTGCTTAACTCGCCATCGCTGACAAAGCAACCCTGCAAACGGGCTGGAGCCGCCGCGTCAGGACTTTGGAACAGCATATCGCCTTGACCAAGAAGCCGCTCCGCCCCAGTGCTGTCCAAAATGACGCGGCTGTCGGTGCTGGAAGCAACGGCAAAGGCAACGCGGGCAGGAAAATTGGCTTTAATCAAACCAGTCACCACATCAACCGATGGGCGCTGAGTAGCAATGATCATGTGAATGCCAGTGGCTCGTGCCATCTGCGCCAGACGGGTAATGCCGCGCTCCGTATCTTCTGGAGAAAGCATCATCAAATCTGCCAACTCGTCGATAATGATGACGATGTAGGGCATTTTCGACACATCTTCTCGTTTGCGAATTTTCTTGTTGTAATCAGTGATATTGCGGGCGCCAATCTCCGAAAACATCTTGTAACGGCCGTCCATCTCACGCATCGCCCATTGCAGGGTGCCAATCACCCGATCCATGTCCACCACCACCGGAGCAGCCAAATGGGGAATGCCATTGTATCCCGTCAGCTCTACCCGTTTAGGATCGACCATGACCAACTTCAAATCGTCTGGAGAATTTTGCAGCAGCAAACAAGCGATAATGCCATTCACACACACAGATTTACCCGAACCAGTGGTACCGGCAATCAACAAGTGGGGCATCGCCGCCAAATCTGCCGAAATGGGATTGCCCGCCACGTCCTGGCCTAAGCCAATGGCCAATGGTGATTTCTTGGCAATCTTCTGGAATGAATCAGATTCCATCACATCCCGCAGAGACACCAGCGTCTTGGCCGTGTTTGGCACTTCAATGCCCACAAAGCCTTTGCCCGGCACAGGAGCCTGGATGCGGATTGACCGTGCATGTAGCGCCAAGGCCAGGTCATCTGCCAAACCGGCTATTTTGCCCACTTTCACCTTTGTGCGCTTGCCACTGCGCATTTCCAGATAGTTTGGCTCAACGCCGAACTGGGTGATGGTCGGCCCTTGGTTGATTTCCACCACGGTCGCTGGTGCGCCAAAACTTTCCAGGGTATGCTCAATGATTTCCACCTGCTCCCGAATCATGACATCGCTGGTATCTTGATCATTGCCTTGTTCTAGCATCTCAGCTAAAGATGGCACAACCCAGTTCCGCGCTTGCGCATTCATCCCCCCCACGAAAACGGGTGTTTCCCTGGTTGGTGGTAAGGCGGGTGCCCTATCTTCCTTCTTTTTTCGTCCCCGTCGTCCTCGTTTCGGTTTTGATTCTGGAGGCGGTGGTGGGTCTGGCTCTTCTGGTACGGCTCGGCTTGACTTCGCAGAAACGGCCGTTTCTGGTTCCGGCAGCAGCAGTTGTTCAGGCTTCTGCTTTCTACGGCTAGAACGCCGCAATGTCCCGCTGCGTCCCCGCCCCGTGTTGATAGGAATATCCCGCTCTGGCACTGCTTCTGTTTCTCGCTGGAAGTTAAAGGCCAGCATAGCCTGAATAAGGTTGGCCATGTCGCTGCGCGTGACGCCAAAAAAGAGAACAGCACCGATGCCGGCCACGATCACCAGGGTGAGAATAGCCCCTGGCGTCCCAATTGCCCGGGTCAGCACATCGCTAATAAAGCCACCAAAATAACCGCCGCCAGTTTCAGCTTTCGCCACAGCCGCATAATCATTGAGACCATTATTGCGCAGAACTTGAGCTAGAGAGGCAAAGGCAGTAAAGGCAATAAAAAATAAGCCAAAACCCAAGGCGCGATAGCCTGGGATGCGGGGCGGATCTTCCATACCCCACAAAACCAAATAAACACTCATGACACCGGTGATGATGGGGATCATCACACCACCCCAACCAAACCCTTGCCATATCAAATCAGCTAGATTCGAGGTCAACGTGCCCTGGTTAGGGGAAAGTAGGCTAAGGACAAGCAGTGCCGTCAAGAAAAGGATGATGATGCCAGAAATCAACGCTTTTTGAGGAACGTTTAAGCTAACCCCCGACTTTTTTCTCGTTGTTGTCTTTTTGCGGGAACGGGTTGGTTTTCTCTTTTTTGTGGTGCTGCGTGTAGCAGGTTTGCGTTTAGAACGGACAGCGCCGCGCGTAGTTTTAGCGCGTGCGTTTACCTTTTTCTTGCGTGTGGTCGTTTGTTTCTTGCTTGTCGTGGTCTTTGACCCAGAGGCAAACGTTTTCCGTGTGGAACCGGTGGTAGAAGTGGATTTCTTTTTCGTCATTTTAAATCATAGCTCAAATGTTCCTGTGCATTATAGCATACAAAAAGGCACGATGCAGACATTATGGTAAGATAACACCAGGAGGCGAGGTTTTTTATGCTTTCAGACCAACAAAATGGTATTCCTTTATTTCGCTTTGAAAGTTTGCCAGAAAACGGCCGTTTGCAACACGCTGTTTTTTCCCGTCAGGGCGGTGTCAGTCCGGCTCCGTTTGCCTCACTCAATTTGAGTGTGTCGGTGCCAGATGATCATGACAACGTCTACGCCAACAGACGACGCGCCTATGGCATTTATGGGCGTGATACAGACACGGTAGTCCATGCTCATCTGGTGCATGGCAATGACGTGGCGGTAGTCACCCAAGCCAACAACGGCACTTGGATACCCAGCGTTGATGGCATCATCACCAATGAACCGGGCTGTGCCTTAACCATGAACTACGCCGACTGCACGCCCATCTTCCTTTACGATCCACAGAATCACGCCATTGGCCTGGGACATGCTGGCTGGCAAGGGACGGTGAAAGATTTACCAGGCGCGTTAGTGCGAGCTATGCAACAAGCCTTTGGCAGCCAGCCTCCGAACCTGATTGCCGGTATCGGCCCGTGTATTGGCCCCTGTTGTTATGAGGTAGGCGACCAGGTGATAACGGCCGTTCATGAATCCTTGGCTGATGCAGATCGTCTGTTTGTGGAGCCAGTAGGGGGGAAACGGCCGTTTTCCAGCGGCGGCGGCTCCCATTTCGACATGCCCGAAGCCAACCGTCGCCATCTTGCCCAAGCAGGCGTACAACACATCGAGCTTTCCCGTCTTTGCACAGCCTGCCGCACCGATCTTTTCTTCTCTCACCGCGCCGAAAGAGGCCAAACAGGGCGTTTCGGCACCATCTTCATCCTTCAGCCGTCAGCCGTTTGATTTTTGCCTTTTACTCCTGTTCCTTTTCCGCTATAATTATGTCTAGTTCAAGCGAAGGAATCATTTCAGGAGGTTTATGATGGCTGGTGAAGCACAAACAAACACCGACAACAATCCTGCTGCCGAACAACGGCATCAATGGTTATTTTTTGGCATCCTGGCTGCCATCATGCTAGGCACAATACTCGTCATTGCCCTGCTGCGTCCATTCATTTTTGGCCGGGTCGTTCCTGCGATTATGGGAGATTTCAACACCCCCACACCAGCCGAACTAGAAGAACCAGAGCCAGCAGACACCGCTCCCACAGAAGAAGCCCCAGACTCTTATGGCCATGAGGCAGACAAACAAAATGAAGTGTTCATCCCTGCCGCCGCCAGCGGCACAGGAGACGATACAGACACGACTTCACAAGAATCAAGTGAACCAGTTGAAGAAGCTGCGCCTGTCAAGCCCTCCCCTGCTCCCGTAACCTACACCATCCAAAGCGGCGACACCCTCACCGCCATCGCCAAACAATATAACATCACCGTCGAAACGCTAATGGCCGCTAACAATCTCGCCAACGCCGACTACATTTCCGTTGGGCAAGTGCTGACCATCCCTGGCAATAAATAAAAAGACAAAAGCGTGAAGACAGCTCATCCCCAATCTACGCTCTTTCATCTTAACCCTATCGCCGTCTCCGCTTCTTCGGCTTTACGCCACCACGATAACTTGGCGCTTCAATCAAGAAAAAGGTACAGCGGCTGCCATCCAACATGCGTGTTGCCAGCCGTGGATCAATCTCATCCACCGGCGTGGCGGTTGTGATAACCGTAGGCAAGCGGGCGGCATAGCGATAGTTGAACAATTGATACAACTTCTCACGCGCCCAGGCAGTGGCACTTTCCGTGCCCAGGTCGTCAAGAACCAACAAAGGCGCTCTCTTGACTTCATCAAAACGTTTGTCTAAACGAATGCCGCTTGATGGATTAAACGAAGCCCGCAGATGATCCAGCAGATCCGGCACCACCACAAATAAAACAGGTTCCCCTTTATCTGCCACGTAATTAGCGATGGCGGCTGCCAGGTGCGTTTTGCCATTGCCATAGGCAACGCTGTTAAAAACCAACCAATCTGCCGGTTCCTGAGCAAACTCGTATGCTGTTTCATAGGCACGATTTAAATTATCGGCTTGTCCTCTGGGCAGTTCTCTGGAGCGCAAATTGAAACGCTCAAAAGTCTGGTCCCCGTGTAAGCTCAATGTCGATAAATCAGATTGCTCTTGTTCCACGCCGGTATGGCGGAAGTCTGGTGCCGTGATGCCTACAATGCGCACCAAATTTAGATCCATCATGCGCGAGCGCACCCGCATCTCGATGGATTCCAACTCTTCGTTAGTCGTGATGATGGTCGGCAGTTGGGCGTTGTAGCGATGGTTGAAGATTTGGTACAGCTTTTCCTGTGCCCATTCCGTGTTACTGTGACTGCCAAAATCATCAAGAATGAGGAGTTGTGCATTGCGTACCTGCTCAAATCGCTGATCATATGTCACCTCAGAAGCAGGACTGAATGAGGAGCGCAGATGGTCGAGCAAATCTGGCGTGTTCACAAAGAGTACAGGATGCCCCAAGCTCAACCGATAATTGGCCACGGCGGCAGCCAAATGGGTTTTGCCACACCCATATCCTCCCTTAAGGAGCAGCCACCCTTTAGGATTTTTAGCATAATCTTGGGCTGTTTCATACGCTATCTTGAGGTTGCGTTGTTTATCTGGTGTCAACCCATGTCCCTCGGGGAGAAATGCTTCAAACGTGCAAGCCTTAAGCAATCCCAGCTGGCTCATGCGCTGCAAATTATCTTGCCGGTTCATTTCCTCTTCGGCGATGCGACAAACGCAAGTTTGGGCTCGCCCAAAACTGGGATGGATCGGCGGCACATCTGGAATGACGTAACCAAGCCCGCCGCAGTGGGGACAATCAGCCTGGCCTAACCCAGCGTTGTCGTCGCCATATTCGGCGTTTAAATCAGCGTTTGATGATGTCTCTGTATTCATGTGGGATTGATTGGCGGCTATCTTTTTGAGAATCTCGGCGGCCTGTTCCATCGTCTTTTCCTTCTTGGCGCCAACGTTCTAAGATGCTTAGAATGTAGCGCCATTTTCGCACATTGTTTTGCACTGCTAAATCGATGGCTTCTTCGATCCAGCGCATGGGATAGGTTTGTTCGGCGTCACGGAGTTCGTCGGCGATGAGTGGTGTGAGGGGACCGATATTTTGCTCGTAAAGCACAAAAATATTGGGGCGCTCTACCAAAAGGCTAATCGGCTGATCATCGTCTGGATTGGGACGCCATTCTCCTTTTGTAATGCCCTCGACCGCTGCCCGCCCTTTTTCGGTGTTTAGAAAGTAAACGTCCATTTTGCCATCGGCACTTTCTATGTTGATGTGCAAAAAAGTGCCTCGTGCCACTGCTCGCTCGATGCCATCCATCATGGCTTCGGTGGCTAAATTCATCGTTGGTGCCAGCCCTTTGATGAATTCGGTGTCGTGGAGGAAGTCAGCCAGGCGCAGGAAGCGCACTTTGCCTTCTTTTTGCGACAGTGCCCAAAAGGCATAGAGGGTTACTTTTAGCTCTGCTATGTTGTCGATGATGGGCAGCAGGTCGCTGAAAAAAGGATTAGGCACCTGGGTCAGGCGCATTTTGCCATCGGGGAAACCGGAGAAGCCTTTCATAAGGGTTAATTGTCAATGGTTAATGGTCAATTGTCAATGAGGATCATGCCCCGTTCTCGATATAATTGACACCTGAGTGACCAGCCAGGACGGAGAAAACAGGATAAGGAACCAATCAAATTACGGTTCACGGCTTACGGTTTACAGATTTATCTCTTGGCGTTGCAGGTTGCGGAAGGTGGCGAATTTGCCGTGCCAATAGAGATCGACGGTGCCAGTAGGGCCGTTCCTGTGTTTGGCGATGTTGAGTTCGGCAATGTTGGGGCGCTCGGTGGTATCGGGATTGTAGTAATCATCGCGGTAGATGAACATGACGATGTCGGCGTCTTGTTCAATGGAATTATGAACAATCATGTCATTGGCAATGAAGTTATGAGGACCAGGTACGGTCAGGTCGAAGACTTCTTCCACTTCATCTAACTCAATGGATTCGATTGGAGCCCAACATACCTCACTTGTTGTCAGCGATTGTCTTTCTTGTAACTGAACGGCCGTTCCCACGCATGAGGTCTGTTCCTGACTAATGTTTTGCTTGCCGCGAATGACGCTTTCTGTCATGATTTCAGTTGGCTGATTTTCAGGCACGAAATGAGGTAAGGCCAGATGTTGTCCAATGATGAGTTCATCCAGGCGTTTCCACCCGTGAGGGGTTAAGAATTTATGATTTGCCGTGGCACGAATGGTACGCCCTAATTGGGTCTTCATTTTATAGGTTTGCTTGACGCCAGTAGAAAATGCTTTGCTAACTGTGGCTTGTTCGAGTTGATAGGTGTTAGGATTTAGCGCCCAGACGGAAAATCCTGATTTTCCGACTAGATTGCGAATGGGGGTTTGTTGACCAGTTTCAGCTAAAGGGACAAGGGTATCACCAGTTAAGCAGCCAGAATCACGGAGGTCAGAGAGTAACGGCCGTTTATCCTGCCTCTGTTCTACGGCACGGCTTAACTGCGCTGCTGCCAACACAGGCACATTCAATTCCCGCGCTAACCCTTTCAACCCGCGAGAAATTTCACTAATTTCCATGACCCGATTATTCGTCGAGCGTTCAGCCGACATGAGCTGAAGGTAGTCAATGAGAATCAAGTCGAGGCCATGTTCCGCATACAAACGCCGACATTTGGTGCGCAGCTGATTGGGTGTGATATTGGGTGTATCATCAATAAACACCCGCGTTTCCGACAAACGCCCCACCGCCTCCAGGAAAATCGGCATTTCATGTTCTGCCAGTTGTCCGCGCCGTAATCGCTGCGAGTCGATGCGTGTTTCAGCCGCAATCATCCGCTGCACCAACTGCTCACCCGGCATTTCCAGGTTAAACATTGCCACCCGTTTACCGTATTGGTTGGCAGCTGTCAGCGCCATTGCATTTTGCAGCGATGTCTTTCCCATGCCAGGACGCGCCGCCACAATGATCAAGTCAGATTTGTTCAAGCCACCCAAAATCCGGTCGAGGTCGATGAAACCCGTGGGAATGCCTACAAAATCGTCGCCCCGCTCTCGCAGTTCGTTGATGCGATCCAGGTATTCGCTGGCAATTTGCCGGATGGGAATTAAATCCCGGGTGGTGCGCTCCTCGCTAATGCCAAAGAGCGTCTGTTCAGCCCGGTCAATGACGACATTGATGTCTTCTTTTTCATTGTAAGCCAGATTGGCAATATCGCTGGCGGCAGAGACAAGTTTACGCCGAATGGAGGCCGCTTCTACAACACGCCCGTAGCTGCGTGCATTGATGGCGGTGGGCACCATGTTGATGAGGCCGATGATGTAGGCTTCTCCACCCACTTCCTCAAGCTGCTCCCGACGGCGCAGCTCTTCGGTGAGTGTAATGAGGTCAATCGGCTCACGGCGTTCACTCAAACCCAAAATGGCTTCGTAAATCCATTGGTTTTGCACGCGGTAAAACGCCCCCGGACGTAAAAAGCTGTTTACTTCAAAAATGGCATCTGGATCAATGAGCAGGGAGCCAAGAATAGCTTCTTCTGCTTCTAAACTGTGGGGAGGAAGACGGTCTATTGTTTCGCTCATGGTTGGCTAAAATTTCCGGGAAGTAACTCAGTTCAAAATAGAAAACGTGAAACATAAGGGACTCATGTTTCACGTTATACGACACATTTTTTGTAGGTATTTGCCCGGCTATAGAAAATTCATCTATGTGTTATTCTTCAAAATCATCAAAATCGAGCGTATCTAAGAAATCTGAGAAAATATCTAATTCTTCTGCTGCTGTCTCATCTGCTTCAACTTCGGCTGTGGTTGGTTCTTGAATATCAGCTTCTGGCAGGACACCCGCTTGATCCATCACGTCGTCGTTCACAAAAATTGGCACTTTGACACGCACCGCCAGGGCGATTGCATCAGAAGAACGACAATCTATTTCAGTTAGTTTACCATCTTTATCCACAAAAAGGCTGGCAAAAAAGACGCCGTCATTCAAAGCGCGAATTAGCACATGGGAGACACGGCCACCCATCTCATCAATGACGTTTTTCAATAAATCATGTGTGACTGGACGAGCTACTTTGACATCTTGTAATTCAATAGTGATAGCATCTGCTTCACAGGGGCCTATCCAAATTGGCAGTTGACGTTCGTTATCCAGTTCTTTGAGTAGTACAATGCGATGTTGAGAGACGAGACTGATACGAATGCTCTCGATAACAACTTCTATCATACGAAACCCCTTTGACTTTGTATTTTACAATGATTAGATACTTTGGAATTATCTAGTGCAACAAAGTCAAATAAAGCCGAAGATGATCGGCTCACCTTTGCCCGGGCATTGTAGCACAAAAAACTAAATGGTTCATCAAAACAGATCGGGTTTCAACAATTCTAAATGTATCATGACATAACCTCTTCATTTGCTTTACCTGCCATTGTTTGTCCTCGAATTTATTGGGGACGACATATATTTCAGCTTAGGTCATGAGGCAAGTTTTACATTTAGAATTGAATTGCTGGGGTTTATTTGCCATCTTGGCCACAAGCCTTTACTATTTATGTTATTTAAATCATTTCAAAATGTAAGGAGTTGTTAGCATGAGTGATCCAACTTATAAGAAGATTGAGTTAACGGGCACATCTGAAGCAAGCATTGAAGAGGCGGTCAACAATGCTGTCCAAAAAGCATCTGAATCCATTCGCAAGATTCGTTGGTTTGAAGTTAAGGAAATCCGTGGCAGTATTGCCGAAGGCGGCGTACATCAATGGCAGGTGACGATCAAAGTTGGCTTCCGCCTGGAAGATTAGGTTCAGGGAGCTGTAAACAGGGGGGAGGAGCCATCTGTGACTTTGCTGCGTGACCTGCATCTCCCCCCTTGTCTGTGTGGGTATTGCGAACGGCCGTTACCTGTGCCTGGTACTGGTGCCCTACCTCCCACGTTTATGCCCATGAGCATTGGCATGCCAGGCAGATTCGTTATATAGTTTCTTGAACACAACACGTCTAAATTTTTGTAAGTTTTATACACCTGATTGGTTTGCATAATGTGGATTACGCGAAATTTTCGCTAAGAAGGATTAGGTCATGAAGACAAAAACGATTAAAGATATTAACGTGAAAGACAAAAAAATCCTTGTGCGGGTAGACTTTAACGTGCCTTTGAGTAGCAAAGATCCGCATGATGATATCTATGTTACCGATGACAACCGGATTCAAGCGGCCTTACCCACACTTAACTATCTGCTAGACAATGGTGCCGCGCTGATTCTTTGCTCTCACCTGGGTCGGCCCAAATCCCCCGCTGACACCCAATTTTCAATGGAACCAGTAGCCGTTAAGCTGCGCGAGCTTTTGGGGCGTCCTGTGCAGAAGATGGACGAAGTTGTTGGCGCGACAGTGACGGAAGCAGTCGCCGCGATGCAGCCTGGAGACATCATTTTGCTTGAAAATACACGTTTTGAAGCGGGTGAAAAGAAAAATGATCCAGAGCTTTCGCAGCAGTTGGCAGCTCTGGCCGACGTGTTTGTGGGTGATGCTTTTGGCTCAGCCCATCGCGCACATGCCAGCACGGAAGGCGCCGCCAAAGCCATTCGGGCGAAAGGTGGTTCGGCTGTGGCTGGTTTCTTGATGGAAAAAGAGTTAGATGCTCTGGGAACGGCCGTTACCAATCCAGCCCATCCCTACATCGCCATCATGGGCGGTGCCAAAATTTCCGACAAAATCAAGCTCATTGAGAATCTGCTGAAAACGGCCGATAAAATCCTCATTGGTGGCGGTATGGCCAACACCTTCTTGAAAGCGCAAGGACATCAAATTGGTACCTCTCTCGTAGAAGAAGATGCGCTGCCAGAAGCAAAACGGCTCATGGAAATGGCTGCCAATCGCCTTGTCTTGCCCCTGGACGTGGTTGTCGCCCCAGAATTTTCAGCCGACGCGCCAGCGACAATCGTTTCCGTGTGGGGTATCCCAGAAAACCAAATGGCTTTGGATGTTGGTCCAGATACGCTGGAGAAATTCAATGAGGAACTGCAAGGTTCCCAACTTGTTATTTGGAATGGACCCATGGGCGTGTTTGAATTTGACAAATTTGCAGAAGGCACCAATGCGCTGGCACAACTTTTAGCTGACCTGACTAAACATGGTGTGGATGTGATGATCGGTGGTGGCGATTCCGCAGCGGCCGTGCGTAAAGCTGGCCTGGCGGATAAAATGACCCATATCAGCACCGGTGGTGGAGCCAGTTTGGAGTTGTTAGAAGGCAAAGATTTGCCCGGCATCGTGGTTCTGGATCGCCGGTAGTTATAGATGCGCACAGACAAGGACTAACATCTGCCAGGCCTTTTTTATCAGTAGGTGAAGGGTCTACGGGTTCTGTGGAGGCTCTTTTTCAACGGGAGTGAAACGGTTGGCTAACTCAGCTACTCGTTGGCTGAGCCAGCGCAAGCTGGAGGCTGCCCCTTTTTGCACTTCGTCTTTCCAGTCGATTTCTTTAGCACGGGCTTGCATCGCTTCCATTTGTTGTTTAGTTTGTTGTTCAATCGTATCCGCCACTTTGTTGGCGATAGCTTTGCTGCTTTTGGCTGTGACCGAGGCCACCCCTCGGGAAACTGTGCTAGTCACCTTTTTGCGTGATTCGCTGTTCCACGCTTTTTTGGCGGCGGTGCCAGCGGCTTGCCCTGCACTACTTGCTGCATTTTTGGCCGCACCTTTGACATCCGGTCTTCGATGGGCGGATGGGTTGCTGGGCACCATGGGAGTATCCTCATCTTCGATAATTATGCGGATAGGTTCTTGGTTTTGTGTCATGGTATCACCATATTGGGTAGATGGTTTTCGGTAATCGGTAAACCGTTTGTGTGTGCCTTTACGTAAAACGGTAGGATGTGTTTCAAAATAGATGATACTGGGTCACAATCAGTTCCTCAATCAATAGCAGTGATTTCTCATGCACAAGTAACTCAGATGCTGCCGCTTACATACTTGAAGTGCCAGACACTTGCACATCCTACCTGATTCATTGACAATTGCCCATTATGACAAATATTCCATTTATTGATTTCGGCGGCAGCGGCTCCTTGTTGCACTTTGCTCACGCAAATGCGTACCCTCCTGAATGTTATCAACAGTTTATTACGCCATTTCTCAGTAATTACCATGTGATGGCTATCAAGCATCGGCCGTTATGGCCGGGCAGCCATCCACGTGAGTTGACCAGTTGGCAGGTCATTACTGATGATGTGATTCACTTTTTTCAGCAAGAAGGGTTACAACATGTGATTGGTGTGGGTCATTCATTGGGTGCCGTAGCGACGATGTATGCCGCTGTCCAGTGCCCGCATCTGTTTCGCGCTATCGTGTTGATTGAGCCCGTGTTTTTGCCCCCGCAGATATTGAAACTGGCTGCCGCTAATCCGCAAGCCGCCGCTGAACAACCATTTGTGCTGCGGGCTTTGCATCGCCGAAACCGTTGGCAATCTCGGCAAGAGGCTTTTGACCGATTCCGTAGTAAGTCAGTTTTTGAGCGTTGGCCAGATGATTCGCTTTGGGATTATGTCAATAATGGTATTCATGAAGAAGATGGCGAATTTGTGCTAACGTATCCCCAGGAATGGGAGGGGCGAGTTTATGCTAAGCCGCCATTGCTGGTATGGGAGCATATTGCGCAAGTCACCGTGCCCACGCTGGCTGTTCGTGCTTCCGAAACAGATACGCTCTTTGCCGAGTCCTGGCAGTTGTGGCAAGATCTGCAACCCCAAGCGACGTTTGTGGAGCTGGTTGATTTGGGTCACATGCTGCCCATGGAACGGCCGTTACTGGTGGCAGAAATCATTCAAAACTGGTTAGAAAAGGAAGGGTTGAAGCGTAAAGATTAGAGTTCTCCATACAATCGTCAATCTTCAATCCTTAATCTTTAGTTTCTATGTCTTCCCCTTCTCCCCGAATCTCAGGTGTCTGGTTTATCCTTTTGGCGTCCGTGTTATGGGGCACCACGGGCACCGCTCAAACCTTTGCCCCAGCAGGCACATCCCCTTTGGCAATAGGCACCATGCGCATGGTGATTGGTGGCGTCTTTCTGGTGGCCTTAATGCTGGTGCGTGGCGGTTGGCGAAAAAGTGGACCTTGGCCAATTGTGCCGTTAATTTTCACCGTGTTGGGGGTGGTGGGCTATCAACTTTTGTTCTTTGCTGCTGTAGTGCGGGCGGGTGTGGCTCTGGGCACCATTGCGGGTATCGGCAGTTCCCCGATTTTAGCGGGGTTGTTTACCTGGGTCTTGTTCCGTAAATGGCCGGGCAGGCAGTGGGTCATAGCGACGAGTTTAGCTATTGTGGGCTGTACGCTGCTCATTGGCGGGGGACAAAGCATTGAGATTGACATTGGCGGCATTTTGTTAGCCATTGGCGCAGGCGCCGCTTATGCTGTGTATACCATGGCCAGCAAATTTCTAGTGGGAGAACGGCCGTCTATCGTAGTGGCAGGTGTCGTTTTTGGGCTGGGGGCATTGTTCATGCTGCCTTTAGGTTTTGTCTTGGATATGAGTTGGCTGGCTGAACCGGGTGGATTCCTGGTTGCCCTGCACCTGGGGTTAGTGACCTTAGCTGCCGCTTATTTGCTCTTTACAATTGGATTGAAGACCGTTAGTTCAGCAACGGCCGTTTCCCTTACCTTAGCTGAGCCGTTAACAGCGGCTGTGCTGGGCATCTTCGTTGTGGGTGAATCACTAGAGTTATTGGCCTGGCTGGGAATTGGCCTTTTATTTGCTGGCCTGGTGGTGCTGACATGGCGTCGTGAATAAGGTCTCTGCTCACCCACAGCGGTGTGCCGGAGGCTACCCAGGTCATTTGCTCCGTGCATGCTCATGCCTTGCGTGGCCTGTAGGCAGCTGTGCCCGCAGCTTGGCGCAGGAATAAAGCCAGGCTCTCCCCGTGAGCTTACTGCCTTGCGTTCATTTTAGCTGCGCGGCCTCCTGCATTATGTCAAGATGAGTGTTTAGGAACAAATTACACATGACTGCCGTTTTATTGAGTAAAATCCTAAATGGCGTGGGTGGCATATGCCACCATGCCAAAATCAAGTTTCATGATGGAGGATACATATGAAATATGTGACACTATTTTTCTTAAGTATGGCAGTTTTCATGTTTGCGGCCTGTGCTGGCAGTGAAGGCAGCGAGCCGACTGTGGAACCTGGTACCACAGAGGCTGAACCTGCTTTGGCAACGGCCGTTGCCCCTGATGTCCCAGAATCATATCCCGTAGAAACAGACAAATCCCCTGTCTTCGCCCCTGCAGAGTCTTACCCGGATGATGCCGAAGAACCCGCCTTGAATACAAATGGATCTTACCCAGCAGCAGACACAGCAGCAGCAGATATGCCTGATACTGCTTATCCGGCTGAAGCTGACTTAGCCTACGCCGACCCCGCAGCAGGAGACGGGCAGTCAGCAGAAGCCCCCCCATCCGGCGCATCCCATGATGCGACAGCAATTTCCCATCAAGTTAGTCAAGACTTGGCAAAAAGAGTGGGCGTCAATATCAGCGAGGTGACCGTGGTTAGCTCTGAATCAAGGGAATGGTCTGATGGTTCGTTAGGTTGCCCCGCACCGGGATTTTCTTATGTTCAGGTCCTGACATCTGGCTACCAAATTACGTTAGAGGTAGATGGCTCCCCCTATGATTATCATACTGATCTCAATGGAAACTTCGTGCTGTGTGGCCAAGACGGCCAACCCGTTGAATAAAGCAGACAACAATCAAGCAAAAAAGTAGGTGCCGCCACAAGGAGTAAGGGCAAATCGTTGACCTTCCCTGTGTGGGCACACTCTGGTGTTATGCCCAGAAATTGGAGATAAATGGGGGGGAGCCGCTTTTGCAAGCAATACTTCATCGTCATTCTTTAGTGACCGGCTAGAAATAAATCCCTTTTTACAGATGGTCAGGTCACTTGAAGTGCATCTATCAATTCCATAACTTCTTGATGGATGCGTACTTATCAACATTTATGCTAAACATTGCCGGCAATGCTTGCCTGCACATAACCTGAGGAAACTATGAACGAATCAATAGGCTACATCGTAGGTGGTGGATTAAAAGAGGGATTTCGCATTCGACTAACAGTGCCCGCCGATGAGGTGCAGGAAGGGAGCTTTTTGGTATGTGATAACGGCCGTTTCCGTTATTATGGCCTCGTCACAGATTTACAACTGGGTGCCACCGACCCCCGCTTTGCCGACGAAAAAACAGACCGGATGCACCCTGCGGTGCAGCAAGCCCTCCTGGGCAAAACGCTCTACACCACGCTAGAGATGTACCCCACCTTGCTCATGGATAGAGGTCCCGAATTGCTCGATCCTGAACGCGCAAAATGGGAAGAAATGAAAGAACGTGGCGAAATCCAGCCTGGCCCCAAACCGGTTAAAACAGTACCCGCCCATCATGCCGAAGTGCGCCCCGCCGATGAATCCGATGTAGCTCAAATCTTCGGTGAAGAAGGCGCTGGAATCTTCCACATCGGTAGCACCATTGAGCAAGGGTACAAAGTGTGTCTGGATCTGGGTAAGTTTGTCAAACGCTCCAGCGGCATATTTGGCGCCACCGGTACCGGCAAGAGCTTCCTCACACGCATGGTGCTGGCGGGTCTCATGAAAGAAGATGTAGCTGCCGCCCTCGTCTTCGACATGCATAACGAATACGCTTTCGACGATCTCGACTCTGATAAAGGTGCCACCGTTCGCGGACTTAAGTCACTGTTTGGGTCAAAAGTGCAAGTAGCCGCCCTCGGTGCTGGAGCGCAGGTGCGCGGGCATACGCCGGACTTCACGCTGGAATTGGCGCACACTGATTTCACCACCGGAGATATGCTCCTGCTCGCCGACGCTCTCAATCTCACCGACACAGCCTCCGTCACACTTAACGCCCTGGAACGTGCCTTTGGCCGCAGCTGGTTTGGCAAGTTTATGCAGCTGGAACCAGGCGCTGTCCAGGTTGATCCAGAAAGCGGCAAAACGTTCCCTGCCGACAATTCCGTGGCCGCCTGGGCACGCCAGAATAACATCCACGAAAAAGCAGCCGAAGCTCTCCACCGCAAACTCCAACTTATCTACGACCGCACCTACGTCACAGACAACCCGGCCGGCGATCCCGTGAAAGCGATTATTGATAAGTTGGAAAACGGCCGTCATGTCATTCTGGGGTTCGGTGAATATGATAATGACCTCGATTACCTGCTAGTCTCCAATATTCTCACTCGCCGCATTCGCCAGCATTGGGTCAAGAAAACAGAAGACCACAAAACGATGGGGCAAGCGGCGCCACGCCCCCTGCTCATCGCCATCGAAGAGGCACACAAGCTGCTCAATCCTCATCTTGCCAGCCAGACAGCCTTTGGAACCATCGCTCGTGAACTGCGTAAATATTTCGTTACGCTGTTGGTCGTTGATCAACGGCCGTCAGGCATTGACGACGAGATTATGTCCCAAATTGGCACGCGCATCACTGGCTGGCTGGGCGACGAAGATGATATTCGCGCCGTGCTGACTGGCCTGGCCGGCCGGGAGCAGCTGCGGGGCATGCTGGCCCGTTTGCAAGAAAAAGAAGAAGTTTTGCTGCTCGGCTGGGGCGTCAAAATGCCCATTCCTGTGAAATCCCGGCGTTATGACGAGCGTTTTTACGATGCCATTAAAGGACGCGGAGACAGCAGTCAGGCAGCTGATTTTGCCCACAAATCATTGGCTGAATACAACGATGAATTATTTAGCTAAACACATCGTAGGCTAAACACAATGCCCTCATCTAACAGCTGTTAGGATTGACGATACCATAAAACACGGATTTCATATGCTCTAATTTCCATGCCTTCGCACCGTTTACAGCATAACGACGCAGCGCAAATGCTCATTGGGGGAAATCTTGATTGTGGCGATCCCCTGGTTATTTTTGTAGCTGCGCTATGGCACAGTTAAGCGCTTTTTTCCGTGCCATTTTTGTTTCCTTTGCCTGCAAATTTGTGGAGGGAGCCACCCGAACTTGACACTCTTCCTGGGTAAGAGGGCAGCGCTCACATGTTTCATTGATGATAGCATGGGCAATGGCGGGATCATCTAAGAATTTCACCGTCCGGCTGAGGTCTGGAGTGATGCGGAAGCCAACGGTGACACTGCTGTGGACGCCAGGGGAAAGCAGCAGCGAACGAGCATAGCCAAAAGCCAGGTAGCATTCTTCTGATTCCAAATATCTGGAAATATGTACATCGGGTGGCGGGAAAAGGGTTTCCCCTCCAGCAGATTGTCGCTCAGCCATTTCTTGAAGCAGCCGCACAGAAAGCCAGCGGCGGCAATAATGTTCTTGCAGACCAATGCCGCCCGGAACCAACAGTTGATTCATATTGAGATGTTTTATTAACTGAAACCGATTATTTTCCTGGTGAAAGCGGAGAAAGTGGATTTGGATACCAAAATGTTGAGGGATCAACTCGCTGAAGCGGTAGAAAAGCATTTCTGGTGTCACATCATATTTAGCCAGCATATCGTCTAATGGCTGCGGGTTCCAGGTAGGCATTGCAAAAAACGCATCTAAATCTGCAAGGATTGCCTTACGTGGGATGAGGAGGGCGCCACTAAAATAGGCGGCTCGAAAATCATTCAAAAGTTGTTGAAAACTTTTCACTTCATCAGGGGTAGACGTTTGGGAGCGCTCTTTGATGTTTAAATATTTGTAGCCCAACTCCCGTGCCAGCAGGAACTTGACCTGACGCTCGTAAAGTCTACCGTTGAGCAATAAACGTGGCGGCTTACCCGGCACATAGACAGAACGAAATGCAGCAAGCTCATCAAATTGGCTAATGGTTTCAAAATCGAGTTCGTAACCGAACTTCTCGGTTACCATTGTCGTCAGCGCAGCCAGAGACACTGGCTCATCGTCAGCTATGCCGTACTTGTCGCCAAAATCTTTTAAAAAGGAAAGCACAGCATCTTCGATATCGGGGAAATAGTTTTCATGAATTTCTTGGTAAGAACGCAGTGCCGCCCGCAGGAAATCTTCTTCGCTGACATCGTAACGGCGAATCATATCGAGAATGGCATGGAGCAGCGCACTTGCTTTTTCGGGCTCTCGGGTGAGCAGGTTGACGAGATCGCCTGCTTCTAAGCCAAACTCACCAAAAGGAAAGCGCTGCAACATGTTAGAAGAAAGGGTCGATTCTAAATAGGTTAGCGTAGGTGCCAATTTGATGGAGACTAGGTCATCGTAATCTTTGTGCAGGGCATTGGCGATTTTCATGATTTTATCGGCACGAGGATATTTGCGCCCTCTTTCGATTTCTGTGACATACGAGGGGGAAAGATCACAGCGTGAAGCAAACGCTGACAGTGTCATGCCGGCTTCTATCCTGGCTTGCCGTACTTTCATGCCAAAGATGATATTTACCAAATTGGGAGCCATGTGTATTTCCTTTTTTGCTTTGCTGCCTGCTGGTCAGTGGGGTTCGTCGGGCGCACACGGATGCAAATACCTGCTCAGATACCTGCCTTCATTTGTTAAGTGCTCAAAGCGATGACGACCAACTTGTTAAGCATTTATGACGCAGTGCGCCAAAACATGACATTTGTCATGCGGGAATGGGAAGATCGGAACTGTACAACGGCCGTTTCCAACCGTTACCATTCATCCTAAGCGTAGCCCCACTGAATCCATCATTGGTGCTGCTCTATCATGCTTTCAAGACCAAAGCCCAAAGACGAGAGACCAGGAAAGCGGGTTGTTTTTCCGCTCTTGGCGGTGCATCCTGGGTCAAACTATTAAGGAAGCTGCCTATGAAGTGAAGTCATGGCCGCCAGCGAATTTTCGCTGTTCGCAAAATTCTACCATTTAGGGCTTGACAAGGAAAATTTCCTGATTATACTTATTTTCACATTTAGCGAATTTTCGCTAATAGAGATTATACACCAGAAACGGGTTTTTGCTACAGGGATTAAATGCAAGCAGGGGAAAGAGGTTGGGGGATTGTTAACGTGAGAGCCCTCTAATCCCAACTCAAAAAAGGAGAACTATATGCAGAAAGAAAACACCAGCGACTTAACTATCACGGGAAATATCTCGCCTGCCTTTGCCGAGATCCTCACCCCAGAAGCTCAGGCCTTTGTTGCCAAATTAGAAAAAAATCTTGGCACACGCCGTCGTGACCTGCTGCAGCGCCGTGAAGAACGGCAAGCAGAAATCGACGACGGTAAATTCCCCGATTTTTTGCCTGAAACTGCCCACATCCGCAGCAGCGAATGGATCGTAGCCCCCATTCCCGATGACCTGCAAGACCGCCGTGTGGAAATTACTGGCCCCGTTGACCGCAAGATGATCATCAACGCCTTGAATTCAGGCGCCAATGTGTTCATGGCTGACTTTGAAGATTCCCATTCGCCGACCTGGCAAGCGACTATAGAGGGGCAGATCAATTTACGGGATGCCATCCGCCGCGAGATCACCTTCCATGACCCGAGAAAAGATAAGCATTACCAACTGAATGAAGAAACGGCCGTTCTCATGGTGCGTCCCCGTGGCTGGCATTTGGAAGAAAAACATGTGCTGCTCAACGGCAAACCCATCTCCGCTTCCCTGTTCGACTTCGGTCTCTACTTCTTCCACAATGCCAAAGAACTGATAGCGCGAGACACCGGTCCTTACTTCTACCTGCCCAAACTGGAAAGCCATTTAGAAGCTCGGCTGTGGAATGATGCCTTCAATCTGGCGCAAGATGAACTGGGCATTCCTCGGGGCACCATCCGCGCCACCGTCCTCGTTGAAAACATCATGGTCACTTTTGAAATGGACGAGATTTTGTGGGAACTGAAAGACCATTCCGCTGGCCTTAACTGCGGTCGCTGGGATTACATCTTCAGCATCATTCGCAAGTTCCGCAACTATCCCGAATTCGTCATGCCCAACCGCGCCCAAGTGACAATGACCACCCACATGATGCATTCCTACTCGCTGCTCACCATCAGGACCTGTC
Organism: Chloroflexota bacterium; assembly: GCA_002746795.1. Classification (GTDB taxonomy): domain Bacteria; phylum Chloroflexota; class Anaerolineae; order Promineifilales; family Promineifilaceae. The sequence goes on along the minus strand of PDQY01000102.1, from coordinate 26,323 downwards.
ATCGCCGGGGCACTCACGCCATGGGCGGCATGGCAGCCCAAATTCCAATTAAGTCTGATCCAGAAGCCAACGAGAAAGCCTTGGCCAAAGTGCGTGCCGACAAAGAACGGGAAGCCAAAGATGGTCATGATGGCACCTGGGTGGCACATCCTGGCCTGGTCGCCATCGCTAAAGAAGAGTTCGACAAATACATGCCCACGCCCAACCAGATTTTCCGCAAACGGGAAGATATCAAGGTCACAACCTCCGATTTGTTGACTGTGCCCGAAGGCACCATCACCGAAGAAGGTTTGCGCGTCAATATCGATGTTGGCATTCTCTACATGTCAGCCTGGTTGGATGGCAATGGCTGTGTGCCTATCTACAACCTGATGGAGGACGCCGCCACCGCCGAAATTTCCCGTTCGCAGTTGTGGCAGTGGGTCAACAACGATAACGCCAAGCTCACCGACGGCCGTTCTGTGGACAAAGCGCTCTACCGTGAAGTAGCACCACAGGTGTTGAACGACATCAAAGCCCGCGTGGGTGAAGAAGCCTACCATCAGGGCAAATACGAACTTGCCGCCCAGCTCTTCGAGCAGCTCATCACCGACGACAAGTACACCGATTTCCTGACATTGAAGGCTTATGAATTTTTGCATTAAGTAAACAGCAATCAGGGTACAATGAACAGTAAAACCTCACTGTACCCCACAACCTGTTTACCCTTTACTGTTCATTATTTACTGAGATAAGGAGCCATTTCACAGGGAAAGAATCCCACATACCCGGAGGATAAAAATTATGCTTACTTATGATGTTGATGCACTGAAAAATGATTGGCAATTTAACAAACGCTGGTCTGGTATAAAACGGACGTACACCGCTCAAGCTGTGGTGCGCTTGCGTGGCACTGTGTTGGTTGAACATACCTTGGCGCGGATGGGTGCTGAGCGCTTGTGGCAGCTCATGCACGAAGAAGATTACGTCCATGCACTGGGTGCCCTCAGTGGCAATCAGGCTGTGCAGATGGTGCAAGCCGGACTTAAGGCCATCTATCTCAGTGGCTGGCAAGTCGCTGCCGATGCCAACCTGTCCGGTCATACCTATCCAGACCAGAGCTTGTATCCGGCCAACAGCGCCCCAATGCTCGTCAAACGAATCAACAACGCCTTGCAGCGTGCCGATCAAATCTACCATGCCAATCAGAAGAACGACATTTACTGGTTTGCCCCCATTTTTGCCGACGCCGAATCTGGATTTGGTGGCGCCTTGAACGCTTATGAATTGACCAAGATGTTTATCGAAGCGGGGGCGGCAGCTGTTCACTTTGAAGATCAGCTCTCTTCGGCTAAGAAATGTGGCCACATGGGCGGTAAGGTTTTGGTGCCGACCCAAGAAGCTATCAAAAAGCTCATTTCCGCTCGCTTAGCTGCTGATGTCATGGGCGTGCCCACCATCATTGTGGCGCGTACGGATGCTGACGCTGCCAACCTCATCACCAGCGATGTCGATGACCGCGACAAAGCGTTCATCACCGGCGAACGCACCGCCGAAGGTTTCTACTACACCCGCGCCGGATTGGATCAAGCGATTGCTCGCGGTTTGGCATACGCGCCATATGCCGACATGGTCTGGTGCGAAACGTCCCATCCTGATTTGGATGAAGCCCGCCGCTTTGCTGAAGCCATCCACGAAAAATATCCAGGCAAGCTGTTGGCCTACAACTGCTCACCTTCTTTCAACTGGAAGCTCAACCTATCTGAAGAAGATATTGCCATTTTCCAGAAAGAATTGGGCAAGATGGGCTACGCCTTCCAGTTTGTGACTTTAGCTGGGTTCCACAGCTTGAACGCGAGCATGTTTGCTCTGGCAGACGCATACAGAGATCGGGGCATGGCTGCTTATGCTGATTTCCAAGAAAAAGAGTTTGACATGAATGCGGAAAAAGGGTTCACGGCCGTTAAGCATCAAAGCTTTGTCGGTGCCGGGTACTTTGACGAAATTCAACTGGTCATCTCAGGCGGTGAATCTTCCACGGTGGCGCTGAAAGGCTCCACAGAAGAGGAACAGTTTGATGACAGCCAAATGGAAGATGCTACCCACCATACGTCACCGTCGCGTTAAAAATAGATAGCACACACTTTTTCATTTTTCTCCAAACACAAAAAGGAACGGCCGTTAGCGACCGTTCCTTTTTGTGTTATCTAGTTAAACGTTGCGGAAGTGCCAAACGTCCTGGGAGTTGGTGTCTACCCAGCCCCGCTGGCACCACCACCAGCTACGCCAGCACCAGCACCAGCACTAGCCGCTGAGTTGCTACCAATCGAACTCGACGTTGACGCCAGGGTGACAAAAAGAGGCATCATCTCGTTGGTTGTGGTGGTAGGCAAAACTTGGAAGTAGGCGGGCGTTTCCGTCCAGCCTTCCTTCTCAAAATGCTTAGCCCACTGTCTCAGTAAGCCAAAACTGGCGGCAAATGGCAGATATTTCTCAAACATCGTGGGGTTGTCCACAGCTTGCTTCCCTTTGCTCACATCCTGGATATAGTTTTTAAATTCCTGCCAGGCAACGGCCGTTTCTACGCCAGCTTCTGACAACGGCGTTAGCGTACCCCCTAAAAACATGCCAGCAAAACCCATGAAAGAAACTGCAACAGCCACAAACATGGGTCCCAAGCCGATGAATCCGCTCAAAAGTAACGTGATCATAATGCCAGCTACTCCCAAAACGAATAGCAGACTGCCCAAGGTGAGGAGCATTTTCCGTGCCTTTTTCCGAGATTTACTGAGATACCCATCCTGTTCCAATTCTTCTTGTAACAGTTCTTTGTACTTCTTCCAGGCAGAACTGGTGATCTTTTTGTTCATGTCGGAGAGCTTGATGGAGGTAGAACGCCCTTTTTTATCAGTAAACAGCATGTCTAAGAAGCCTGCTTCATGGGGGCGCAAGCCAGCCACAGCGTCGATTTGCTTAATGGCGAAATTATGTTTGCGATACCAGGATTTGCCGGGCAGTTCTTCAATGACGAGGACACCTTGTTCTGCCAGACTAAACATCGTGCCCAGGGCATGGCTCCAGTTAAGATTGACCCCATCATGGAGCAAAGCGCCCACGATGCCAGGGGGTAGTTTGCTAGGTGGGGTCATCGTTGTCATCTTGGTTTTGGTGGTGGGCATTTTAAATTTTCGCCAGTAGGAGAAGAGACCCGCAAAGCCAGCGCCAAACAACAAGACAGCAGAACCAAGCCAGTATACCATTTTGCCATTCGCCATCTCTTTTTGGTCAGCGTCAGCCGCTTGTTCACCCTGCCAGTTGGGCGGTGCGGTAATCAGAGTGCCTTCCTCAAACTGCATCATGAAAATCAGCGTGTCATTTGGCTGTAGATCTTGAGTAGTGAAGGTAACTTGATTATTGGCGTCTTGCGTGGTAACGGCCGTTCTCGCCAATGTCTCCGGTTCAGAAATCAACGCCGTGTTGGTTGGATACGTCACAACCGTCTCACTTGACCCGATTGTGTATTCATAGCTGCCAGGCAGCGACTGCCAGTAAAGAGCATCAGCGCCATCAGCCTGGCGCACCACACCCGCCGCACGATAAGTGAGCACCACAGTGCGAGTGGCATCGCTCGTTGGCTCCAAATGCCAGGTGATGAGCATGGGGTCACCCGTGCTAATTTCCACTTGCCCAGGATTTTCGCCCACTGGATACACCACATTGTCCACGCTGGCTTCCACAATCGAGATACCATCCGTCTGATCCAGCGGCAGCTCACGGAAGACAAAACTAAATGGCCCACCGACAAAGTCAAAAACGATGGTTTCTGTCACCAGCACCGAGCCACCTTCTTCAACAACAACATCAACGTCGAAGCGTTCGGCACTGTATGATTTTTCTTGAGCTTGGGCTACGCCCATTGTCAAGCACACCACCACTAATAAGGTGATACTGACCCACAATTGACGCATTTTCATGTTTTCCTCTCTTTACTTGACTAGACGTCAGAGAAAAACTCTCTGACTAGAACGATATCATTCTCCATAAATTAGGAGTACTTACTATTATATACGGAGAAATCCTTAAATTTGTTACTAGAAATTCAGAAAATTCAATACACCATTGGCTGAAACCTAAAACTCCCTTAAAATAGACAGCATGAGTTTATTAGAAATTGTTACCTTGCCGAACGCAATTTTGCGGCAAAAAGTAAAACCTGTCACTCAATTTGATGACGACTTGCAAACTTTAATTGATGACATGATCGAAACCATGCGTGAAGCCAATGGTGTGGGTCTGGCTGCGCCTCAAGTTGGCGAGAATCGGCGGTTGGCTATCATCGAATCGCTGCCCAAAGTTGATGATGAAGGGGTGGAAATCCCAGACTCGCGGGAGTTGTTTGTCATCATCAATCCAGACATTGTCTGGGCTTCACGCGGCACAGAAATTGGAGTCGAAGGCTGTCTCTCCATTCCCGGCTATTTAGGTGAAGTAGAACGCTCGGAATCCGTTCGTGTTTGTGCCCTAGACCGCCATGGCAAGAAGGTGAAGCTGAGAATCCGCGGTTGGACAGCGCGTATCTTCCAGCATGAAATTGATCATCTAAACGGCGTGCTTTTTATTGACAAACTCACTGCTCCCGAAAATTTGTGGACAGAAGAAGCGTTCTATGCGCAATTGGATGAGGAAGAAAGCGCCGAGTCAGCAGCAGAGATTAAAGCAGCCGCCGCCTAAAAAGTGTACAAGTTGAAGTGAGACAAAGCTGTGTCCTTGCCTCTTTGCCTGGCAGAGTGCCGATGTTATAATCTGCCCAGTTCAACTAGAGTGACCGTCTAACCATTAGGCTCTCTTTTCCTGGGTAAAGGTCACTTGATGGGCATCCGTCAATTCCACCACTTATTTATGGATGCGCACAAAGGGAGAAAACGATGTCGCTAACACCACAAGATGTTGAAAAAATTGCGCACCTGGCTCGCCTTGAACTGACCCACGTTGAAAAAGCACAATATTTGGAACAATTAACCGCTATTCTCGAGTATGCTGAGATGCTGAATGAGTTGGATCTCGAGGGCATTGAGCCTACTGCCCATGCCATCGCTCAACAAAATGTGATGCGCGAAGATGTCGCCGTCCCCGGTCTCACCCTCGATGAAGTTTTGTTTAATGCCCCTAAGCAAGTACAAAATCAGTTCCTCATTCAATCTGTTTTGGAGGCGTAAGGGAAACGGCCGTTCCTTATTCGTAACGATCTTAGGGCCATGTGCCCTTTTTTTGTGGAATGAGTTAAATCGTGTGGTAGTCCGGGGGTTGATTCGCCCAACTGCCAGACTAAAAGACGACTAGATTAAGAGACTATGGAATACCAAACCTTAACTGAAGCCCGCGATGCTTTACGCAACGGCGAAACCACCAGTGTGGCCTTGACGCAGGCTGTGATCGACCGCATCGTAGCGATAGACAATGATGTCAACAGCTTCTTGACTGTGACGGACGAGTTGGCGTTAGAACAAGCGACTGCCGCTGACAAACGGCGTGCGGCTGGCGAAGACAGCCCGCTGCTGGGCATTCCCGTTGCTGTCAAAGACATCATCAGCGTCAAAGGCGTGCCCAACACCGCTGGCAGCAAAATCTTGGAAGGCTTTATTCCACCCTACAACGCCTTTGTTGTGGATAAACTAGAAGAAGCGGGAGCGGTGATTCTGGGCAAAACCAACACCGATGAGTTTGCCATGGGTTCGTCTACGGAAAACTCTGGCTATTTCACCACCAGCAACCCCTGGGATTTAGAGCGGGTTCCTGGAGGCAGTAGCGGAGGCAGCGCCGCTGCCGTCTCTGCTGGACTTGCTTACGCTTCACTGGGGACTGATACCGGGGGCTCGGTGCGTCAACCCGCTTCATTTTGCAGTCTGGTGGGTTTGCGCCCCACTTACGGCCGTTTATCACGATGGGGAGTGGTGGCCTTTGCTTCGTCACTGGATCAGGTGGGCCAATTTGGGCGCACTGTGGCAGACTGTACCGCCATCTTCCAGGCGACTGCCGGCTATGATTGCCGCGATTCGACATCACTGAACGTGGCGGTGCCGGATTTTGAAGCTGCTTTAACGGGTGACATTCAAGCTCTCAAGGTTGGCGTGCCCACAGAGTATTTCATTGAAGGGATCGATGCCGAAGTGGAAACGGCCGTTCGCCTTGCCATTGCCAGGTTAGAGGCATTGGGGGCAGAAATTGTCGAAATCAGCCTGCCCCACACCCAGTATGCCTTGCCCGTTTACTACCTCATCGCGCCGGCCGAAGCCAGCGCTAACCTCGCCCGTTACGATGGCGTGCGTTACGGTCCCCGAGCTGAGGGCAATGACATGATTGACTCAGTTAAAAAGACCCGCGCCCTGTTTGGGCCAGAGGTCAAGCGGCGTATCATGCTCGGCACCTACGCCCTTTCCGCTGGTTACTACGATGAGTATTATGGGCGGGCGCTCAAAGTGCGTACGCTCATCAAACAAGATTTCCTGAATGCGTTTGCGCAGGTAGACGTGATCGCCTGCCCTACCAGCCCTACCACAGCCTTCAAAATTGGCGAAAAAACGGATGATCCCTTGGCCATGTACCTCGCCGATATTTTCACCTTGTCTGTCAACCTCAGCGCAAGTTGCGCTCTGAATGTCCCCTGTGGCTTTGATAGCCACGGGTTGCCTATCGGATTACAGCTAATTGGCAACACCTTGCAGGAAGCCACGATTCTGAATACTGCTTATGCCTATGAGCAAGCGACGGAATGGCATAAATGGCAGCCGGAGCTTGGTAAACAGTAGACGGTGATCGCTCTATTGTCTATCATTAGAGAGTGTGATATGAAAATGCGCAAACAGTTTTCGAAAGTTAAGCGTTTATGAAAGTCATTATCCCGTTAACCCGAAAAAATACCCCCCTGACTCACCTGGCCTCTGAGCAGCCTGAACCTCTGCTTAGTTTAGCTGGCAATACGATTTTGGGTCACATCTTGATGTTGCTGCAAGCAGTGACCACAGAAGAGGTCATTTTTGCCACAGGTGAACATGAAGAAACTATCAAAGCCTGGCTGGCAGAGAGCTTTCCAGCTGTGCCTGCCCGGTTTGTCCAGGTGAACACACCAGGTCGGTCTAAATCTGTGTTGGCCTGCGCCGCGTATTTGGATGAACGGGAGGTACTTGTGGTTTCTGGGCGTAGTTTGGCAGAGGCAGATTATGCCAGCATACCTGAACCAGAAGCAGATGTTGTGGTGATGTCTCGCCCCGCTGAGCCGACGCTGGATGCCAATGTATGGTGGTTTAGAAACGGCCGTTCTCTTCTTAAAGCCCTCCAAGCCACCACCAGCTTCACAGATGCGCTCAAACACCTGCACCGCCAGGGAGCCAACCTGGTTCGCAAACCTGTTAAGCAGTGGCTCCCCGTCAACACACCCGACAACCTGCTCTTGGCAAACAAACGTCTGCTTGGTCTCGGACGCGGCGCGACACCAGATGCTATTGACCGCAGCTATGCTGAAGATTTCACCGTCATGCCTCCAGTTTACATTGCCGAAGATGCCTACATCGAATCTAGCGTTATTGGTCCTTACACCCACATTGGATCAGGCGTCACCGTCAAAAATGCCATTTTAAGCAATTGCATTGCTGAAGATCATGCCCAGATTGAAAATGCCATCCTCAATAGTTCCTTTGTTGGGCATAACACCCAAATTACAGGTCGCATACAAAAATTATTTGTCGGAGACAATTCAACAGTTCAATTAACGTAGCCTGGTGCCCGTAACCCGCAATCCGTAAACCATCCACGAGATACGGCGCACGGCATCCGGCATACGGCTCACGGAGATTTCTATGAACCAATACATTTCCAAACGTGTTGCCCAAACCCCGCCTTCAGGCATTCGTAAGTTTTTTGACATTGTGGCTACCATGAAAGATGTTATCTCGCTTGGGATTGGCGAGCCAGATTTTGTGACGCCGCCACCCGTCTTGCAAGCTGGTATCGCTTCCCTCAAGCGGGGTGAAACTGGTTACACCTCAAACAGTGGCACCATTGAAATGCGCCGGGCTGTTAGCAAACATCTCCATAAACTTTATGGCGTCAGTTATGATTCCGAAAATGAAATTATCATCACCGTCGGGGTCAGCGAAGCTGTTTACCTGGCCATGACGGCCGTTCTCGATCCAGGGGACGAAGTCATCATTCCTGAACCCTGCTTCGTTTCCTATGCGCCCGAAGTCAGCTTTGCCGGGGGAGTGCCTGTCATGGTGCCTTGTTACGTCGAGCATCAATTCCAGGTCACAGCTGAAGACATTGAAGCCCGCGTAACAGACAAGACCAAAGCCATCTTCCTTGGCTACCCCAACAATCCCACTGGCGCTGTCATGAGCCGCCAACGCATGACTGAGATCGCTGCTGTTGCTGAACAGCACAACCTGCTCATCATTTCCGATGAAATCTATGACCAACTGGTTTATGGCGTGGCACACACCTGCGTGCCCAGCCTTCCTGGGATGCGTGAGCGCACCATCTTGCTCGGCGGACTTAGCAAAAATTACGCCATGACCGGGTGGCGCATTGGCTATGCTTGTGCGAATCCTGACCTGTTGAGCGCGATGCGCAAAGTGCATCAATACACCATCATGTCTGCGCCCACCACCGCCCAAGCAGCCGCCGTGATAGCCTTTGAAGAAGGGCATGAACACGTGCAGCGCATGGTCGCCGAATATGATCGCCGCCGCCGTCTCATCGTCGAGGGGTTTAACACCCTTGGCCTTGACTGCTTTGAGCCAAAAGGTGCCTTTTACGCTTTCCCCTCAGTGGCTCGCAGCGGCATGAGCAGTAACGATTTTGCCAACAAGCTGCTTGAGGAAGAAGAAGTGGCTGTTATCCCTGGCGAAGCCTTCGGTGAAAGCGGCCATGGCTACATACGCGCCGCTTATGCCCAATCCTACGAAAAAATCGAAGAAGCCCTCAACCGTCTGGAATCCTTTATGCGCCGCCACGGCTAAAACCATAATCAGTAAATGGCGGGTCGTGAGCAGGCCACTGATTGCTGATTCCCGTTTACTGTTTACCGAAAACTGATGACTGAATTACAAGAGTTGATCACTTCCGCTAAACACCAGTTTGATTTGACCCAATCCGCCGATCAAGCTAGTTTGTATGCTCTGACTGAGAGCCTGTTAGCCTTGCCAAATTTGGGCACGCAGTCATTGATCCAGGCTGCCTTGCAACCGACTGCGCCGTTAGAATTCAAAATTGCGGCCAAGCTCGTGGCTTCGCGGCGGTTTATGCAGACTGTGACCCAGCCAATCCACTTAGCTGTTGTTTTTGCCATGTGGGGGGAACAAAATCGTCTCCGTCCGCAAACGGCAGACAATCCTCACGGTGAAGACTCTTTACGAACCAAGTTGATGCAGCTTGATTGGGCGACAAAGGAAACGGCCGTTACCTGGACACTTATTGCTGTCGATGATGGCTGCCCCCATGATAGCGGTAAAATCGCGCAAGAAATAGCCGCCACCCACCCCCTGGGTGAGCAAGTCAAAGTACTCTTCCTGGCCGATGCTGTGCCCACAGACAGCGGCCCTCTCGCCAAACTATCCTCCGCCAACGACTCCCGCAAAGGTGGCGCCATCATCTATGGCTGTATGGCTGCCCTCGAACACCATGCTGATGCCATCATCTACACAGATGCCGATAACTCAGTCCATCTTGGGCAAATTGGGCTACTCTTGCAACCATACCTGGCAGAAAACTACCATATGGTCTTAGGCAATCGCAAGCATCCCGAAGCCGTGTTAGTCAAGCAAGAAGGGCGCTGGGGCATTGGTATCAAAGTGCTGCGCCACATGCAGCGCATGATTGGCCAGGCCATATTCTCCCACGTCAATGGTCGAGACATCCGAGATACCCAAGCTGCTTTCAAGTTGTACCAAAGTGACCTGCTGCGCCAGATTATTGCCAATCCTACCGTTTACGACTTTTCATTTGATACCGACTGGATTTTGGCAGCCATCGCTATGGACGAACCCTTTGCCAAAGTGCCGTTTGCCTTCATCGACTCTGCGGCCGAGTCAGCCTCCATCACCCAAGGTCCCATGACCACCTGGGAAACGCTGCTGCTGGGCTTGCGCAAAGCCGTCGCTGCTCGCGGCGTCCCCACCAACGACGACATGGTGCGCGTCCTTGACGAAGAAATCCACGATTATCGTGACCTCGAACTGCTGATCAACCACCTTCCCCCCGAACTAGAAAACGCCACCGATGCCCAACTAGGCGATCCGGACACCATGTCACCACAAGCGCTGCAAAAATGGATTCAAGAAAGAAAAAGGAGCAAAGAGTAGAGATTCATTATCACTACTCTGCAATCACATATTATGGCTCATTATGAAGCAGTTATCGGTTTAGAAATCCACGCGGAGTTGATGACACACTCCAAAATGTTTTGCTGCTGTAAAGTGGTGGACAGTGTAGAAGCACCGCCCAACACGGCCGTTTGTCCAGTGTGTTTGGGTATGCCGGGCATGCTGCCCGTGATTAACCGCAAAGCTGTCGAGTATGCGATGCGGGTGGCGTTAGCCTTGAACTGCGAGATTCAGAATCACAACATCTTTGCCCGCAAAAACTACTTCTATCCTGACCTGCCCAAAGCCTACCAGTTGAGCCAGTATGAGCTGCCCATTGGTTTGCATGGCTGGCTGGATATTGAGCTAGAAGATGGTTCCACCAAACGCATTCGCGTGCGCCGCGTTCACATGGAAGAAGACACCGGCAAGCTAACTCACCTGGATCGCACTGCTGACGACGCTGAAGAAGGTACCCTGGTCGATTACAATCGCTCCGGTGTGCCCCTCTTGGAAATTGTGTCGGAGCCGGATGCTCGCAGCGGTGAAGAAGCCCGTGCCTACGCTGTCAAGATTCGCCAAATTTTGCGTTACCTGGAGGTCAACGCCGGTGATTTAGAGAAGGGCGTTTTCCGCGTAGAACCCAACATCAGCATTCGTCCTGTGGGCAGCAGCGAATTTGGCAAACGCACCGAGCTGAAAAACCTTAACAGCTTCCGTGTGTTGGCCGATGGCATTGCCTTTGAAATCAAACGGCAAACCGCAGTGGTGGAAAGCGGCGGTCAGGTGGTGCAAGAAACACGCGGCTGGCACGATACCAGACGCATCACCTTCAGCCAGCGCAGCAAAGAAGAAGCGGAAGATTACCGCTATTTCCCCGAGCCAGATTTACCACCATTGGCTATCAACAATGAGTGGATTGCTGCGGTCAGAGCCTCCTTACCCGAGCTGCCTGATGCTAAAGTAGCTCGCTACCAGGCTGATTACGGCCTCTCGACTTACGATTCACGGGTTTTGACGGAGGAACGGGCGGTGGCAAACTGGTTTGACGCCGCGATTGAGGCAGGTGGCCAGCCCAAACCGATAGCGAACTGGATGATCAACAATCTCTTCTCGTTGATGAACGAGCATAAGCAAAGCATTGACGAGATTCTGGTGACACCAGCCGCATTGGTGGCACTGGTTGGCCTGGTGGAGCAGCGCACCATTACCCACAACACAGGCAAAGAAGTGTTAGCTGAGATGTTCACCAGCGGGCAATCGGCGCAAGCGATTGTAGATGACAAAGGTTTGGCGCAAATTTCTGATGATGACGCTATTGCGGCCATGATTGAAAAAGTGTTGGATGATAATCCAGGTCAGTTAGCAGCGTATGTGGGGGGCAAAGAGAAGCTGCGCGGCTTTTTCATGGGGCAGGTGATGCAGGCCAGTAAGGGCAAGGCAGATCCGGCTGTGGTGAATCGTTTGTTGGCGCAGGCGTTGGCGGCACGGAAGGCAGCGTAAGGATTGACGATGAAAAAAATACGGAATGGCATCGTCAGTTTCGAGGAACGGTAAGAAAACGACTTCGTCGTATTATTTAAATTCCGTTTCCAGGGGCATGGAGCGTTTATAGCTGCCCCCGAGAACCAGAACAGGATGGGGGAATCTCCTTCTCTCACACCGGGCATCAGACGAATACCTTAAATTTTCCCAGATCCAAACTCGGATGTGGTATACTCGTGTCTGCGGGGCAATACAACAATTGAAACATTGCTTGCCACCCTCAACCTTAACGCTAGCTAACTTATGACTAAACAACAACCCTTCGTCCATTTGCATGTTCACAGCGAGTATTCTTTGCTTGACGGCCTCAGCCGCATCAATGATTTGGTGCAGCGTGCCCTTGAACTCAACCAGCCAGCGATAGCGCTCACCGACCACGGCGCCATGTACGGCACTATGCCCTTCTACCGCGCTGCCAAGTCTGCAGGTGTCAAGCCTATCATCGGCATTGAAGCTTACATTGCCATGCGTGGTATGGGTGATAGAGACCCCAAGTTGGACAAAAACCGATTCCATATGCTTATGCTGGCTCAAAATCAAACTGGCTATCTGAACCTGCTGCAGGTAGCCACTTCTGCTCAACTGGAAGGCTACTACTACAAACCCCGCATCGACCGCCACTTCATGGCTAATCACAGCGAAGGGGTTATTGCCACAACGGGGTGTATGGCGGCAGAAATTCCCCGGGCGCTTGGTGATGGTAACCAAAAGCTTGCTGAGCAATTGCTGGGCGAATATCTCGATATTTTTGGTAAAGAGCGGCTGTATATCGAGCTGCAGGAACACCACATCCCTGAGCTGACAGAAATCAATAAGAAACTCATTGAAATGGCACCTCGTTTTGGCTTGGAGAATAACTTTCTGGCGACTAACGACGTGCATTATACTCGTGCTGAAGATGCTAATCCGCATGAAACGCTGCTCTGCATCCAAACCAGTTCTACCCTGCAAGCGCCTAAGCTAGCTTTCTCTGACAAAGAGTATTATCTCAAATCCCACAGCGAGATGGCTCAGCTGTTTGGTGATGTTCCTGGTGCTTTGAATAACAGTTTGCTCATTGCTGAGATGTGTGATGTGAATTTGGACAGCGATGGTTATCATCTGCCCGAGTTTGAGGTGCCCGAAGACTACGATGCTCACACCTATTTGCGCCATTTGTGTGAGAGAGGCCTGGTCTGGCGATATGGCGAAGACCGGGCGAAAAATGATGAAGCACTGCGGACACGCCTTGACCATGAGATGGGTATTATCAACCGTATGGGTTTCGATACCTACTTCCTCATTGTGTGGGATTTGTGCGAATGGGCGGTGCGCAGCGACAGATGGTATGAAGAACACCAAGACCCGTTTCCCTATGAAAGTTACCAGGAGTGGAAAGATAACGATATTTGGTGGAATGTGCGCGGCTCTGGAGCTGGTTCTGTAGTAGCTTACACGCTGGGCATTACCAGCATTGACCCGCTGGTGAATGGCCTTATTTTTGAACGTTTCCTCAATCCGGGTCGCGTGTCTATGCCGGATATTGACCTGGATTATCCCGACGACGTACGGGGCTTGATGGTAGCTTACACCAAACGGCGTTACGGGGCGGAAAAAGTGGCGCAGATCATCACCTTTGGTACGTTGGGTGCCCGCGCTGCTATCCGCGATGTGGGGCGGGCGATGGATTTGCCGCTGCCTGATGTGGATGGGATTGCTCGCCTGGTGCCAGCGATTCCTGGTAAGCCTGCCAAAATTGAAGATGTACTCAATCCAGGCCATGAGTTTTACTCTTCAGAGTTAGAAGATAAGTATAAGCGGGAAAAGAGTGTTAAAACGCTCTTGGATACGGCTCAAAGTTTAGAAGGGGTGGCACGCCACGCTTCTAGTCATGCTGCTGGTGTTATTGTTTCGGACAAGCCGTTAGTGGAATATGTGCCTTTAAACCGGCCTACCAGCGGTGATGAAGGATTGGGCGGTGTTGACCGTGTCACGCAATGGCCGATGGAAATTGTGGAGTCGATTGGGTTGCTCAAGGTGGACTTCCTCGGTTTAAGCACGCTGACGGTGATGCGGCGGGCGGCGCGGCTTATCGAAGAGCGGTATGGTACGGTCTATACCATGGATAATATTCCCTACGACGAAGGGCATGTGGGGCCAGATGCGGATAAGAAGCCGGAGGCGCTGTTTGAAATGCTGACCAGGGGGGAGGTTGCCGGTGTCTTTCAGGTGGAAGGGTCGGGCATGCGCCGCTTGATGATGGAGATGCGTCCCAGCAAGTTTAACCATATTGTGGCGGCTATCTCTTTGTATCGTCCAGGGCCAATGGACAATATTCCTGCTTATATCCGACGTATGCATGGGGAAGAAGATATTAAGTTCCATCATCCTGATTTGGAGCCGATTCTTGGTGATACTTATGGGATCTGTGTTAGTGGGGATAGTTTGGTCATTGATGTGCGCACGGGGTATCGTTACCGGTTGGATGAGTTAGAGGGTCTCACTGATTTCTATATTCAAGGGATTGATGAAAATCGGGAAACGGCCGTTGCCCGGGTGACAGATTGGATCGACAGTGGTTATAAAGAGGTTTTTCGGCTTACCCTGCAAAATGGCAATACTATTAAAGTAACGGCCGATCATCGTTTGTTAACTAAAAATGGATGGCAGCCATTGTCATCATTACAATGTGGTGATTTGGTGGCAGTTCCCCCCCACTTGGTTGAACCACAAGGGGTTATGGCGATTGATGATCGGCGCAAATTGCGCATACTTGCTTATCTTATGGGTGATGGCGGCCGAGCGAGCCTGGCCTCAGTTGATTTTGCATCTAAAGAAGAGGCATGGGTGGCTGCATATGAGTCTTGCCTTGATGTTTTCCCTGAGATGCGCCCAGCTTTCACCCTGCAAACACCTGGTGTCACACCTGGTGTCACTGGCATAGGCGCGGCCAAACAGGATGAGCTTGCGCTGCATGAGCCGCCGCCGAATTCTTTGTTCACCTGGCTGCAGGAATGGGGTCTGATACATGTGCCTGGCAGTGAACCGGGCGAACTGTGCAGTCATGAGAAAGTGGTGTCTTCTTTCATCTTGAATTTGCCTAATGAGGATATTGCCTTTTTCCTGGCATCTTTGTGGGATTGCGATGGGGATGTGGGGGAGACTTGGTGTCGCTACAAGACGGTTTCGCAACAATTGGCTGAGGATGTGCAGACTTTACTGCTGCGTTTAGGCATTCAAGCTACGATTTATACGAGCCGTTACCCAAATGGCAAGTCGGGGCGTGTAGGTTATGAAGTAACGTTAGACGACACGGCCGTTTTCAATGAACAAATAGCTTGTTGGATGGTTTCTACAACATGCAGCCAGATAGGTGTTGGTCATGCTCATCCCACGAGCTGCTGTGCCCCCTTGAGTTTAACGCATACAGAACGATTGCCTCGTGTTTATTGGCAAGCAGTAACCCGGATTGAACCAGTGGGGGTTGAGCAGGTGTATGACCTGACGGTTGCTGGACTGCACAGTTTTGTGGCAAATAATATTATTGTTCACAACTGTATTTACCAGGAACAAATCATCCAGATTGCCTCTAATTTGGCTGGTTATGAACCTGGTGAAGCAGATATGATTCGCAAAGCGGTTTCTAAGAAGAAAAAAGATCTCATGGAAAAGCACCGCATTCAGTTTACAGATGGTGCTATGGCTCGAGGGTATAGCCGTGAAGTGTGTGAATCAATTTGGGGTGACATTGAATTCTTTGCCCGGTATGGCTTTAATCGAGCGCATGCGGCCGATTATGCTAAGGTGACGTGCCAGACTGCGTTTCTCAAAGCGCATTACCCGGTGGAATACCTGACGGCTATGCTTTCGGTGGAACGAGATAATACGGAGAAGGTGCGCCGTTATTTTGCTGAGGCGAAGAATTTGAATATTGATGTCGCCCCGCCCAATGTGAATCGTTCTGGTTTGGATTTTACGATTGAAGATGGAGGCGAACGGCCGTTAATCCGTTTTGGTCTCGGTGCTATCAAAAATGCCGGGGCGGCTGCCCTCAGTTTGATCATCGATGAACGGAAAGAAAATGGCGAATTCAAAGATTTGCTCGATTTGTGTGAGCGCGTGGACATGCGCCGGGTGGGCAAACGAGCTTTGGAGTATATGATCAAGGGTCGTGCCTTCGATATTTGGGGGACGCCAGCGCAGTTTGTGGATGCCCTGGAGCGCATTGTCAGCTACAGTGGCAGCACCCACGATGCTGCGGCGTTGGGGCAAATGAGCCTTTTTGGCGGTATGGGCAGCAGTGCGCCTGCCATAGCAATGGATGTTGACTTGCTCCACCATGAAGACAAAATTAAGCCGGTGGCGCACAAAGATTTGTTGGAGTGGGAGAAAGAGGCCTTGGGCGTCCACGTATCGGAGCATCCACTGGAACGGCCGTTAGCGATGCTCTCTCCACTCACCACTACCACTATCGGCCAGATTGAAGCCACTGACAACGGCAAACACATTAAAGTTGCAGGCATGATTAGCCAATTGCGTACTCTGACCACTAAAAAAGGTGATCCGATGGCTTTTGGTACGCTGGAAGATTTGGATGACAAAATCGATGTTGTTTTCTTCCCGCGCACCTGGAAACAGTGCCGTCATGTTGTGCAGGTGGATCAGGTGATGCTGCTCTGGGGCAAGGTGCAAGACAAGAATGACAGTGTCAACATCATTGTGGACAAGGTGCAGACCACGGTGCAGAATGGTGCCCCGGTCGAAGATGACGTGTCTGCGCCGTTTGGCAATGGGTATGCGCATGGGTTTGGCAATGGTAACGGCCGTTCTACCCCACCACCTCCCCCAAATTTTGAGACAGCCTCAGAAGCGAAGCCAGTGGGTAGTGAGCGGAGAGCGGCAAGCGGGGAGCAGCAAGCGGAGAACCGAGAACAGGGAGCGGGGAGCGGCAAGCGGAGAACTGAGAACGGGGAGCGGGGAGCGGAGATTGAGCCCGCTCCAATTGCTGAACCAGCTCCCTCTCGTTCTCGCCCTGTTTTTGGCGATACCCCTGATGATTTTGCTGATGTAGTGAAGATGATGGTCGTTGAGATCAAACCCGTGGGGAACTGGAAAGAAGCGTGCCGTCAGGTCATTCAACTGGCAAATAAGTATCAGGGGGAGGACAAGCTGCGCTTGCAAATGGTTAGCCATGGTTGGACCATGGACTTTCCCAACAGCCACACTAAAATTTGCCAGGATCTGCTGGTAAACTTACGGCGACTTCCCGGGGTGGCTAGCGTAAAGCCACATTAAGTGACTGTCTAACAATTAGTTCCTGTTTTTCCTGGGTAAAGCATCCATCAATTCTGTAACTTATTTATGGATGCGCACTAACCGATGAATGACTGAACTGGGGTCATTTGTCTTTCATCTGGCGACTTTCGTTAAGAAAACGCCTGCCGCAGTATCCTCAACCAGTTGCCCCCCATGATCTTGACAATATCTTCTGGCTTGTAGCCACGTTCTTGGAGTTTGGCCGCGATTTTAGGCAAGTCGGCGATAGTATCGAGTTCAGCAGGAATAGCCTCAGCGCCGAAGCCGCCATCCAGGTCTGAGCCAATGCCTACATGCTGGGCGTTGCCCAAGATTTGGCAGACGTGGTCGATGTTGGCAACGACATGGTTCAGCGTCACATCTGATTTTTTGCGAGAATTTTTCCAACCTTTGCGCAAGAAACTGTTGTAGAGCACTGTCCCCATGACGCCATCTCGTTCGCCGAGCAGCCGAATTTGCGTATCGCTGAACTGGCGTTGGCCAGGTATCAGTTTGCGGCAGTTGGTGTGGGTTGCCACAATGATGCCTTCGTAGCGTTCCAGGGATTCGATGGTGGCTTTTTCGCTCATGTGTGTCAGATCAAGGATGAAACCCAGATCCGCCATGATTTCCAAGAGATGATAGCCATCTTGTGTCAGGCCTTCCTGGCTGTTAGACCAGGCACCTGTGGTGTAACGGGTGTCATCCCAGGCGGGGCCAATGAGCCGCAGCCCACGCTCATACCAATCTTTTGCTTCTTCCGGTGCGCGAATGGGGTCTGCCCCTTCCATGAGCGGCACAATACCGACGGGGGATGGTTCATCGCCGTTATTGTGGCTTTGCACAATGGCTTCCAGGCTGCTGCTATCTGTGACCAGCTTCAGTTCGTCAACTTCATCGGTGAGGCGATGATAGTAATCGAGCTGTTTCATGGCTAAACTGTGGGCTTGCTCGGCGTTGTGGTAGGTTACTTTGTTGCCCATGACGGCAAGATTGGCATGGGCTGGCACGACAAACAGGGTGCCAAAAACCAGTCCAACGCCCCCTTTTTGCATCTCGGGGAATGTGGCGGAAATGGTGCCGCGATAGTTGTCCGGTGCTTCTGTCTTGCGAATCTCTGCGGCAGGTTTTGTGAGAGAACGGCCGTAGTTAAGGGCGTTGTAGGCAAGATCTAGGTGCGCATCTATGATTAACATGGCGGATTTTTACCTCTATTAGCTTGTTTGGGCAAATGTGGATATGCAGTTTGTTGGATAGCTGCTGACCAGCGGCAGCTGCTTCATCGTATCGTGTTTTTTTTGTGAAAGTGGCTTGAGCTGCCCGAGAACAGGATGACGGTGTCTAGGATGACTGGCGGGATTTATATTTTATGACTTGCACTTTCTCTAAAGTAATCAGCCCATCGGTCACGGCTTCATCCAAAAATGGTAGAATCTTTTGAATATATTCTTCGCTGTCTACAATCTCAATTATCAATGGCGCATCAACTGATAAGCGCAAAAACTTGGTCGTATGCATTTTGCTGCGCGGGCCAAAACCAGAGATGCCCCGGGTTACTGTGGCGCCTGCTAACTCTAATTCTTTGGCTTTGCGTACAATCGCCTGATAGAGTGGTTTGCCTTGGTATTTGTCTGATTCACCAACGAAAATTCTCAATAACTGCCCTTGTTCGTGCAGTTTCATACATCAACCTCCTTTATCCACCACGGACAACGGCAGACAAGTAATTTGCCAGTGTCATGCCCAGGATAACAAAGATGAGACCTAGCACTGTACTAAGCACCACATCTATGAGAGCAGCTCCCCACTCACCATTGCGGAGAAGATTTACATTCTCTAAGGCGTAGGTGGAAAATGTGGTAAATGCGCCTAATCCACCCACTAAGATAAGCACACGCAAATTGGGTGAAATTGCGCTCTCTTCAAACAGTTGTGCGAGTAGTCCAATTAAAAAGCAGCCAACCATGTTAACAACAAATGTTCCCCAGGGGAAGTTTTGCCCTAACACATTATAAGTGATACCAGAAATAACGAAGCGTAGGATGGCACCGATAGCCCCCCCTACGCCAATTGCCATGTATTGCAATGTTAAACCTCCAATTTTAGTGTCCTCGCCCTAACGATAAAGGATTACCTTAGGGAATGCAGACCACTTGGGTTTCATAGATTGAATAGTTTGCATCTAAATGATTGAGATGTGCAAAGTCTTCCAGGGAAAGCCCAGCATCCCGGCTGACGCCGAAAGGTGTATCTCCTCTCATCACCACATAGGGGCGGTACCCCGGACAATACGCCGGGTTTCCCACAGGAATCGCCAGCACATTACCCACAACTAATTCTGTGGAAGAAATGCCAAATCGTGCCATTAGTGGAATTGTGGTGTTGTGCTGCCGTGCCAAACTGTAGAGGGTATCATGGCCCGCGACGGTGTGGTTGACGAAGGTGTACATATTTGCCTGAGAAACGGCCGTTGGCGGCACAGGTGTGCTGGTTGGTGGTGGCGGTGGCGCAGGCGTATCTGTGGACACAATTTGCTGCGCAGTGGGTTCCACAATAACTGTCTCATTGTTTTCGCCTCCTGATGGCATAATAACAACCTCTTTAGCAGGGTCTGGCTTGACCACAATTTCTTGTCCCTCAATATTTACTGTATAGGAGGTGTCTGGTGGACGATGCTGCAAATACATTACTGTAAAAAGCACACCAAGCGCCATCAAAATTCCCAAAATGATAGTTGCAATTGCCAAATACGGCTTTATTTCTGGCGGTTCCATAGTTTTTCCCTATTTGTTTAACAGATAACGGCCATCATGAATTTATGTTACACTTGTCATAAGATAATAGCAAGCATTTAGTCAGGGGGACACAGAGTTTGTGATAAAGTCATGAACAGACTTTGCGCTCACCCTTAAGTTAGGAGCAAACCATGTTATTCCAGAGAACAGATAGAGAAGAGCTTGAGCAGACCAGCCTGGCTCCATATGCCCTAAAAAGCCGCGAATCAAAAGGACGTATTCATGCAGAAAAAGAATCACCCAGTCGCACCTCTTTTGAGCGGGATCGGGATCGCATTATTCACACCACTGCCTTTCGGCGCTTAGAGTACAAAACGCAAGTCTTTGTTTTTTATGAGGGGGATCATTATCGCACTCGTCTCACCCACACCCTTGAAGTTGCCCAACTGGGGCGCTCATTAGCCCGTGGTTTGGGCTGCAACCAAGACCTGACTGAAGCCATTTGCCTTGCCCACGATCTAGGGCATGCTCCATTTGGCCACGCTGGTGAACACATCCTCAATGATCTCATGTCTGAGCATGGGGGATTTAACCATAATACCCAAAGCTATCGGATAGTGACAGAGTTGGAACAACGTTACCCAAAATTTAAGGGTCTCAATCTCACATACGAAACGCGGTCAGGGATGATCAAACACGAAACTGCGTATGACAAAAGCGATGCCACTGGTTATGAGCCGGAAAAACGAGCCTCTTTAGAAGCGCAAATATCCAACTTAGCAGACGAAATTGCCTATAATGCCCATGATTTAGATGATGGTTTAAGAGCAGGGTTATTTACACCACAAGACCTGGCTGATTTAACCATCTGGAACGACATCACAAAGAGTGTCAGTTGGCAAAAGAACACTCCTTTAACCCATACCTGTCGGCATGAAATCATTCGTGAATTGATAGGCCGATCTATGGGTAGCGTACTTGCTTTCACAGCCAAAAATCTGGACAGTTACCAACTAGATACTCCCGAAAAAATTCAAACACACCCAGAAAACATTGTCGGGTATACTGCCGAGTTTGGGGATAAAATCCAACAGCTAAAAAGTTTTTTGTATCAGCGCATGTATCGCCATTATCGGCTGGAACGTATGCAGTTCAAAGCTGAACGATTTATATCTGAGATGTTTAACGTTTATCTCAACGATCCACGCATGCTTCCTTTCTCTGTGCAAGCAAAATTGGATGAGGTGCCCCTGCCTCGGGTTATCACCGATTACATAGCAGGGATGACGGATCGGTTTGCCCTTGATGAATGGCAGAAGATTTTTGCTCCTTACGAACGTGCATAAAAAAAAGCCCGCTTAGTCATCTGACCAAGCGGGCTTTGACGCTTTTACAAATAGTTGTGACTAAAAATCTAGGGTGTCGTCCATTGGCTCGTCGGCTGCGTGGCCTTTCTGAAGTTCTTCAACACGCCCTTCAATATCTGGTTCGTATTCCCCTTCTTTTTGCCAAACATGGAATTTTACTGAGAAGCGTTGGAAATAGCTTTCAGGTGGCAGCCCGGCATCTGTGCCATACTCAATTTCAGTAACAACCGCATTCAAAATCAACGAAATTGTCTCCAGCACCAGAGTTTCCCCTTCACGAGCCAACAATTGGTTCGTGCCTTTTGTCGCTAATTTTACCTTTACTCCTTCATCATAGATAGCGTGCTCGCTCATCAAAACCTTGGTGCAGGTACGAATGTCGTTTTTATCAAACAACCACAATTCAAATGCTGCTACATTCTTGGGAGAATCTGAACCAAGCGATTCAGCAATAGCAATACCACAATCGCCAAGAAATTCTTGATGTTCGTTTTCGATTGGGAATGAATATTCAAACCGGTCATCGCCGTAAACGTAGGTTGTATCTACACTGGCAATGGGCGTTGTTTTGGCCGCATCCTCTTCACTCGCAATGGGAGCCATATCTGGCATACTACTTCCAGAAGCACTATGACTAGCCATTATCTCTTTGCGGCGGTTATAAAGGTAGAAAATTGCCAAAACCAAAACGACTAGCAGGATTCCTAAGAAAATTTTAAAGACGCTGCTTCCGCCTTCTTCATCAGCAGCTGTGGTTTCAGGCTGACCATCTGTTGGTGCTACTGCACTCAGATCACAACCCACATTGTTTACAACCGCAACAGCAGCGTTTAGGCGTTGCGCTTCAGCAGGGTCTGTGGTGCGGGTAGCTAAATCACAAAATGCCTCTACACCAGCCCAGCCAGTAAATGCCTGCTGCACTTTTTGTGTGTTGTGGTCGAATGAGTAAGCATCGGCAACAGCACGCGCATAGTTATCTTTGTATGTTTGAGATAAATAATCTGGATTGGTGTCTGTAAATTCTAGGGGAAACAATCCCCAGCCAAGCACTACTAGGCCTATCACCAGGCCAAGCACAAAAACTATTAACAACATAAGTCCTGGATTCTTGCGTACAAAATCCATATGTCACCTACCTTATAGATAGCCCATGGAATGAGACGACTTTACAGTGACATCCCCTCTACGATTTGTAGTTTACCATAACAGAAAACCTCGTCAAGTTATGTTTATTCATTTTATCGAGTAAAAAGGTTTCCTTATGCCTTTTGCCTGTGGTATACTTTTTCAGGTTGTCAAGAAGGATATTCCCTCATTATACTATTTATCGTAAGGAGATCTGAAACGTGAAACATTTTCTGAGCGTTGCTGATTTAACCCCCAACGAACTACAAAATTTATTGGATTTAGGCTTGTCACTAAAAGCGGAATTGCGCCAAGGTGGGAACAAGCCGGTTTTAAAAGGGAAAAATCTGGCGCTTGTTTTCATGAAACCATCTTTACGCACGCGTGTTTCGTTTGAAATGGGCATGGTGCAGCTAGGTGGATATGCCTGTTACTTATCTCCTGCAGAAATTAAGCTGGGGGGACGGGAAAGTGTGCCTGACGTTGCTCGGGTATTATCGGGGTATGTAGATGGGGTTATGGCTCGCGTCTTTGATCATCAGTATATTTTAGATTTAGCGGAGTATGCCTCGATACCCATCATTAATGGGCTTTCTGATTATAATCATCCGGCTCAAGGCTTAGCGGATGTTTTTACCATTTTGGAAGTAAAAGGTAAAACTGAAGGGTTAAAGGTTGCTTATGTTGGTGATAGCAATAATGTGGCTCGTTCTTTGATGTTTGCTGCAATGAAGTTGGGCATGCACATGACCATTGCCTCGCCGCCTGGATATGCTTTCACTGAAGAGGATTTAGCTGAAGGTAGGGCGATGGCTGTGTCTGGAGGGACGGTTGAAATCTTTGAGGATCCATTAACGGCCGTTTCCGAGGCTGATGTCATTTACACCGATGTCTGGACAAGCATGGGGCAAGAAGAGGAAACTGAGCGCCGCCTCAACGTCTTCCCCCCATTCCAGGTAAATCAAGCCTTAGTTGAAAAAGCAAAACCAGATTGCATTGTCATGCACTGTTTGCCTGCTCACCGTGGCGAAGAAATTACAGACGAAGTGGCAGACGGTCCACATTCAATCCTCTTCCAACAAGCAGAAAACAGAATGCATGCTCAAAAAGCATTATTGGTTGAATTAATGGCAGGCAAGTAAATTTTTACTGGTTGGCTGCCCTACGATGTAAGCGTTCACCCCCTCAAGACTGACAGGTTTAGGGGAGATGGGTTTGGCCAGCAATCCTTCTGGTGAAAACCTTATTGAGAAACGGCAACTAAATCACTTGGGCACATGTGAATGATGTTGTTCCTTAAGGCTGACGAGGCAAGGCTACAACTGATTTAATCGTCAGTCCGCAGATACAGAATTTAGCAATCTGACAACGTTGTATTTGTCAGGTCTGAACGGTTACTCCACAGTTTTACAATCTTGGAGATTGGCGAATGGCACATAATCGAGCACGCTACGAAGAAGCGTTAAACCGAGGACATTCATATAGTTGGGATCAACTTTGGCAGGAAGCAATTCACGCTTTTGAAATTGCCGCTCAGGAGGAAGTCACAGAACCCGCACCCTATGACGGTTTGGGCATGGCCTATCTTGAACTCAATAACTTAGAAAAAGCGTTGGAATATTACAAGCTTGCCGCAAAATACTCAAAAGGTGAAGTTATTTACCTGCGTCACGTGGCTGACGTCCAAGAACGTCTCGGGAAAATGGGCGAAGCGGGCAAAACGTATATGGCCATTGGTGAGATCGAGCTGACGCGCAATCATTTGGAAGAAGCTATGACCAATTGGCATCTTGCCATTCGTTTAGAACCAAACTTGCTGCGCGCTCACCAGAGGCTTGCTTCAGTCTACCAACGACAAGGAGCTGTGCGCAATGCCATCCAAGAATATTTAGCTATCGCCCGTATCTTGCAAAGTCAAGGAGAAAACGAAAAAGCACTTCAAGCGTGTCAGTTAGCCCTGCAGCTTGATCCGCGCAACCCAGATATTCTCACTGCGATTGAGCTTGTCAAACAAGGCGAACCGATATTTAGTGATAGTCAAGAGCAGCAGATAGATAGCAGGAGCGGCAGCAGCGGTCTGCTGCAGCGTGTATCCCTTGAAGAGCAGAAAGATGCCAGCAAGTGGCAGCCAGACACACAAGTTGTAGAAACTGTGGCCCCGGTGGAAGAAGCCAAACAAACAGCGATGGAAGAGTTGGCTGTTGGCCTGTTTGGTGATGACGATTCTGACTTGACGTTAACGCCAGCTATTCTTGAACAAGGCTCGCTTGTCAGCCAGGCGTTGGATTATCAACGGCGAGGGATGGTTAACGAAGCCATTGATGCTTACGAACACGCGGTTGCATCAGGCCTTTCTAGTGCTGCTGCTCACTTCAATTTGGGGCTCCTCTACCAGGATAAACTGCGCTTTGAGGCGGCTATCCGCGAATTTGAAATCTCTGTCCAGGATAAAGAGTATCGTTTAGCCAGCTATTTTGCCTTGGGTGAATCTTTCCGCGCGCGCGGTTTGCTTAATGAATCAATCGAGAACTTTATTAACGTGCTCAAGATTGTGGATATGGGTACTGTGCGCCATGATCAGGCCGACCGGCTCATTGAACTCTATGAAAATCTTTCCGACAGCCTGATCACCCAAGGCGAAAAAGATAAAGCATCTGCCTTTGCCAATTCTCTGGTGGATTTTCTCAGCCAAAAAGGTTGGGAGGATAAGGTAAAAGAAGCTCGGGGTCGCCTGGATGCTATTTCAGATGCGGGCATGATGATTTTAGGGGATGTGCTCACGGCCGGTTCAGAACAGGTGCTGGAGTCGCTTTACTTAAGTCAGGAATATACCCGCCGAGCCATGTATAACACTGCCATTGAAGAAACTTTCCGCGCGATCCAGCTTTCACCTGATTATTTGCCTGCCCACGTGCAGTTAGGCGAAGTGTTAGCCCAGCAAGGACGCCAAGAAGTTGCTGCGTCTAAGTTTTTTATGATTGGTGAAACGTATAAAGCACGCAATGATATCAATGGCGCTATTCTTTCGTATGAGAAGGTGTTGACTTTGACCCCTCTTGATTTTTCTGTGCGTGCGAGGTTGATCGATTTGCTCAAACGCCACGGCCAGATTAACCAGGCGTTGGAACATTACATGGCGTTGGGGGATTCTTATTACCAATTGGCACAGGTTGATAAAGCTCGGGAAACTTATCAGGAAGCATTGAGATTAGCCCCCAGGAGTGATGATCCCGGGCAGGCTTGGAAGCGAAAAATTTTGCGCGCGCTGGCCGATATTGACATACAACGTCTGCAATGGAAACGGGCTATCCCTTCTGTTGGCGAACTGCGCGAGCTGGATCCAAGTGATGAGTGGGCAGCGATTACTTTAATTGATTTGTATTTCAAAGTGGGGCAACCTAACAATGCCGTCAAGGCGTTGGATCAATATTTAATGCAGTTGGTGCGCACGGGGCGAGGTATCAAGGTCATTGGTATCCTTGAAGATATGATTGGACAACGGCCGTCTGACCCTAATCTGGCAGATCGTCTTGTTCGTTTATACATACAGCAGCGACGGCAGCAGGAGGCGGTCGCTGTTCTCGATAAGTTGGGTGAGACGCAGTTGGAAGTCGGTAATAAGGCTGCGGCCATCATCACGATTGAAAAGATTTTGAAGCTCAATCCGCCCAATGCCTTAAGCTACCAACAATTACTCAATCAGCTTAAAAAGTAGTTGAGGCTAAGGAATGGGAATTAAATAAGACGACGAAGTTGTTTCCTTACCGTTCCTTGAAACTGACGATGTAGTTCTGTGTTTTATGCCATCGTTAGTCCTAAACGGCCGTTTTCGTTGACAATATGCTGGGTTCGGTAACGGCCGTTACCGAACCTTTTTATTACTTACCCATGAGAACAGAGGCATACCCTCTCAATTAGGGTAAAATCTTGGGTGCAGTGACAC
>PDQY01000161.1 GCA_002746795.1 Chloroflexota bacterium | reverse complement strand
GCAAGCTGGCTTGTCTCTCGCTGACAGAACCGGGTGCTGGCTCAGATTTGCAGGGCGGGGTAAGGACAACGGCCGTTAAAGAGAGTGATGGCTGGGTTATCGATGGCCGTAAAATGTGGATGACCAACGCCTCCATCTCAGACTTGATGGTCGTCCTTTGCCGCACCGACATGGCGGGAGGCAGTCGCAGTCTGAGCCATATCTTGGTGCCCACAAACACTCCCGGCGTCACCGTTGCCCCGGCTGAGAAGAAGATGGGGCTAAAAGGTTCACCCACCCATGCCGTCACCTTTGACAAAGTGCGCGTGCCGTTGCAAAATGTGCTAGGTGCAGAAGGACGCGGTCTACAGCAAACCTTAGCCATACTCGATGGCGGACGGGTGAGCATTGGAGCCTTGGCGGTGGGCATTGCCCAGGCGGCGTTTGAAGCGGCAGTTAAATATGCCCACGAGCGCGAAACCTTTGGCAAGCTGATTGCCCATCATCAAGCTGTGCAATGGATGTTGGCTGATGCGGCGACGGAGATTCAGGCGGCGCGGTTGATGGTGATGTGGGCAGCCTGGCTAAAGGGAAACGGGCAACGCTACACAAAAGAGGCGGCGATGGCAAAACTATTTGCCACAGAAGTGAGCGAGCGCGTCTGCCGCAACGCCATCCAGGTGCATGGCGGTTATGGCTACAGCAGCGAGTTCGAGGTAGAGCGCATGTACCGCGACACCCGCCTCATGACCATCGGTGAAGGCACCAGCGAAATCCAGCGCCTGGTCATCGCTCGCCATATTTTGAAGCTGTAGCATTTAGGGCTGGCGCTGAAACAAAATACGGCATGGCATCGTCAGTTTTAAGGCATGGCAGAGATGGCGGGCTTGTAACCGTCTGGAGTGCAAATAAAAAAAGAGGATACCCTTTGGCGTATCCTCTTTCAACATAACTCAGTATCCAGTTTGTGAACTAAACAGCCTCAAACAGCCCAGCAGCACCCATACCACCACCAATACACATTGTCACCATGCCGTATTTGGCGTTGCGGCGTTTCATCTCGTTGATGATTTGGACGGTGAGCTTGGCGCCCGTGCAACCCAGTGGATGCCCCAGGGCAATCGCGCCGCCGTTGACATTGACTTTTTCTTCATCCATGCCCAACTCGCGGATCACAGCCACCGACTGCGCGGCAAAAGCTTCGTTTAGCTCAATCAGATCGATCTCTTCCAGAGCAATGCCGGTGCGTTTTAGCAAGCGTGGCACGGCCGTTATTGGTCCTATACCCATGAGTTCAGGGGGTACGCCGCCCACGTTGAAGCCCACAAACTTGACCAACGGGGTCAGGCCGAGTTCTTCTGCTTTGCTGCGTTCCATCACAATCACGGCTGCGGCGCCATCACTTAACGGCGACGCATTGCCAGCCGTTACCGAGCCGCCTTGTTTGAAGACCGGTTTCAGCTTGCCCAAACCGGCGACCGTTGTTTGCGGCCGGATATGTTCATCGGTGTCAAAGACAACCGTTTTGCGCACGGGGTTCTTGTGGCCAGGAACCACTTCTTCGATTTCCAGGGGGACGATTTCATCTTTAAAGATACCCTTCTCCATAGCGGCCATCGCTTTCATGTGGCTCTTGTAGGCGAATTCATCTTGCTCTTGGCGGCTGACGTTGTACTCTGTGGCCACCTGCTCAGCAGTAAGTCCCATGCCCATGTAGACTTCAGGTGCGTGTTCCGCCAGGTAGGGGTTAGGGCTGATGCGGAAGCCGGTCATGGGGACCAGGCTCATGGTTTCTGCGCCGCCAGCGATGATGATATCGGCGCCATCTGCGATGATGCGTTCGGCAGCCATGGCGATGGTTTGCAAACCGCTGGAGCAGAAGCGATTGACGGTCATGCCGGGCACATCGACGGGCAGACCGGCGCGGATGGCGATGGAGCGGGCAAAGTTGAGCCCTTGCACGCCTTCGGGCATGGCACAGCCAATGATGACATCGTCTATCATTTTGGGGGCGAGTTTGCCATCAACCTCAGCCATCAACGCTTTGATGACGGCGGCGGCCATCTCGTCGGAACGCCAGTTGCGGGTGGTGCCTCGTTTTGATTTACCAACGGCCGTTCTCTTGGCCGCTACGATTACAGCTTCACGTGTCATAGTTATCTCCATTTACGATTGTTGATTAACGATTGGTGCTTGGTTCTCGCGCACCCTAAATCGTCAAACCAAAATCGTCAATCGTTAATTCCGAAGGGGTTTGCCTTTCATCAACATATGGGTCATGCGTTCGCGGGTTTTTTCTTCGCCCAAGAGGGAGAGGAAGGCTTCCCGTTCCAGATCCAGGATGTACCAGGGCTCGACCCAGGCGGGGGCACTGATGTCGCCGCCGGTGAGTACGTAGGCCAGTTTCTTGGCGATGACGGTGTCGTAGTCGGTGGCGTAGCCGCCCCAGTTGAGGCTCCTGATCCCTACCACCAGGGCTGAGTAAACGTCACGGCCAGCCGCGTAGATTTTCTCCACTTCTGGCGGACGGGCGCCGATCTCAACCAGCTGCAGCGCTCGCTGTTTGGCAATAGCAAGACGATGGTCACTATTCATGACGATGGTGTCGTTTTCGGTGAGGTAGCCTAGTTCCCGGTTTTCCCAGGCGCTGGTGCCTACTTTAGCCAGCCCGATTTGCTCGAAGGCAGCTTGCACAACTGGCACCGGATCGGCGTTGGCGGTGCGCATGGTGGGGTTCACCTGGCGGCGCAACACTTCTTTACAGCCACCACCAGCGGGAATGAGACCCACGCCAAACTCGACGAGACCCATGTAGCTTTCGTGGTTGGCTACTGCTTCCCAACCGCCCAGCGCCATTTCTACACCGCCACCTAACGCCATGCCTTGAACGGCCGTTACCACTGGTTTCGATGAATGGCGCAAGTTGTAGGTCAGGCTTTGCAGGTCGTAGATCATCTTGTCTAAAACGTTCCAATGGCCTGAACCGGCGGCCACGCCAATGGCAAAGATGTTGGCACCAACGCAGAAGTTGTCGGCATCGTTGCCTACCACCATGGCGTCGAAATCGCGTTCCAGCTTGGCTAACGCTTCATGACCCAGCGCGATGATGTTGTCGTCGATGGCGTTCATCTTGGCATGGAATTCAAGGAGGAGTACGCCATCGCCCATATCGAGCAAACTGGCGCTGTCGTTACCAACTATTTCTTTGCCTGCCCGGTGTAAATCTTTAACGATGACCGTATTTTTATCAACGGCCAATGGTTTGTAGGATTGGCTATCCCAATCGTAGCAGCTGCCGTTTTGGTAGAAGCTGTGGCAGCCTGCGTCTAGCATCTCTTGCACCCAAGGAGCCACGTCGAGACCTGCCTCTTTCATTTTAGCGACCGTTTCTGCTACACCAAGCATGTCCCACATTTGGAAGGGGCCTGCTTCGTGGGCAAAACCCCAGCGCATGGCGTTGTCGATGTCGCTGAGTTTGTAGGCGATCTCTTGAGCGACGTAAGCGGCGTAGGCGAAGCCGTAGAAGAGGATGTCGCGGGCATAATCGGCGGCGCGATCCTGGAACTCTAGGAAGTTGCGCAGCCGTTCACCCAAATCTTCCACTTTGCGCGTGGCACCGATGGAGTCGAAGCGGGGTTTGCCGCCGTCCACGTAGTCCATGGTGTCGGGATCAAGTGTCAGGAAAACACGTTTGCCGTCGATGAAATCTTTTTTGTAGAAACCCTGACCTGATTTATTCCCTAACCATTTGTTTTTGATCATTTGGCTCATAACGGCCGTTGTCTTTTCTGGCTGTAATATTTGACGATAGCGGTCGTCAGGCACGCCTTCGTACAGATTTTTGTTGACATGCCCCATCACGTCTAACCCCACCAGATCCAGCAAGCGGAAGGTGGCGGTTTTGGGACGGCCGATTTGCGGGCCGGTGATGGCGTCGATTTCAGCCACGGAGTAGCCGTTTTGCAGCCCATGTTCAATGCCGTAAGAGGCAGCCACAGCAAAGAAACGGTTGCCGATGAAGTTGGGCGTGTCTTTACACACCACCACACCTTTGCCCAGCACGTCCCGGCCAAATGCAACCATGAAGTTGGTCACGGCGGGATCTGTTTGAGGGGTGGGGATGATTTCAAGTAGTTTCAGGTAGCGGGGGGGATTGAAGAAGTGGGTGCCTAGAAAACGGGAGCGGAAAGATTGAGAACGGCCGTCGGTGATTTGGTGAATGGGAATACCGGAGGTGTTGCTGGTGATGATGGCGGTGGGTTTGCACACCGCTTCCAGTTTTGCCATAAGCGATTGCTTCAGATCCAGCCGCTCAATGATCACCTCAACCACCCAATCGCAGTCAGCTAGAAGATCAAAATTATCTTCTGTATTGCCGACGGTGATGAGGTCGCCCCGATCTTTGCGTGCTAGATTGGCTGGTTTGGCCTTAGCCATGCGCATATACAGGCTTTGCACCAGTCTATTCCGCGCTTGGGGATCGTTCTTTTCCTCATCGCTCAGATTGGGCGTGGGAATATCGAGAAGCACGACGGGAATGCCGATGTTTGCCAGATGAGCCGCGATGCCGCCGCCCATCGTACCGGCCCCGACGATGCCAACTTTGTCAATGCGGTAGGTCATAGGGGTTTCTCCTGTTTACTGAGTTTTTATTTCAATTCGCGTCTTGAGTAGCCGAGAATACTACGAGCAACGATCAAGGTGTTGATTTGCTTGGTGCCTTCGTAGATGTCGTTGATTTTGGCGTCGCGCATCCATTTTTCGGTGAGCCATTCACGAGTGTAGCCCATGGGACCGAGCAGTTCAACTGCTTTTTGCGTGACCCAGGTGACGGTTTCGCCGGCGCGGGCTTTACACATGCTGGCTTCTAACCGATTGGGTTTGCCGTGAGCCATTAACGCCACGGAGCGCAGGGTGAGCAGCCAGGCTGCTTTGTGACGCGCTTCCATTTCTAGCAGATCCCGTTCCATGGCGGTCATCTGGTTCTTGGGTTTGGTGTAATCGACTTCAATGCCTTCTTCTTTGAGCTTGGCTTGTGTGAACTCTAGCGCGGCACGGCAAATGCCCATGGCGCTGGCGGCTACGGCTGGTCGGCTGGCGTCGAAGGTGGCCATGGCGCCTTTGAAGCCTTTGGTGGAACCGTCTCGTTTTTGCACTTCGGCACTGCCCAAGATGTTGTCGGCGGGGATGCGGGCGTTGTCGAAGATGATGGAGACGGTATCGCTGACGCGGATACCGAGCTTGTGTTCTTTCTTGGCGACGGTGACGCCGGGAGCGCCTGATTCGACGATAAAGGATTTCATGCCAGCGCGGCCTGCTGTGGGGTCAACTGTAGCCCAGACGACCACGAAGCCATCTGATTCATCCAGCGCCAGACCGCCGTTGGTGCAAAAGATTTTCTCGCCGTTGAGTACCCATTCGTTGGTTTCTTCATCGAGTACGGCTGTGGTGCGGATGTTGCTTGTGTCTGAACCGGCACCTGGTTCTGTCATGGCCATGGCTCCCCATTTGGGGTCGCCTTCGCCAAACTTGCCTAGAACGCGGATTTTTTGCTCGGTTGTGCCCACTGCTTGCACAGCTGCACCGCCCAGTGCGGGATCAGGGGTGCAGAGGTACTGCCCGGCATCGCCCCAGCTCAACATTTCAATCATCAGAATCAGACGGACGAGGCTGAAATCGGGCCCATCCTTCTTTTTGGCGCTGCTGCCATTGCCATTTTGCAGCTTGGCAGTGGAGCGTTTGTATTGTTCGCGCATAATGGGCCACATCATGTTGATGTATTCTACGGGACGTTCATGCTCATGTTCGTCGTAGTAACGGGAATACTGCCGCATTATTGATTCGGCTACCATTTTAGCCATTTGTAGTTCATTGGTGATTTTTTCGGGAATTTCAAAATCAATCATTATAGCCTCCATTGTAAATCAAACAATCGCCATCCCATCAAATGTGGCAAAGGCACGGGCGTTTCTTAACCATAATTCAACTGGGTATTCACGGATGTAACCGTACCCCCCAAGTGCTTGTAGGGCGCGGTCGCAAACGCTCATGACCATCTCGTCGATGTAATATTTCATGACGGTGGTGGCTTGCGTGGCTTCTTTGCCTTTGTCGAGCTGCCAGGCGGCTTCCCATACCAGTAATCGGCCACCGTCGATGTCCATGGCCATTTCAGCCAGCATAAAGGCGATGCTTTGGCGGTGGGCGACTGGCTCGCCGAACTGGACGCGCTGTTTGGTGTATTCTTTGGCGTATTCCAGGGCGCCTTTGGCCATGCCTACAGCCAATGCCCCTAAGGCGATGCGGCTGTGGTTGAGGATGAGGTCGAAGTGAATGCCTTTGTTGCCACCCAGTTTGTTGACGGCGGAAATGCGCACGTTGTCTAGTTTCACCTGGTAGGTGGGCAGGGCGCGTATGCCCATCAATTTTTCTTTGTCGAGTACTGCAAATCCTTCGGCATCAGCGGGGACAAAGAAGGCTTGGGTGGCGCCGTCTTCGTTGGCGTAAACCAGGAAGGTTTCGGCGTCTGCGGCCAGGGGGACGAAGCTTTTGGTGCCGTTGAGGATGTAATCTTCACCCTGGAGAACGGCCGTTGTCTTCAACTTCCTTGGGTCAAACTGGATCACTGGCTCGGTGAGGGCGGCGGTGACTTTGGGCAGGCTTTCTTCGCAGAAGAGCGGTAGTTGGGTCTCTTTTTGGGCGTCGGTGCCAGCTAACATGACGGGGACAGCGACTAAATTGGGGGTCATGATATAGAGGGCGGTGGCCAAATCACCTCTGGCGAATTCTTCGGCGGCCAGGGTGCCTGTTGTCACTGAGTATTCGCCAAACCCACCATATTCTTCGGGGATGCTGGTGGGCAGTACGCCCATTTCCCAGCCTGCTTGAATGATGTCAGGGGGCAGTTTGCCTTCCTCGTCTGCATCCCGAAATACCTTTCGTATGCGTTCTTCTGCAAGACGGCTGATGGCATCGGTCAGCATTTTTTGTTCTTGGTCTAGTTCAAAATTGATCATGTGCAGCTCCTAATTAATGTTAATGGCTGTGTGGGTTTTGCTGGGATGATGTGTAAGCTGTAAACCGTAAACCGACCACTGATTGCGGCTCACCGCTGACATCATCTTTCTAGTTAGCCAATCCTTTTATTTTCTCACGATAGCATCTGTCATGCGGGCGACCCGAGCCATTGCTGCTACGTCATGGACGCGCACAATGTCGGCTCCCCGCTCAATGCCTATGGCGACTGTGGCCGCTGTGCCTTCTATACGTTGGTCTGGCGGCAAATCGAGGGTGTAGCCAATAAATGATTTGCGCGACGAACCGATTAAGATGGGAAATCCCATCGTTTTGAACTGGTTTATCTGGTTGAGCAGTTGTAAGTTTTGTGTAATGGTTTTGCCAAAGCCGATGCCGGGATCGAGGATGATTTGAGATGTTTTGACACCTGCTTTTAGGACAATGTCGATACTTGTTTGTAATTCTTGCTTGATGTCGGCGATTAGGTTGTCATATTTGACGCCGACGAAGTGCCCGCCTAATTTTTTTTCTTGCACGGCGTCTTTTGGTTTACTGCGATTGTGCATGAGTACAATGGGGCAGTTTGTTTGTGCTGCCAATTTTGCCATGTCTGGATCTAGGCGTGCGCCCCAGATGTCGTTGAGCCAATTGGCGCCTGCGGCCAGGGCGGCCTCAGCGACGGAAGCGCGGTAGCTGTCGATGGAAATGGTCACGTCTACGGCTTGCCGCACTGCTTTAATCACTGGTATCACTCGCGCCAACTCTTCGGCGGCGTTGACTGGGGTGCTGCCAGGACGGGTGCTTTCGCCACCGATGTCGATGATGTCTGCCCCGTCGGCCACAAATTGTTTGGCCTGAGTAACTGCCTGGGCGATGATTTTTTCTTCTGCTTGTCCGCCGACACCGTCACCAGAAAAACTGTCGGGGGTGACGTTGAGAATGCCCATGATGTAGGTGCGTTCACCCCAATTGAATCTGGTTGGTGTTGTTGTCATTGATGGTAGTTCCTTGAAAATTTTTGCTCTTTCCCCAATCTGTTTTCTTCCCCTGTAATGGAGAGGATTAAGGGTATGCACTCATGATGTTGGGCTGCTCTGGTAATTGGTAAACGGCCGTTGTGTATACTTCAGCCAGCATTTGGGCAACGGAAGTGTTGGTTTGTGGGTGTTCGAAGTCTGGTGCGATGTCGGCCAGGGGCACCAGGACAAAAGCGCGTTCATCAACGAAGGGATGGGGGATGGAAAGGGTCTCGTCTGCCATGATCATGTTGTCGTAGAATAAGATGTCGATGTCGATGAGGCGCGGCCCCCATTTGAAGGTAGGTGTCCGCCCTATTTCTGTTTCAATTTGTTTGCAAAAATCTAAGAGGTCGTGTGGTGCCAGCGTGGTTTTGCCGGTGAGGCACATGTTTAAGAAGGGGGGCTGGTCAGAAACACCCCAGGGCTCGCTTTCATAGACGTGGGAAACGGCCGTTATTGTCATTTGCTGTTTCAGCCCGTGCAAAGCTTGTGCTAAGTTTGCTGGGCGATCACCCAGGTTGGTGCCTAAACTCAAGTAAATATGACTCATCTGCCCTGTTTACTGATCACTGCTCACTGTTGACGGATCCCTGGTTTTTAATGGGAAGTAATCACAAAAAATGACGCACTGCATCATTATGGGGTATTTATAACACGGCGCGTCATACGTGTCAATGGCTTGCAAAAATTCGCTTAGGAATGGAAATTAAATTATACGACGACGTTGTTTTCTTGCTGTTTTTTGAAACTGACGAGGCCTTATGGAAATGGTTGGAGCTGGTTTGAGTTGTTATTTGCTCAAGAATAAGGTGATAATTTTTCGGCGTCTTCGATGCGGCCAATGACCATTAACACATCGCCTGTTTCTATTTTAAAATCTGCGCTGGGATTGGCGATGATGTTTGTGTTTCTGTCGATAGCGATGACTGATAGGCCCATTTGCTTGCGCAATTCACATTGAGCCAGGGTTTTGCCAAAGAGCCGGGGTGGGGCTTCTAATTCGATAATGCCAATGTCTTCGTTGACTTCCAGGAAGTCGATGAAATGACGTGTTGCTAACTGACGACCTAAATGTACACCTGCTTGGTGTTCTGGCAAGATGACTTTGTTGGCTCCCAGGGTTTCGAGAATTGTTTTTTGTGTATGGGTTCTGGCTTTGCAGATTACGCGACTGACGCCAAATTTGAGCAGCAGGGTGGTGGTGAGGAGACTGCTCTCAAAATTACCGCTCATGCAGATAAGCCCTGTGTCAAAGTTTTCAATTCCCACTTGACGTAGGCCTTCAGCGTTGGTGGCGTCGAGCTGGATGATGTTAGGGAGTTTGGTGCTGAGCTGCTGTACTCGTTCTTTGTTGTTGTCGATTGCGAGAACGTCGTGGCCTAGTTCTGTGAGGGTGATGGCGACGCTTTTGCCGAAGCGCCCCATACCAATGACGACAAACTCGCGCCAACGGCCGTTATACATCTCTTTTTCTTGATCTTCTGAAGTTTTTGGTCTTTGCCGAAATGCTTGCCAACGTTGGAATATGTTTTTTTGGTTCATGATGTAAATTTCCTCAGCATAAGTTGTTACCTGTTGTTTGATTTTATCTTTGCTACGGATTTACACAAATTAGCCCACGAAGATTTCTTCTGATGGATAGCGGTAAAGTGTCTTGACGGAGGAGCCAAAGATGGAGGTTGCCACAGCTAAGGGGCCGACTCTACCGATGAACATGGTCAGGGTAATGATGATTTTGCCGGCGCTGCTCAGTTCTGATGTGATGCCGGTGGAAAGTCCGACGGTGCCGAGGGCAGAGGCTGCTTCAAACATTACAGGTAAAAATGCCAGTTTTTCTGTCCATGTGAGAATGACTGTACTCATAAAAAGCCAGATCGCGGCGGTTAAGGCGATGCCGACACTTTGCACAAGGGTGGAGGTGGGAAGGCGTCTGTCGAAAACGTTGACATCTTCTCGTCCGCGCAGAAATGCCCACAACCAAAGAATGAGGACACCAAAGGTGGTGGATTTGATGCCGCCACCGGTGCCGCCAGCCGGTGATCCCACAAACATGAGGGCACCGGTGGTGGCGAGGGAGGTGTCAGACATGCTGCCAATGTCGATGGTGTTGAAGCCGGTGGTGCTGGCGGCGGTGATTGCTTGGAAGGCGGCGACCATCACGCCTGGTTTGGGTTGTGTGGTTTCTGGTGGCGTTTCTGCGATGAGGATAACGGCCGTTTCTCCTACAATCATCAAGAGTAACACCAGGAGGGCTAAACGGCTGTGGATGGAAAGACGGTGGGGTTCTCGCTGCCACATTTTGCGCAGTACGATTTGTGATTCGCCCAATACAAAGAAACCCATGGCACCACTGATTGAAAGGCTGTTGATAATAAGGTTGAAGATGACATGATCCCGGTAAGCCTCAAAGCCACTGTCGAATAAGGCAAATCCAGCTGTGCAGAATGCTGAAATGGCATGAAATATGCCGTAATACAAAGCTTTGGCAATGGGGAACTCTTGCAGCCAGAACAGTGTTAATGCCATGGTGCCTAGCAGCTCAAAAACGGTGGTAAACCAGATCACTTGTTTGACAAACTGTTTGATCTCACCGCGAGAGGGAGCGGCAATGGTCTCTTGCATGAGAGAGCCGCCGTGCATGGACAGACGACGCCCAAACAGGTAGAGGGTGAAGGCGATCAAGGTCATGTATCCTAAGCCTCCAATTTGAACCAGGATGAGCATGACGATCTGCCCAAATTGATTGTAATGGTCGCTGACGCTGACAACGCCTAAACCTGTGGTGGAAATGGCAGAGGTGGCCATGAAGAGCGCATCCAGGAATGGCTGCCAGGTCTGTGTGGGCGAGGCCAGCGGTGTCATCAGGATGAGTGCCCCTATAACGGATAGCAGGGTGAATCCGAGCAAAATGGTTTGGATGGGTGAAAGGTAACGTAAAAGTCTCATATCGTTTTCAAATTAGTTGTTATTTTGAGCTAACACAAAAAACGGGATACAGAGCTGGTCTGTACCCCGTGGGCGTGCATGTGTGCTCTGTTAAACTAGGTTAATACATCGGAAACGGCCGTTTCCAAAATATTAACCATCTCCTTGACTTGTTCTTTGTTAATGATGAGCGGTGGACCCAACATGATTAAATCACCTTTGTCTCCATCAACACAACCTTGAGAATAATACACAATTAAACCCAGTTCAAAGGCTCGCTTCACAATGCGTGTAGCGATATGATCGTCAGGGGAGAAAGGTTCCTTTGTTGCCCGGTTTAGCACGAATTCCAAGGCCCAAAAGGCACCGCGTCCCCGGATGTCACCCACGTTGGGGTGTTCGGAAAAGGCATGATGTAATTTTTTGTTGATAAACGGGCCTAGTTTGGCGGCATTCTTGATTAAGTTTTCTTCTTGTATAATTTTTAGCGTAGCTAAACCAGCTGCTGCCCCGACAGCATGATGGCTATATGTGCCGCCGTGGTTGAAATCACCTAAGGCGCATTGAATTTGGTTGACATCGCTGCCTGCTGCCGCGATCCAGCCTAATGGGAAGTAACCGCCAGCTGTTCCTTTGGATGTCACTAAAATGTCTGGTTCAACAGACCAATGATTGATAGCCCACCATTCTCCTGTGCGCCCCATACCAACTAGCACTTCATCTGCAATGAGCAAGACGCCATACGTATCACAAATCTCGCGCACACGTGGCCAATACTCGTCTGGCGGCACTACGGCACCTAAGCTGGCTCCGCTAATGGGTTCAGCAATGAAGCCAGCTACATTTTC
The DNA here is from genome assembly GCA_002746795.1 of Chloroflexota bacterium. GTDB lineage: Bacteria > Chloroflexota > Anaerolineae > Promineifilales > Promineifilaceae. Next base: position 3,364 of record PDQY01000161.1, on the reverse strand, counting down.
TGGTCCGTAAGCTAGAATGATCTCTTCTAACCGATCTGCTAATTCTTTGCCAGAGGCAGGAAAGCGATAAGGGTAAGGATGGCGAATGTGGGGCATGTTTTTCATCATGCCCAAATAAGGGGTGCGCAGGCCGGGTCGCCCGCTAATGCTGAGGGCGCCCATTGTCATGCCGTGGTAGCTCAAGGAGCGGCAGATAATGAGCGAGCGATAATGTTCACCACGCGCCATTTGAATTTGCCGTGCCAGTTTGATTGACGCTTCTACCACTTCAGAGCCGCTGCTCAAAAAGTAGAAACGTGGGTCTTGGATGGGCATGATTTTTGCTAGCTCACTGGAATAATCTTCCAGCGCTTTGCTGGTGAACATGGTGCCATGCACGTAAGCGGCTGTTTGGGCTTGTTTACTCATCGCATCTATGATTTCAGAACGGCCGTGACCCACATTCACAACAAGTGGGCCGCCAGAACCGTCCAGGTAGCGCTTGCCACTTTTGTCGTAAAGATAGATTCCTTCGCCGTGTGAAATCATGGGGCGAGCATGGTTCATTTTTCGATAAAACACGTGTCCTTGTGGGTGTTTGTAGAGTTTATTCATGGGATGTTTACCTCGTTACCCTTTCCCCAGCTCTCTCTCGCGGCGGGAAGGAGTCAGCTCCTTGCCCATCTCAGGGGAAGGGTTCGGGCGGGGGAGATACGGATTACCGGTATCTTCCTTCTGTGTCTAACTGTAAACGAATGATGTTTAACTCTTCATTGGTGGGTGGTGTCATCTTTTTGAGATGGGGTGATACTCGCAGTGGCCAGGCCACATCTGCTTGTATGCTGTCTACAGTTTCACCAGTGGCTATTTCGGTCAATGTCATTTCGTGTTCGGGATTGTCGAAGTCAAATAGTGCCCTATCTGTAATGACGAGAGAGGGTCCCTGACCAGGGGCGCCTAACTTAGCTCGTTGATCACGGCCATCCAGATGTCCTGGACTGGTCAGGAAATCTAGCTTTTCTACGAATGCGCGTCGTTTGAGACGCATAATCATAAAGATTTGCTTGGCGTTTATAGCGATCTCGCAGGCACCACCAGACCCGGGTAAACGCACTTTGGGATTGGTATAGCTGCCGATGATGGTGGTGTTGAGGTTGCCGAAACGGTCGATTTGGGCCCCGCCGAGTAAGGCTACATCAACTAGGCCGCCTTGCAGATAATACATGAACAAGTCTGCCATGCTGGTGACGGAGGTGGCACGGCTTACCAAGGTTGGATCGCCGATAGAGAGGGGGAGACGGGCTGGACGCGCCCCAAACACGCCGCTCTCGTAGACTAGTTCTATCTCGGGTGAATGGCTGCGCCGCGCCAGATTGCAGGCGATATTGGGCAGCCCAACACCGACAAACACAACACGGTTGCCTTTAAGGGCTCGGGAGGCGTTAACGATCATTAGTTCAGAGGGAGTAGAATTCATGAATGTGCTCCTGAAAATGATGCCATGCAAAATACGAGATGGATGTGCATGGGCATTTGTGCCGTAAAGTGTCGATTATTCTGGGAAAGGTGTCAAGTGATAGATGTCATGTCCTGGCGGTGAGTAAGGGGGATTGCTCATGGAAAACGGGCAGCTATTGAGAGCAACTGGGTGGTTTGTGTTGATTGAAGTGGAAGCAGGGACGGAAACGGCCGTTTCTGTCCCTGCTATCTATTTTGTGATTGATGGCAAATAGGCTCTGGCTCCTCCCACAAGTAAGTCCAGGCTGATGCTCTTGGTTTGCGTGATCAATTCAGTCGTCCCGGTAACGTGGAGCGTACACCATTCGCCAGGCATGAGAACTGGCTCGGGATGCAGATCCGTTACCGTAAGTATGGCCTCTTGATAAGGCGCTGCCACCACATCAGGAATCAGCTTGTACGCCATGTTCACAGGCACAGTTGCAGTCAAAGTAACAGCTGAACTGAAATTACCAGTTGGTTGAACATGAATGTGATAAGCAGCACTATCGCCTGCCGCTGCAGCCTGTATTGAAGGAGATGCGCTCAAGAGAAAATCATCAAGTGGCTCACCCCACACCACAGTTAGCGTAGGCCGACCTTCTTCATTCCAGTTCCAATACGCAGGAGGGTCAGTAATGCCCGTCTCAGACGATGTGAGATATTTTGTTGTGTCTCGCGCATTATCCGAGCTGTAGATAGCCATACTGACCGGTTCATGCGCAGCGTAAGCTTCGGCCACTGCTTTTGTGGCGTCCCAATCATAAGCCACGCCCGGCCAACCGGAAAAAGAAGTCAAAGGATAAACCCACGTAGCTGCAATATTTTCTTGTGCCAATGGCGCATTGTTCCAGGTAATGGACATCTCTTCCCAGGGATCACTAATCGTAAACAGGGAAACCCAGGATGGTCTAGCCAGACCTGAGCTTTGACCGGCATTGCCCCAATGATGGAGCGTGAGTGTAGCTGAGATAATCTCTTTATCAGGTGGAATATCATCGAGAGAGAACCGCAGAAAAGATTTGTTGAAAAAAGGAAAATGGGTTGGAGCCGTTTCGCTGCCGATGAACAATCTTTCATCATCACCATGATTGATATCACTGCCTCCACCGACATGACCTCCAATGCCATCAGTGCCACCACCTAGCCAGGCATCCTCCACAGAGTTGTCTAAAGGTGTTGCCGCGCGGAGCATCGTTGTGCCCTCTGGGTCACTGGTCGCTGGTTGGTAATTCGCATCGCCCAAGTGAATTTCTGCCCAACTAGATGGATTATTGGCTTCAAAGGTTTCAGGCCAATACTCTGGAGAGACATACCCTGCAGGAGGCTGATTATCACGATCATAAAGACGTACACCCAAACCCAACAAAGTCTCCTCTGGTGGCGTGCCAGAAAACCCTAATGTTGACCACGTAATCTTGAAAATGGCTGTCCATCCATAATCGATACCGCAAACATTGCTATTGGGACCAGGGTTGCAGCTCCATGACATCTCTGAGAAACCTGTCCATTCAGCTTCTGGTGTCCAGGCTGTATCCCAATGGCTGCCGTTACCTCTCGCCTGGCGTACATAATTCTCCATATCTTGCCATTGACGGGCACTAACAAGAAATAAATAATCGTCTGTTTGTGGCGTTGTTGCTCTATCGAGGTTTGTATCTAAGTAGATGGCTGCTGCATCATATTGAGTCAGGTCAGTTAAAGGGGTGGGGTTGGGGGGATACCACAGGTAGTAATCTACTACTGTCACACGGATATGTAAGGCATCGTCGGTGTATGCCGTGCGCACATCAGCATAGTTTCGACTGGGCATACCTTGTTCATTTTCACCAAACCAGAAGATGGCGGATTTTCCCCAGTTCGGAGTCGTATTATCAAAATAGGGGGT
>PDQY01000160.1 GCA_002746795.1 Chloroflexota bacterium | reverse complement strand
CCCTAACAGTGTATAAATGTTCAACTCCCTCATCACCACGGTCATCGTAGCTCGAATCAACGGATAAATACCACCACGATGCTGCTTATCCAAAATAGGGTAAACATGATTTCTTCGAGCCCGCCAAAACTGCCATTTCTCCAAAACCATATCCCACAAAAACAGCAGCAGCGTGCGCCCCGTATTGTACGGATTGGCAAAATACGCCTGAAATTCAGAAGCGTGAAACTTGGAACGGTCGGTGATCGTACTGGCCGTTGCCATCACATACGGTGCATCCCCAGAAAACAAATTTCCCCGACTAGCCCCGTTGTCAGATAAAAGCCCATTACCATCCGAGTGATCTTTCTCCAAAATCGGCAGCATTTGGGTATTGCTAGAAGCCACAATTTTCTTCGTTTCTTTATCATACCAACGAAATGCCGGAATATTGCTGTTATTTCCATGCAAAATACCTGCCTGGCTGGCTGACGTTTGCGAAGAGGTATCTGTCTCCCATGGTGTAATGACATGAGTGCCACTATCTACCCAGCCTTTCAGGGTTGGCATATAACCTTCATCTAACGCTTTTTGCAAAATTGGCTCTGCCAGGCCATCAATTTCCAGGAAGAAAATACCCGGAACATTTGTCTCCTCAGGGTGTTCAGCACGTTTCATGCGCTGTTTCACTTGATAGCGCGTCCAGGAATGGTCATCGTCAATAGTGAGCAGCGTCGTCAAAATAAGGTTGATAGCGGCCATCCCCAATGAAAGCCAAAACGCCACCCAATACCCAGACACCGTAAAACCTGCCACAAATTCTGATGCCAGCCAGACGATGAATCCATTGAGCAACAAGGCCACCAACCCAAAAGTTAACACGGCAAATGGCAGGAATATGCGGCTGAATAATGGCCAGAGGAAAGCGTTCAGCAACCCAATGACAGCCGCACTGGCCACCGCTGTGCCCAGGCTATCAAGCGTCACACCATCCATGAGCCAGGCCATGGACAGCAAAGCAATCGTTTGGATCATCCAGATTAGAAAAATACGGACAACAGGTCTCTTAAAAAATGGCGTTTTGCGTTCTTTCATCATTCCTTTAAATGAGTGTGGTCAACTGACGTAGGATCGTCTAAACATTACTCCCCGTTTTTCAGGGTCACTGGCAGCCATGCCACATTGAGGGCAAAGGAGGGAACTATGCATTTTCGTCTTTTGATCGTTCAAAAAGAAACCCCGGCGAGGGACGTAAGTCATAAAAACAGATCAGGTTGGTGGGCGTATGGATGTTGACGAATCCCTTGGTGGCCATTGACAGGTGTTGGCTCCAGCCTCATTAACACGCCGGAAGCGTTCGGGCAACACTAGAGGAGACTCTATTACGCATAACCTGACCCCGCTTACGTATCAACCGGGGCGATATAGCATGGCTTTTTGTTAAAAAACGTAGATTCATTATAAACTAGAAAGAAAACGGCCGTCAATGGGTTTTCCTTAAAATATTAAAAATGTAATGCGCAAAACGGCCGTTATCACTCTGGAATTTCGCATATCATTTTTTTAACATAACGTGGGGTTAGCGCAGAGCAAGTCAACAGGGATGGCTCAAAGTTGTTGACATGATGCCACTGATCTGTTCTTCTGTGGACATTTTAAGCAGACGGTGACTTTTCGTCGAACGCTCCAGCGGTAATCCCTCCGGTTCGATGGGCAGCAACTGGGTGTTAGTCAGGGCATAGAGAGAGGTGTTAGCAGCGATAACGGCCGTTCCCACCACAGCACTCCTCCGAGCCACCAAGGATTTACCCTTACGGTTGGGCTTCGGCGGCACCTCGACCCACTCAGCCGCCAGTTTACGAGCATAGCCATCAGCCGTGAGCAGCAACAACGCCTCATCTTGGTTTGTCAGCACCGCCCCCGTCACTCGATCATCACCGTGGAGATTGAGGGCTTGCGTGCCCGAAGTACGCAATGTGCTAACTGGCCAGCGTCCCCCCCGACCCGAGCGTGTCGTCATCACCAGCTCCTCACGGCCAGTAATGCCCAGTGCCGAAACCACAATGCCATCCAGCGGATGGTCAAACTTGAACGGCACCGGGGCTTGGATGCTGCTGGCCAGCACGTTGGTAGGATATGGGCGAGCAATGCCAGCGCTAGTGACCAGGAGCAGTTTAGGCAATTGAGAAACGGCCGTCCAGTTAGCCAGCGCACACACCCGTTCCTCCCGCTCTAGCTTGTGCATATCGCCCAATGTTAACCCCATGCGCTGCCAGTCTGCTAACTGTCGTGGCGTCGCCAACAAAAAACGGTAATGGGTGGTGATCAGCAATATCTGTGCATCCCAATCTGTCACCCAAACGGCCGTTACCGTGCTCCCTGGCCATTCTGCCACCTTGCCCCTCTCCCCCGCTGCGTCCTGGCGTCTCTGCCTTAAAGAATTTGGCAGCAAAACAATCTTGCCATCCTCGCTGACCAACATCAACGCCTGCCCCGATTCCAGTGGGGACTCTTCCTCCGAAACAGCAGCCACCGCCCCTTCTGCCAGGATGATACGCCGCTGCAACAACTCCAAGTTGATGGCGGGCACATTGGGTTGATGCGTATCTAGCTGCTTGAACTGTGCCAGGTCGTCTGGCGTGCAGCTTGCTGCATCAATCTCCCCTTGCTCAATGCCATGCGCGATCACCCCTAACCCTGCGGTGACACTGCTAAAGGTATCAATCGCCTTCACCTTGTCTGCGCCAAAATGGCGGGTCAGCATCTCGTGAAACACGGGGATCTCCGACGATCCCCCGGTGCGAATCACAGCGTCGATGTCGCCCGGTTCCAAGCCAGAGGCTTGCACCGTCTCCAGTAAATGCGTTTCGATGGCACGAATTTCGGGGCGGATAATGCCTTCAAACTCAGTGCGTGTCACAAAATCACGAACGTTAAAGCCTTCTCCTGCCAGCAAAATTTCTGCACCCCGTTTTGTAGAAAGCTGCTTCTTGGTCGCTTCTATTTGGTCGAACATTTTGAGGCCGTAGTTGCTGGAAACCAATGCCAACAACATCTCAATTTGGTAACGATGGCGTGCCGTACGGGCAATGTCCTCTAAAATGCGTCGGTTCTCGGCGCTTTGTAGTTCCAACAGCTTTTGCCAGTCAGAAAAGGCATCGTAAATCCATTGAGGCGTGGTCAACGCTTTGCGCCGGTCGCCGTATTGGGTGCCTTCACCAAAATGTTTAGGCAGTTTGGCGCGTACCAGCTTTTGGTCGAAGACATCACCAGCTACAGGAATACCGCCGGTGGCTAAGACCTGGCGTTGGCTGGCGTCACCCAGCCGCATGACGGTGATGTCGAGGGTGCCACCACCAAAGTCGAAGATGAGGATGTTTTCTGGCTTGTTGATGGTAGTTTCGTAGCTGTAGGCAGCAGCGACGGGTTCGTACTGGAAGTAAACTTTTTCGTAGCCTGCGCGGAAGGCGGCTTGCAGCAAACGCGCTTGTGCCAGAGAGTCATGTTCGGGGTCTTGAGCAAAACGAACTGGACGACCGAGAACAATTTGGGTGAGTTGTTCCCCCAACAGCTGCTCAGCACGGATTTTAACGGCCGTCAGGTACAAGGCTATCAAGTTCTCCAGTGCGTAATAATTTTGGCCGACCACGGTGCCCGGGTAGTTTTCATCACGCAAGCTGGTCTTGACGGAAAGGAACAAGCGCCCTGGCGACAGCACATCGACAAAGGCATAGGCGTCGGTGACGTAGTACATGTCTTCAGCATACACTTCCAGTTCACCGATCCATACTTTGCGCAGCTTGACGGGGCGGCCAATGTTGTCGCGGTAATATTGATCAATGGCGGCACGACCAATGACGATGCCCTGTTCGTTGGTGACGTAGATGGCGGTGGGCAGCACGCGCGGGTTGGTGTTGGAGGGGTCGAGGGGGAGTAGGGTTACAGAACGGCCGTTATACAGCGCCATGCCAGAGTTAGTGGTACCGAAATCCATGCCGACTATCATGGCTAAACACCTCCACACTGAATGATGAAGGGGAGTACACAGAACACAGCCCCTTGCTTTAGGAGTGACGATGAAACAAAATACAGAATTGCATCATCAGTTTCAAGGAACGGGAAGGAATGCTATCTCTAACCTGGAATCAACGCTCTGATGTGTTCGGCAACCCGATACGGATCTGCCTGGCAAGCGTAAAGACCGAGATGTTCGTATCCCCCGATTTCCTGGGTGTATGGCAAAAACTCGAAGTAAAGCCCAGCCCCAAGCCCATTGTTGGTGATGATGTTGTAGGCCAGCTCGCGGCCCATGGCTGGCATGACTGTGCGCATGACGCAAGTGCCTTCCTGCCACGCTTGGGCAACGGCCGTTACTTCTCCATCATCTAACTGGTGTAAATAGCGCCGCTCACTGTTCTTCATGAGCAACATCATGTCATAGGGACGGCGCATGAAATAGGGAACCACCAGAACGGCCGTTCCGTAATCCTTAACGACGAGTTCTGGCGGGGTTTTACGCCAGAGATAGGCGGAGAATGGTTCGTCGTGTTCATGCTGGAAACGGCCGTTGTCCAAAAAACGGCGTGGTGTCCGATTGCTCAACACAATCTGTTGATGTCCATGAAACAACGAGCCGCCAACAAGGTGACCATAATTCTTCGTGATCAACACATGCCCCTCACCCGCCGCCAACAACTTCTGCTCCAAAGCCGCCAAACGCTGAATCACCACCACACAATCAGCTAAAGGCAAGTTGTGAAAATCTCGCTCATGAAATGAAGACGACCATTGCAAAAAATGAAGCCCCTCCACACCCTCATTCCGGACGTTTTGCCCCTCTGGAAAGTTTTTAGCTGGATAAGTCAACGGAAACAAATTCTTGTTGATAAAGGTATACCCCTCACTCAAGGCAGCTATATCCACAACACCAGTCGTTGTCCCCTGGCAAATAGGGCACGGCCGTTCTGGCAGCACCCCATCTTGCTCCTCAGGCTGATTATCATGGGGGCGGGCTGACCGCTGCGACACGTAGACGATACGGTCGCCATTGCGCGGGTCAATCTGGTACACACCATCCGGCAAAGAACGCTGAATCCCTTCATCTTGTCGCACTAAATCAGCCAAGGCTGGCACAGAAATCGTGCTAATATCTTCAACTTCTACCAGGGATTTCAATATTTTCGTATCAATTTTCCTTGCCATATCCAGATTTTAATCCTTTTCTTTAATTTTGCACTCCCAATCCCAGAACAAGTGTGTTCCAGAGCAAAAAGTTTTCTAATTCCAGAAATCTGAGAAAATAGCTTCCCCAAAATACCAACTCATTAAGGAATAGAAGAATCATGACCCAACTCAATCAATACAGTTCACGTATCACCCAGCGGAAATCGCAAGGTGCATCCCAAGCGATGCTCTACGCCACCGGAATGCAGCCCGCCGACATGGATAAAGCTCAAGTCGGCATTGCCAGCATGTGGTATGAGGGAAACTCTTGCAACATGCACTTGCTCGATCTGGCAGCCAAAGTCAAAGAGGGCGTCAGCGAAGCCAACCTCATCGGGATGCGCTTCAACACCATCGGTGTCAGCGACGGCATTGCCATGGGCACCGAGGGGATGAGTTTCTCACTGCAATCACGCGATCTCATCGCCGATTCCATCGAAACGCTCATGGGCGCACAATGGTACGATGCGCTCGTCGCCCTGCCCGGCTGCGATAAAAACATGCCAGGCTGCATCATGGCCATGGCTCGTTTAGATCGCCCAGCCATTATGGTTTATGGTGGTACCATCAAAGCAGGCTGCACCCCCCAGCATGATAAACTCGACATTGTTTCAGCGTTCCAAAGCTATGGCGAATATATCGCGGGCACCATCACAGAAGAAGCACGCCAAGAGATCGTGCAACATGCTTGTCCTGGAGCTGGAGCTTGTGGTGGCATGTATACCGCCAACACCATGGCCTCCGCTATTGAAGCCTTAGGCATGAGCTTGCCCTACAGCGCCTCCTATCCAGCCGAATCTGATGAAAAGCTAGATGAATGTGTACGCGCTGGTAAAGCTATCCGCATTTTGCTAGAAAATAACATCAAACCCAGCGATATTATGACTCGTGCCGCCTTCGAGAATGCCATAGTCGTCGTGATGGCTTTGGGCGGCTCCACAAACGCTGTGCTGCATCTCATTGCCATGTCCCGTGCTGTCGGCGTCAACCTCACTATTGACGATTTCCAAGCGGTTAGCGACCGTGTTCCCTTGTTAGCTGACCTCAAGCCCAGCGGCAAATACGTGATGGAAGATGTGCATCACATCGGTGGCACCCCCGCCATCATGAAATATCTGCTGGAGAATGGCTATCTAAACGGCAGCTGCCTCACCGTTACCGGTAAAACTATCGCTGAAAACTTAGCAGAGTTACCTGGGCTAACTGAGGGTCAAGACATTGTGCAACCGTTAGACAAGCCCATCAAAGAAACGGGGCATCTACAAATTCTACGTGGTAATCTGGCACCAGAAGGCGCTGTTGCCAAAATCACGGGTAAGGAAGGTCTCATCTTCACAGGAACGGCTCGGGTATATGACTCAGAAGAAGATATGTTGACTGGCTTGGAAAATGGTGAAATCAAAAAAGGTGATGTGATTGTGATTCGCTACGAAGGACCGAAAGGGGGACCCGGCATGCCCGAAATGCTGACGCCAACTAGCGCTATCATGGGAGCGGGTTTGGGCAAAGACGTGGCACTGATGACAGACGGCCGTTTTTCAGGTGGCAGTCATGGCTTCATCGTCGGTCATGTCACCCCAGAAGCACAAGAAGGCGGCCCTATTGCCCTCGTGCAAACCGGTGATCCCATCACCATCGATGCCCAGAACAATACCATCAACATGGATGTGAGTGACAGTGAACTGGCTGCCCGTTTAAAGAATTGGGAAATGCCCCCATACAAAGCTAATCGCGGTACGCTTTACAAATATATCAAAAATGTAAAATCTGCATCTGAGGGCTGTGTTACAGACGAGTAAAACCAGGGCAACAACAAAAAAAGAGCTGTGTCGAATGGGGCACAGCTCTTTTCCTTCGGAACGAAAATTTAATGAGACAACGAAGTCGTTTCCTTAACTATTCTTTGAAACTGACGATGCAATTCCATATTTTATTTCATCGTCAGTCCTGAGAGCGCATCCATCAATACTGTCAATTATTCATGGATGTGTACTCTTAAATGAATGTTCTACATAAACGGGCTACCAACCACAGCCAGAGCAGTAATATGGTGTCGCCGGGGGGTGCGTGAAAACAGGATCATCTGAATTAGGTATTACCAAAGTCTGTCCCACATAAATGTAGTTGTAAACGGCGTTGATGCGAGCAAGCCATTGGTCGTGGATACCGTATTGACCAGAAATGCTGTAGAGCGTTTCACCCGCTTGCACGGTGTGATAAATAAAGCACGGCGTATCGTTGATCGTAATTGGCCCAGCGTTCCCCGGGTTCTGGATATGAATCACCCAACCTGGAGCAATTAAATCTGGGTAAGTATAGTTGTTAGCCTGTTGAATGTCGGCTACAGTGGTGCCATAGCAACGAGCTAATTGCGCCAACCATTCTAAATTGTTAACGGTGTGTTGCGTTGGTACGCCTGGCTCTACAAAAGCCATAGGTTGGCTGGTATTAAGCCCCCCTGTGCCTAACTGGGAAGCGACGTTCTCACCTTGAGCTGTTGCCGCAGTGTCATCAGCTGTAGCTTCACCAGCATCGGGAGCCACATTGCCCGCATCTTGACCCGTGGCGGCATCGCCATCGGTCTCTTTAGCAGGTTCTTCGGCAGGAGATGCTTCTCCGCCCTCAGTTCCACCAGCTTCACCAGCTTCACCAGCTTTTTCTCCGGCAGCTGCATCTGTTACGGCTTCACCACTGGGAGCTTCTGCAGCAGTTGATTCGGCGCCATCTGAGGTATCTGTTTCTGGAACTTCTTCAATAGCTTCTTCTACAACGCCTTCTTCTGTCCTGGCTGCACCTTCTTCAACAATCGCTGTGGTATCCGTATCTGATTCTTCTGCCTGTCCTGCATCACGATTCAAGAGCCTCTGGATACCTAAAATGGCAACGAGTATGATGGCAACAATCAAAATTATGATAAAAATTTTTCGCGCCATTGCATGGCCTCCTTTGTTAATCTTCGCCCGTTTTGAGGGGACATCAATTGATTGATTATCTCTCAACACGGAGTGCTTCGTTCATTTTGATGTGACATAATCCAATATACATAAAATTTAAAGCTGCCTCATAATACCATGCGCTTCCCTGGTACGTCAAGTTTTATGGTAACAAATTTGCAGTTATGTCGAGTAAATGAAGGGACACTTTGTCTTTATGTCAGTCACAACTGCCCAGCACTCAACATCTGTGCCTACCATCAATCGTCAATCGTAAATCCTTTGTGAGTTTGCTTGTCATCCCTGTATGCCGCTTATAAAATCACTCCGTTATGGCAATCGAGATTGGAAACACAAATATTTTATTGGGTCTGGGGAACGGCCGTTCCTGGCAGCATCAGTGGCGTTTACGCACGACAGCCGAGCAAACCGTCGATGAATTGGGAGCCATGCTGATGTCGTTATTGCGGGAGTTCGAGGTTAAAAATCTGGTGCGTGATGTGGCTCTATGCACTATGGAGAGAATGCATGAAACATTGTCAAACTTCTGAAACGAATTTTTCATCAAAACAGCTGATTTTACAGTTCATCTTGAAAAGATTTTTACTTTTTCGTTCAAGCGTTTTTTGCCAACCACGTTTCACAAGCTTGCAGTCCCCCTGCTTTTGGCTCGCCCTGGTGGTTCTGATGCTCATAGTGGCTTCTTGTCAGGTGCTGCCGGAACCACCGCGGTTAGCAACTGCTACGGCACAAGCTGCTTTGCCGCCTTCACCAACGCCGGAACCTGTTATTTTATCTCTGGAAGCGGAAACGGCCGTTCCCATCACACCTGAATCGCGCCCAAATGGAGACCCTAATCCTTCCCTTACCGTCTGGGTCAATGAAAAATCAGAAGCGCATCAAGAAACTGTGCAAGAGATCATTGACAGCTTTATGGCTGAGTACGATATCAACGTCGAAGTGATGTATGTGGCAACCAACCTGCTGCCAGAATTAGTGGAAACAACAGCTGCCACAAACCAGGAGCTGCTGCCAGACATCGTCATCCATCCTTTGGAATACACCATTGGGTGGGCAGAACAAGGCATTTTGAATCCAGATGCAGCGGAAACGGCCGTTAATCACCTGGGTCAAAATACATTCAATCAAGCAGCACTCGACCTGGTTTCCATGAACGGCAAGCCCGCCGCAGTGCCTAGCGATGGCTACCAGCAAATCCTGCTTTATCGCACCGACTGGTTCGCCAAGCGCAACCTCGATGCGCCAGATAATTACGCCGACATGCTCGCGGCCGCAGAAGCCATTCATAATCGAGAAGAGCTACGCTCGGGGTTTGTCATCCCCACAGAATCAAACCTGCGCTCCACACAACAAGCCTTTGAGCATATCGCCGCTGCCAACAGCTGCCAACTCATCAACGAAGCAGGAGAAGTGCTGATTACAGAACCGGCTTGCCAGGAAGCCATCAATTTCTATTATGATATTGTGCATCAATTCAGCCCCATTGGCGTGCAAACGGATACCAGTGCCCGCAATGCGTATCTCGAAGGACGCACAGGCATGATCATGTCGCCGCCAACCATTTTGCCCCAATTGGCCGGATTAGATGAAAACAATTTGCCATCTTGCCCAGAATGCAATAGCAATCTTAAGCATTTAGCAGAAAACAGTGGTATCATCACCATGATTTCCGGGGCTGCTGGATCATCGGCTAATTTTGGCACGTTTACCAACCTGGGCATCACGACAAAAGCTGAAACAGAAACGGCCGTTGCCCTTGTGGAGTATTGGCTAAATGATGGCTACGAAAAATGGTTGGCTGTCGAATCTGAACGCAAAGTACCACTGCGCGAAGGATCCCGCGAAAATCCAACCCGCTTTCTAGACAATTGGGGCCAAGAGCCTTTACTAGGGGGTGAACAGAGCCTTTCAGATTTATTTGGCGAACAGATAACAATCCAACTTCGGGATGGCGTAGCAGAATCAAATCGCTGGGGCATTTCCCAAAACCAAGGTGGTTTAGTAACCACCTTATACCGAGAATTAGCCTTCTCAGTAATTTTGCAAGAAATGTTAAGTGGCTACTTCGACACAAACCAAACCCTGTTTGAAGCCTATCAAAGAGTCATAGAATTCATCCCCAACTATGCCTTTGAAGTGAAAACAGAACCCACATCGACACCTGAACCAGAATCATAGAGGTAATCTAGCAAAGCTTCGCCTCAAACCCATGGTTAGAACCGGGATTAACCCAGATAAAAACAAAAAACAGGGTCAGCAGTGTCCCAAAATTTGCTCTGTTTGTAAAGAATTTTCGCTAACAAAAGCTCAATCTCTCAAGACCCGACAGGTTTTTTAGAGATAACTTGACAGGCAATCCCTCCGGCAGAGCCCTGATTTAAAAACAGCTTATACACACATTTAACTCAAAACCTAGATTTCATCCTCAGTTCTAAAGGACAAAATCAAACAATCTGACAACATCGTATCTGTCAGGTCTAAACCATTACTCGTAGAGAAAAAGGACTTCAAGAAAAATGAACACTTATGTAGAGGAACACTTTGGTATTCTCACAGATGACAACCTTTATCTTGATGCCATCCTCATCAAACCTGCTAACTTAAAAGATAAAAAACTTCGTGTTCTTCGCGTTTGGGTACCTAAATACCCCATGACAAAATCCAGCGTCATCGCCTGTGCCAGACAAGAAGTAAAATCCTATGGCCCTGATGGCCGTATAGCCCACCTGGTCTTTGATCTGCGCGGAACGGGTGATAGTGACGGGAACCTGCTAGTAATGAACTTCAAGATGGATCTTCACGCTATTTCAGAATGGGCAAAAGAAAGATTTGGCAGCAAAGTCAATTTTGGCTTCTTAGGAACGCCAACGCTTAAAACAGGCTCTGTCCACATCTGGCCACTTCGGCCAGGCGCTGTCATGGAAACATATCAATTTCCAGCAACCAGCAAAGATATTATTGCCCCCACAGTGATTTACCTCTCCTCATATGGTCATTTTGGGCGGTCAGATGAAAAAATATGCTACAAACTGTCTCAAGCTGGGTACACCATCTTTGGTTTAGATCCGCTCCGTTATCTACTTCACGCCAGCACAAAAGCACCGCTTACCCCTGAAATACTGATTAACGATTTCAATCTACTGTTACAAATGTTGCCCAATGACCCCATGCTGATCGGGAATCCGCTTGCTTCAGGATTAGCAATGATTTGGGCATCAGGAGTTGAGCGAATCAAAGGGGTTATTGCCATCGGTCGCGCTCAATCTGGGTTACAACTGAACCATATTTTTGATAACACGCATCCTCATACATTTATGCTCTCCAAAAAAGTGGGGAACATTGCACCACGGCCGTTATCCCTAATCCGCTTGGAAAATCATCCCATGGGCGGCCATGATAGCACCCTCAAATCCTTATTAGCCAGCAGCAAAGAACCCCATCGATACGAAACCGCCGCCACCCTCACCCCACAACTGTTGGTGAAACAGCTCAAATGGATTCAAAATCCCTCTTGACGCACCATCCTGCAAATGTTATGCTTTTGCGCAATGGCACATTCTAAACCGTTTTTCTACTTCTATTTTGGCAAATCATCCACGCCGCCTTGCGTAGGAGGTCGTTAAAATTCTGCCTAAACAAAAGTAGAAAGCAGCACGATTTTTACAAGACGCGGCATACCGACCGCGTCTTTTTTGTTTTCTGTGAGCCAGAAACATAGCTACTAAACCATTTGCCAAACCTCGCTAAGAACTTGTGCAAGAGCTTAGCGTGCAGAACAGTGTATTGCTTTAGTGACCGTCTAAAAATTACTCCCCGTTCTTTAGGAGTAAAGGTCATACGAAAAAACAGTCGACAAACTCAAAAAATCTCGGATCATAAGCGCCTATGTCATGCCCATGAAATCGCATGCATAGACGGAAGGGACAGTAATGATGATTGTAATTATGAAAGCAGAAGCAACAACGAAGCAAAAAACGGCCGTGATCGCCCGAGCAGAATCATTGGGCTTCAAGATTCACCTCTCAGATGGCAAAGAACGAACCATCATCGGCCTCATCGGGGATGATCGGGAACTCTACAAAGACCAGATTGAACGAATGCCCGGTGTCGAAAGATTGGTACCAGTACTCAAACCATTCAAGGTAGCCAGCCGTGAGTTCCAGCCCGATAACACCAGTTTCAAGATTGGCAATGTTGAAATTGGCGGCAAAGGATTAGTGATCATGGCAGGGCCATGTTCTGTGGAAAGCCGCAGCCAAATCATTGAAACGGCTCATGCCGTAAAAGAAGCTGGAGCCCATATTTTGCGTGGTGGGGCGTTCAAACCACGCTCATCTCCTTACTCATTCCAGGGCTTAGGTAAAGAAGGGCTCAAATACATGGCCGAAGCACGAGAAGAAACGGGTCTGCCGATTATCACCGAGGTAATGGAACCAGCTTTGGTGCCGTTGGTAGCCGAATATTCTGATATTCTTCAGATTGGGGCACGCAATATGCAAAACTATGCGCTGCTTCATACTGTGGGCAAAGCACAAGCGCCAGTTCTCCTAAAGCGCGGTATGAGCAGTCTCATCGAGGAATGGTTGATGTGTGCCGAGTACATTCTCAGCCACGGCAATACCCGCGTCATGCTTTGTGAACGGGGCATTCGCACCTTTGAGACGTATACGCGCAATACCTTCGACATCAATGCCATTGCTGTGGCCAAACAGATGTCTCACCTGCCCGTGATTGCAGACCCCAGCCATGCTACTGGCCGTTGGGAATACGTGGCGCCAGCCGCCAAAGCCAGCGTCGCCGCTGGCGCAGATGGCCTCATCATTGAAGTCCATCCACGCCCAGATGAAGCGATGTCAGACGGGTTGCAGTCACTCAAACCAGAGAAGTTTGCCAAATTGGTAATACAAATGAAACGTATAGCCGGGGCTGTAGATCGGGAGATTCTATAGGCAGTGAACCATATTCTGTGTTTCGCAAACTGATTACGGATTACCGAACACCATTCACTTATTTTTACTGCTCATCGATTGCTGCTAATAGTTTTTCTTTATCTATCCCTGGTGGATACACAATGCCGTGGGGAAACTCAGCCATGGGCATCCATTCCAAGCGATAGACATTGTCTTTAGATGGATCATGGAACTCAGGGTCCTTGAGGTATGGTGTACCGCTAAATTGGGTGATGAGGTAAGCATATTCGATTTGCTCGAGGGTTGCGCCGTCCCAATTTGGGATGGAAAACGGCCGTTCCCATAAAAATGCCCCCAACTCAATCGCCAACCCAGTCTCCTCATCCGCTTCTCGGTAAGCTGCTTCAATGACAGTCTCGCCATCCTCCACACCACCACCAGGGACAATGTAATATACCTCCCCTTCTTTGTTGTAGCACATCATCAAAATCTGGTCGTTAACCGTATCTATGACAAACAAAGTAACTCGTTTTCGCACCATGATTTCTTTGAGTGGGGATTAGGAGATTAGGGGATCAATCAAGAAAATCCCTAAACACCCTAATTCCCACTTGTTTTCCTCCCTAAAATTTCAAGTAACAAGTCTGGTCTATCGGTGATAATGCCATCAACGCCAATCTCAAGAAGGCGTTCCATATCGGCTGGGTCATCGACCGTCCAAACGTGGACAGCAAGGTTGCGCTCTTGGGCACCTTCGACAAAGCTGGGTGTGATCACCTGCCAGTTCCCAAACGTTTCAGGCACCTGGAATGCCTCCCCAGGCGGGCTGTACAAACTGCTCAGACCCAATTTATTGAGACCAAAGAATAGCTGGATTTCTGGCTCCGTCATTGCCGTGGCAACACCAGGACATTTTTCACGGAACTCATTCATCGTATCAGGATAAAAAGTGGGAATGAGTACCTGTTCAATCATACCATACTCATGAATGAGCGCACAAAACGGCTCGACGATAGAAGGCGACTGCTGCTTAATTTCAATATTCATCGGCATATCGGGAAACGCTTGAAAGACCTCATCCAGCGTCGGCACCGTGACGCCTTGCCCCCGATAAGGATAAGTCGCGCCATCATCATCTGTCCAGTAATGGCCTGCGTCCAGCTCTTTGATTTCAGCCAATGTCATCTCTTTGATCCGGCCGCTGCCATTGGTGGTGCGGTCTACAGTATCATCGTGCATCACAACCAAAACACCATCTTTTGTTTGGTGGATGTCCATTTCCAATACATCAACGCCAAGGTCAACGGCATGCTCAAAAGCAATCATCGTATTACTAGGGCGCAGTTTTTCACCACCCTGATGGGCAATGACCATGCATTCATCCTGGTCAAAAAATGAATGATTCTCTGCCGCTTTCGCATTCAAAGCAAACACAGCCACAACAATTAACAAAATGGCAACAGCTCCCAAAAAGACCAGTAGACAGCCACGTCTCATAATGATTTCTCCAGTAAAAAAATCTCGAGCCAGGATTGTAGCCGTTATTAAAAACAAAGGGAAGCATTATTCATCTTGTTGTCATATGGTCGTCACCCGTGACCAAAGAAACGGCCCCAATTCCATCATTCGTCACTGGTCACTTGGTGACGCTTGTCATCCCCTCTCCATGCAGTATAATCCCGGCTGCGATATCCGCACCCCGCAGCACACAAGAGCTAAGGACTGACGATGAAATAAAATATGGAATGGCATCGTCAGTTTCAAGGAACGGTCAGGAAACGACTTTGGCGTATGATTTAACTTCCGTTCCTAAGCAATTACGGAGATTATTATGGCACGTCGAGCAGTCTTTCCTTTTACAGCAATCGTAGGACAAGAACGTATGAAACGGGCGTTGATCCTCAACGCTGTCAGCCCCCAAATTGGGGGTGTCCTTATTCGTGGGGAACGCGGTACCGCCAAATCCACCGCCGCCCGCGCTCTAGCCTTTTTGCTGCCCGACATCGAAGTCGTCTCTGATTGCCGTTTTGGGTGCAGCCCCATCCGCCCCAACGAATGGTGCGACGACTGTCGTATGCGCCATACCGATAGCAGCTTAAACACCGTC
>PDQY01000155.1 GCA_002746795.1 Chloroflexota bacterium | reverse complement strand
TACTACAAACCAACTTTATGCGCCCCAGTGAACGCCACACTGACGTTTGCGCAAATAGACCGGACTTACTTAAAGCCTAATTCAAACCATTATCATAAGTCCAGTTCACTTGAATTGCCCCCTTCATCAAATTACAATCAACAGTAGCTATAACGGTTTGTAGTAACGACTTTTGTCGTTCATCAACCAGTAAAGCGATGGCGACAAACAGAATCAGCTACATCTTACAAGTTACAAGTTCAGTAAGTTTTTGGGAGCTTGTTTGTCTAAATCGCAATATAAAAAATGAAAATGTCATGCTGAACGAAGTGAAGCATCCCGCCCCCAGGGCAGGCAACCCTTCGTTTCACTCAGCATGACCTGCGATAACAGTAAGGAGAGATGTCATGAGTGACAATGGTAAATCTGCAAATGGACAAGGCGAAGTCGGCAGCTTCAAGGTGAAAGCTGGCTTGGCGCAAATGTTGAAGGGTGGCGTGATTATGGACGTAGTGACGCCCGAACAAGCTGTGATTGCTGAAGAGGCTGGCGCCTGTGCGGTGATGGCGCTGGAGCGCGTTCCCGCCGACATCCGCGCTGATGGTGGCGTGGCTCGCATGTCTGACCCCGGCATGATCCGCGAGATCATCCAATCTGTGACCATTCCCGTCATGGCGAAGGCACGTATCGGTCACTTTGTAGAAGCACAAATTTTGGAAGCCATTGGTGTGGATTACATCGATGAAAGTGAAGTATTGACCCCGGCTGATGAAGAACATCACATCAACAAGCACCCGTTCAAAATTCCGTTTGTCTGTGGCTGCCGTAACCTGGGTGAAGCCCTACGCCGCATTGGTGAAGGAGCCGCTATGATACGCACCAAAGGGGAAGCGGGCACAGGTGACGTGGTGGAAGCAGTACGTCATGCTCGCACCGTATTGGGCGAAATCCGCCGCTTGCAGCTCATGCCCGATGAGGAGTTGATGGCTTACGCCAAGACAATTGGCGCTCCCTTTGCTCTAGTTAAAGAAACGAAAGAATTGGGTCGTTTGCCTGTAGTCAATTTTGCAGCTGGAGGCATTGCCACCCCAGCTGATGCCGCGCTGATGATGCAGATTGGCGTCGATGGGGTGTTTGTTGGCTCCGGCATTTTTAAGAGCAACGATCCGGCTCCCCGCGCCAAAGCCATTGTAGAGGCAACTACTCATTACGAAAATGCTGATATTCTGGCAAAAGTTAGCGAAAATCTGGGGGTGCCGATGGTAGGTATCAACGTCAGCAGCTTACCGGAAGGTGAAAAACTGGCGACACGAGGCTGGTAGAAAGCAAGAGGAGTGAGCGAGAGTAAGTGCTTTCCTCTAGCTCGAACCTCTCGCTCTCACCTACGGAGTTTAGTATGAAGATCGGTGTATTGGCGCTGCAAGGGGCATTTATTGAGCATATTCAGATATTGGAAGCGTTGGGCGTGGAAGCTGCTGCCGTACGGCTGCCGGAGCAGTTGGCTGATTTGGATGGTTTGATTATTCCCGGAGGGGAATCAACCACGATTGGCAAGCTGGCACGCATGTATCACTTTATGGAACCACTGGAACAGTTTGCTGCAGAAAAGGCGATGTGGGGCACTTGTGCAGGTATGATTTTCATGGCGAAGGAGGTTGAATCTTCTACTTCGGGCAAAGACCAGCCGCTATTGGCTGTTATGGATATTGCCGTGGCGCGGAATGCGTTTGGACGTCAGGTCGATAGTTTTGAGGCAAGTTTGGACGTGGCTGTGTTTGAAAATGGAGATAGCGGCGCTTTTCCGGCTGTGTTTATTCGCGCACCGCAGTTGTTGGCGACTAAGGGGACAGCTAAGGTGATTGCAACGTTGGCTGACGGAACGGCCGTTGCTGCTCAGCAAGGCAAATGGCTAGTCACCGCCTTCCACCCAGAACTCACAAACGACAACCGCTTCCATCGTTACTTCCTCAAGTTAGCCAGTGAGTAGTGCCTGGCGATTGGCGCCCACTGTCCACGACCCACTACACCTGTAGGGGGATAAGCACCACAAACGATGCGCCGCCATCGAGATTGTTTTCTGCCCATAAACGGCCGTTATGTTGTTCCACAATCCGTTTAGCGATGAACAAACCCAAGCCAGTTCCGGTGCCATTGGTCTTTGTGGTGAAAAACGGCTCGAAGATATTGCCCAACACCTCAGGATCAATGCCCGGCCCATCATCACTCACCGACACTGCATAATGATCTGATGTCGCTAATTCCCGGGAACACGAGTCAAGATTTGAACCAGGCAGCATGAACCCGGAGGGAACCATCCACGTTTTTATGCGAATCGTGCCACCGGTCTGCTTCATGGCATCGCGGGCGTTGATTAGAAGATTAATGAGTACTTGGGTCAAGCGATTATGATCGCACACGATTGTTTTTAAATCAGCTGCCAAATCTGTTTCAATTTTCACCTGAAATTGACCAGCAAACTGTTGTTTTACTACAGTGAGAGAATCCTCAACGATCTTATTCCAATTGGTGACCGCCTTTTGCAGGGTACCATCCACCGAATAATTGCGCAGCACCTCAACAATGCGCACACAACGCCAGGCGCTTTGTTCCATCATCTGTACATAATGCTGCAAACGTTCCAGACTGAGCGTATTATCATCAATATCAAATTGCAAGTTGGCGCAAGCAGAGGTGATGATGCTTATCGGATTGTTCAATTCGTGGGCAATGCTGGCCGTTAAAGTGCCCATGCCCGCCAGACGCTGCATGTGGGTCAACGAATCATTAAATCGTTCCACGGCTCCTAAATCAGTAATGGAAATTAACTTATGCCCTTCATGTTCAGAGGCGATGGGGGTGATGGTTAACGCCACAGGGATAGAACGGCCGTTACGATGACGCAACCATGTCTCCCGGTAAATCTCCGTCTCCAGGGGCAAACTCAGAGGAAGCAAATTCTCAGGCCAAAACGTTTGGTAAGCTATCCCAATCATGTCGTTACTATCTATGCCTAAAAGGGAAGCAGCCGTTTGGTTTGCTGATGTCACCAGACCCTCTTGGTTGATCACCATCATGCCAGATGAGATATTTTGCAATAAGTGGGCGAAAAACTGAGCGGACTCCACCCTCTTCTCATCCACCATCGAGTTCATTATCATACGGCTCTTTTCCTCTTTCCGCATATACAATATCACACTTGTTCCGTACCCCAGGCAACCCCCAATTGGGCTGCACATTATTGATCCAGGGAGGCTGTCAGTAGCATACGCTACCTGCGCCGCGGCGTCCGTATGCGAATCGTAAAATCACCGTGAAGGGCGCGTGAAGGGAAGCCAAAGCTATGCTTGGGGAATAGGGGGTGGGCACGTTGTCAATTGTCACGCCTTAAGTTCCAATGACCTCTGCCAAACGACGGACACCTGCCTCAATTTCTGGTTCGCTGAGACCACTAAACCCGAGCAAGAGTGAGGGTGGCGCTGGTTTTTGTAGGTGGTAAGGGGCGCCTGGGTGAACCCCGACATCTCGCGCAGCCACTTGTTGCACAACGGCCGTTTCGTCACAATCTGGCGGCAAATACAACATCACATGCAGGCCAGCTGCGACCTGGGCAAAGCGCACCCGCCCTGGCAGATACCGAGCCAAAGCAGACACCAACGTCTGGCGTCTGTGACCATACACATGCCTTAATTGATTTAAATGCCGTTCAAAATGACCTTCCGTGATGAAATCAGCAATAGCAGCCTGGGTCAGCGTCGGAGCGCCCCTGTCGATGAGCGCTTTGGCCTGCACAAACGGTTTCACCAGAAGCGACGGCAGCACCACATAAGCCAGGCGCAAAGCGGGAAACAACACTTTTGAAAAAGTGCCCAGATAAACAACACGACCTTCACCATCTAATCCTTGTAACGCGGATTGCGGACGCATATCGTAGCGCAAATCACCATCATAATCATCCTCAATGATCAAGCCATCATGCTGCTGCGCCCATTTCAGCAGCTGCAACCGGCGTGGCAAAGACATGGTGCCACCACGGGGGAATTGGTGCGTAGGCGTCACAAAAGCCAATCGCGCTTTGCTCTGCTCAGGAATTTTTTCAACAGGGAACCCATCATCATCAACAGCCAATGCATTCAAGCGGGCTCCGTAAGCGCGAAAGAGATCAAAAGCGACAACATAGCCCGGCGTTTCCACCAACACATCATCCCCTGGTTTAAGCAATAAGCGAGCCAAAATATCCAACACTTGCTGTGCGCCACTGACAATGACAACTTGTGCGGGCGTGCAATTAATGCCTCGGTATCGAGCCAGATAAGTCGCCAAAGCCTCGCGCAGCGGTAAAAACCCCGCCACTGAACCATAGCGGGAAAGCATGGCATCATCAGTGCTCAAATAACGCGCCAACAGGCGCCGCCACACATCATAAGGGAAGATTTGGGCAAAAGAGCGACCTATCCCAAAATCAATGGCGGGTTTGTTGTTGACCAAAGTTGATGTCACGGGCGTTGCCAATACGCGATGTCCCCAATCAGATAGCTCAGGCGAAAACGGCCGTTTCTCCGCAAGCAAGGGTAGATTCTCAGCCACATACATGCCCGAGCCTGGACGGCTGACAATATAGCCTTCATTTTGCACCTGTTCATACGCCTGTGTTACGGTGATCCGAGCGACCGCCAACATCTTTGCTAACTGCCGGCTGGAAGGCAGCCGGTAGTCAGAGGTCAACTCGCCTGACAACACAGCCTCTTTGAGCTGCCGGGCAATTTGTTGATAAAGGGGAATCTCGCTCGCCCGCTCTATCGTGATGTCAATCATCATAAATGCTCTCACTTTCCCGGCCAAACCCAGGGTGTGTTCCGCTCCTTGGGTGGGATGCAGCAGCAGCCCTGTGCCAAAAATCGATAGAAAGAGCAAGAAGCAGTATAATGGTGAGTACCATAAAAAACAGATGGCTATCAAAACGGCCGTTTACCATGCTCATATTCACCTTAAACTCACTGTTTTGGCCACAGTAAAAAACATGTCAAAAAAAAACACACACCATTTCCGACAACATGATACAATTTCTAGGCGAAATGGGTCATTGACAAGGATTCTTTTGGCACATTATGCTCAAATAAGTAAAAACAGAAAAGTAATTTGATTAAATGGGAACGACAGTATGCCTTATCGAAGCAGTGACAAGACCCGACAAAAAAAAGATGCCAAACGAACAGCAATGATGCAAGCATCCGTACGTGTCTTTGCCGAGAAAGGTTACCACGCAGCAACCATTCGAGACATTGTGCAAGAAGCAAATGTCGCTGTGGGCACCTTTTACTTTTACTTTCCAGATAAAGAAACATTATTCAGTCATTTATATGAAGAAACGGCTCAATTTTTGTTGCAAACCATTCAACAGGGCATTCAATCTCGGTCATCGCTGCCCCAGCAGATATCTGCTGGCATCCAGGCTTATATCAATATCGCTGTTTTTGAGCCAGCCGTGGTGCATTTACTCTTGATTGGCGGGGTTGGCGCTGTACCAAGTTTAGCGACAAGGAGAACTAAATTTCGAGAAAACTTGACTATGATTTGGCAACGGCCGTTAGATAAGGCCTTGGATCAAGCCAGAATTTTACCGCAAAACACACGGCGAACCGCCGAAGCATTGGCCGGTGCATTTGATGAAGTCGTGTTGAATCTGCTCAATACACCAGAGCCAGAAGCAGCAGCGCAAGAGACAGTGCAGGATCTTGTTGATTTTGCCCTGCGTGCAACTGCTTACACAGGAACGCAGTAGTGGCCGTATAATTTATTTGATATGACCACCCTATCAAGCAAAGCAGTCAAGGAAACTTTGCAATTAAAGTCAAGCCAACATTGGGGACAACGCATGTCTTTTGAATCATTGATAACGGCCGTTGCCACCCAGTTAATCAACCTCACCCTGGATGATATTGACAACGGTATCGACCACACCCTGAAACTCATCGGCGAATTTGTGCAAGCTGACCGCAGCTTTGTCGCTTTATATCGAGGCCAAGCGCTAACAAAGACACACGAGTGGGTTCAAGAGGGCATTTCCCCCCTGCCAAACAATCTCCAAAATCTTTCAGCGACTCAGCTTCCCTGGCTTCTCAGTAAGCTGGAACAAGTCTCCTACATCGCCATCCCCAACATCGCCGACATGCCACCAGAAGCACATTTAGAGCAACAACTCTTCCAGGCCGATGGCATCATGTCTTCTGTGATGGTGTCCATGACCTACCAAAACACCTTCATGGGCATACTAGGATTGGCCATGGAGCAGCAAAGTCGGGTATGGAGCGACGAAATTTCACTCCTAAAAATTGTGGGGGAGATGATCACCAATGTCATCAAGAGAAAAGAAATTGAGCAGCAAGAAAAATTAGCTTATGCGCTGGTGAGAGAGTTAGCCTCCCTCATCCACACTGAAGACATCCTGGATCTTACCACCAACCAACTACAAAATACATTCGGTTACTACCATGCCCAAGTATACCTCTTAGAAAAGCCTGTCAATCCCAGCCAACAACCCAAAGATTTTCAGCAGCTGCGCCTGCAAACTGCCGCTGAGGATATCGGGCCGCGCTTGAAGAATCGTGGGCGTGCCATCCCCATCAATACCACACGCATTATCGTAGCTCGGGCTGCCCGCTCCCAGGAAACAACAATTGTCAATGATGTCAGAAACGTAGATTACTATTTACCAAACCCAGCCTTACCTCGAACTCACAGTGAAGTGGCCATCCCCCTCATCAGCGAACAAGAACTGATAGGCTGCTTAGATGTGCAACATACCAACTCACACCACTTTGATGAAAATGTGATTCGCATCCTGGAAATCATTGCCCATCAACTGTCATCTTCGCTCATAAAAGCGGAATTATTTTCAAGAAACCAGAAACTTGTAGAAGATCTCTCCCTCCTCCAAGCGATTGCTACCGCCTCCACTGAAACTCAAGATGTCGATAGATTGCTTTCCTTAGCAACCACAATCATCCATAAAGCTATTCAAGCAGACGTATTTGGATTTTCCTTATTAGACGATGATTTTGGTTTCTTGCGCGATCACGAATCTTATATTTACCGCGATAAAAACGCGTCATTTTTACGCACCAACCCAGGTGAAGGCATTTCAGGCTATGTTCTCAACACCGGCAAAGCGAAAAACATACCTGATGTTACGCAAGAACCAGGATTTATGGGCGACCCTGATATTCGCTCTGAGCTTTGTGTGCCCATCAAAATTCAAGGGCGTGTCATCGGTGTCATTAAGGCTGAGAGCGTAAGAATTGCCGCTTTTTCAGAACAAAAAGAGCATTTATTGATCACCATTGCCGATTACATTGCTACCGCAATGGAAAGGATGCAGTTATATACCAACGCCCAAAAACAAGCGGCAGAAATGGAGGCTTTGTTAGCAACAAGTAAAGCGATCTCGTCTCTTGATCTTGAACATGTCTTGAATACCATTGCCACAGAAGCTAAAAAACTGTTTGTGGCTGATACCTGCCGCATTCACCTGATAGACTCTGACGGTAAATCAATCCGCTGTGTTGTTGCTTTATCAGATCGACCAGAACATAACATGCTGGGCATTTCCATCAGGATGGGGCAAGGTATTACCGGCAGTGTTGCTCTCAACGGTGTGCCAGAAATCATCGACAATACGCTTTTGGATAGGCGCGTGATTCAGACGCCTGGCACTTATCAGGAGCCAGAAGCGATTGCTTTGGCACCTTTAACCATTCGCCAGCACGTAACGGGTGTCATGGCGATGACTCGTCGGGGAACAGAACGGCCGTTTTCGAATGCTGACCTCGATTTGCTGATTGCTTTAGCGGATCAGGCGGCTGTCGCCATTGATAATGCTCGTCTTTTTGCAGCGGAACGCCGCCAATTAGAAGACCTCACAGTTCTCAACCAAGTGGCCACGGCGGCCGCTCGTTTAGTGAACGAAGAAGAACTGCTCAACAAGGCACTCAACATTGTCCATCAATCCGTCGCTTTAGATAAGTTCTCAATTTTGATCGCTGATAAACACAAGAAGGTCATGCGCGTTTTCTCTTTAAACGAGACCCATCCTCCCGAATTTCCGATGCACCAGGGAGTGGTGGGGCTGGTCATGGCCAATAATCAAGCGCGAAATGTAACAGATTCCAGTCAGGAACCAGCCTATTTCAGATTGTTCCATGAAACCAAATCTGAATTATGCGTGCCAATCAACATCCAGGGTCAAGCGGTCGGTGTTATCAATGCAGAGAGCGTCAAACTCAATGCCTTCAGTGACAATGACGAGCGATTTTTGAAAACCCTGGCTCGGCAGTTGGCCATTGGCCTCGAAAAGATCCGCTTACTGGAAATCGAACAAAAACGCGCGGCAAAACAGCAGCAGTTGGTGAAAATTGGCATTTCGCTGCTAGAAGCGACCAACTTAACAGAATTATGGCCAGCCATGGCATCCGTTGCCCAAGAGGTTCTCCATGCAGACAGAACGGCCGTTTACTTGTATGACAAAGAAACAGACTCCTTAAGTTGTCCATATGCTTTCAATCTCTCACAAGATTACACAGCCGCCCTCAATAAACGCTTCTCACAAGTTCCCGGCTCTAGCATTCTCAACAATCCAAATCCTGTTTTGGTAGAAGATGCGCGAGAACATCCCGGAATGGCGTTGATGAGAGATTATGTATTGGAAGAAGGCTTTTGTTCTTATGCGGTCTTTCAGCTGCCCACGACAGAGGGCACGATTGGCGCCATCACGTTGTATAGAAATAAAGTAGCCCCATTTGATGCTGTTGATCAAGCTGTGGGGCAAACATTGGGATACATCACCTCGGTCGCTTTCCAAAACATTCAATTGCTCACGGAAATACGACAGGCTCTCATTCGAGAACAAGAACTGAATGATATTACCCGTTGGCTCAGCACAGCTCCCAATTTACCGGCCATTCTGGCGACGACAATTCGCAATGCCACCGAACTCATTGGGGCAGATGCAGGCTTGATTGGGCTGGTCATTGATGGCCAAATAATGACATATTACCCGTACAACATTCCTGTGAGCGTCAATCTTCGCCCAGCCCCTAAAGGGATCGGAATCGCGTGGCAAGCTGTAGAAACAGAAGAGTCAATCATCGGACAACAATATAAAGAGCATCCTAAAGCGCTGCTGAAATTCACAAAAGTAGGTGTTCGAGCCTTCCTGGCTGTGCCTATCATGGCGGGTGAAACATGTTTGGGGGCACTGAAATTGCTTAGCTTAACGCCCGGTAAAACATTCAACCGCCGGGATCTGACTCTCGTAGAATCTATAGGACGACAAGTTGGCATTGTGCTGCAAAATCGTCGTTTATACATCGATTTAACGGAGCGTGCCCAAGCCCTAACTGAAGCATTAAAGAAGCAAGAAGAAGCAGATGAGGCAAAGAACACATTTATCCACAATGTGTCACACGAGCTGCGCACACCTATCGGCTTAATCAACGGCTATTCAGAACTGATGCAGACAGAGAGCTTGGGTGAGCTAACGCCCGAGCAAAAAAATGCGATGAACATTATCGTCAAACGCATCC
Organism: Chloroflexota bacterium; assembly: GCA_002746795.1. Taxonomy (GTDB): domain Bacteria; phylum Chloroflexota; class Anaerolineae; order Promineifilales; family Promineifilaceae. The sequence continues at coordinate 6,525 of PDQY01000155.1, read as the reverse complement.
ATATGTTGATCAATCTCCTTGACGATATGTCTGTTTTGCTGGCGGCCGAAACCCAAGAGTTTCGTAGAGAAGAAATCCGGCCAAATGAACTGCTGCAATCTGTTGTTGATGAATTCCAGCTTGAAGCGGAGAAAACAGAAATCCACTTACAATCAGAAGTTTCTGATGACTTGCCAGCCATCATCGGCGACCCATTCCATCTCCGGCGAGTGTTTGATAATCTCCTGACGAATGCTTTCAAATTCACCCCGCCTGGTGGCTCGATTATTATACGCGGATGGCGAGAAGGCTCGGAATTGAGTATTGAGGTTACTGATACCGGCGCCGGTATTTCACCTGATGAGATGCAAAGGATATTTGAGCGTTTTTATCAAGCAAATTCAAAATCCACTAAACATCACAAAGGGAAGGGTACCGGTTTGGGATTGGCGCTGGTAAAGGAAATTGTCGAAGCTCACCGGGGCAAAGTCACCGTGCGCTCAAGCCCTGGGAAAGGCACAGCTTTTAAGATACGGCTGCCTGGCATTGATTTATAAGCACCTCGTAATTTTATGTCAAGCAAATTCGGACAGATTTATGCTTCTCAGCTTGTACAATAGGATGTGCTGGTACGGCGTCAAGTTAATGCAAATCTAATAAAGACCCTTTACAATCCTCCCGTTTTTGAAATTCAGGCATTCTTTGAATTTCGGAGGATTATCATGACAAATAAAAATACCGCGCCCCAATGGCGCGTTTTCCTAGATCGCGTTGGCTATGAAACGCGAAATTTTTTCAGCCCAATGCAACCCACAACACAAACTGGCATGGGGGCGCTGCCGAAGGACAACCACACGACCTTTCGCGTATGGGCTCCCCATGCAGACAAGGTGTTTGTGTGTGGCAGTTTTAATCAATGGTCGCCCTGGCGCTCGCCGTTAGCCAGTGAAGGCAATGGTTACTGGTCTGGCAACATCTCTCGAGCCGCGAGCGGAGACAGTTATAAATATTTACTGCACCATCAAAATCACGCCCAGCTGCGCACAGATCCTTACGCTGTTGACGTTGAAGGTGCTGAACGAAATGGCATCATTACTGCCATCAAACCAGTGCCAACTGGTGATTTCTCAATGCCGCCCATTAACGAATTGGTCATTTACGAACTGCACGTGGGCACGTTTTCTCATTCTGAGAACGATGTGGTGGGCACCTTTGCCGGGGTGATAGCGAAACTGCCTTACTTGCAAGCAATGGGCATTAACGCTATTGAGCTTTTGCCTATCAATGAATTTGCCGGTGACTATTCCTGGGGTTATAACCCGGCTTTCCCTTTTGTTATCACCCGTACTTATGGTGGTAGACAAGCCTTCAAGGCGCTGGTTACCGCAGCACACAAGCACGGTATCGCTGTCATTGTGGATGTGGTGTATAACCACTTTGGCCCGCAAGATTTATCTATGTGGCAGTTTGATGGCTGGCAAGAAAATGACAAGGGGGGTATTTATTTTTATAATGATTGGCGCTCTACGACGCCGTGGGCAGATACCCGTCCTGACTACGGCCGTTCTGAGGTGCGTCAGTTTATCAGAGATAATGTGTTCATGTGGCTGGATGAGTTTGGCGTGGATGGCTTACGCTGGGATGCTACTAATTTCATCCGCAACGTTCACGGCCATGATGGCGATTTTGGTTCAGATATTGCTGAGGGTTGGGAGTTGATGCAGGGGATCAATCAGGAGGTTAAAGCCCGGTACCCGGCTAAGATCATTATCGCTGAAGACTTACAAAATAACGCCGCTATCACAGATTCAACTGAGCGGGGTGGCGCCGGGTTTACTGCCCAATGGGATGCCCAATTTGTCCATCCAATTCGTCATGCGGTGATAACGGCCGTTGACGAGGCTAGGGACTTAACGGCCGTTTCTGCTGCCCTCACCGCCCAATACAACAACACCCCTTGGACGCGGGTGATCTACACCGAATCCCACGATGAAGTGGCTAACGGGAAAGCCCGTGTTCCTGAAGAAATCGCCCACGGTGACGCCGACAATGTCTTTGCCAAAAAACGGGCCACGCTGGGTGCGGCGTTGGTGTTCACTGCCCCTGGCATTCCCATGATCTTCCAGGGGCAAGAATTCCTTGAAGATGGCTGGTTTGACGACCATGATCCGCTCGATTGGCAAAAAGAAGGGCAGCACGCTGGTATCCTGCAGCTTTACCGAGACCTGATCCATCTGCGCCGTAATTGTGATGGCAGCACTCGCGGTTTGCTTGGCGCCCACATCAACATTTTTCACGCCAACAATGAGGCGAAAATTCTTGCTTTCCACCGCTGGCAAGATGGTGGTGCTGGCGACGATGTGGTTGTCGTGGCCAACTTTAGCAATCAATCTCTCCCGGGTTACACCATTGGCCTGCCCCAGCCTGGCTTGTGGCGCGTACGTTTGAACAGTGATAACGGCCGTTATGACCCTGCCTTCATCAATACCAACTGCCCAGACATCATCGCCGCCCCAGCCCAGGACAACCTGACCACAGACAACATGCCCTGCCTCGGCAATGTTGTCATACCGCCTTACTCTGTCCTCATCCTCTCCCAAGACCCGTAAAAACAAAGAAAATGCTCGACCAGACACCCACTACGATCCCTTCTGAACTACGTGATTTTCCTGAATGGCACCATGGACGGGAGAGGTATGGGGTCTGGGTACTGCGTTGCGATGAGTATAAGGGTATTCAGGAGATGTTCAAGGCTGCCAGGGCGCATCTTAAGGGCTACTTACTGGAACCTTACCATCGTCAGCCACACATCACTCTGTTTGCATGTGGCTTTCTGGTAGCAGAAAATCGGTATAATGATGATGTCACTCAGGCGCAATTGGATGCGCAAGTGCAGGCTTTAGACAAGGCAAATGTACAACCCTTTGAGATTGAGATTGGTCGCCTGAACAGCTTTGCCTCCGCGCCTTTTCTGGAAGTAGGAGATTCTGATGGCGGCATTCCCCGGTTGCGCGAAGCGCTGGCGCATGGTGTCAGCGAGTTCCGCACTACACCTTATCGACCGCACTTAACCATCGGCTTGTACACAGAGGCCTTTTCCAGTGAGCAGCTGTTGGCGAGCATGGCGGCTTTTTCACGCGAACCGATTCGGTGGCGAGTAGAGCAGGTCACCCTGGCAACGTATCAAGCGAGGGTGCATGCTGGCAAACTAAGCTATGAATACGATGTGGCGCTCAAATCCTGACGGGTTGTTTGCCCCACATTGCCGTAAATCCTTACCTGGTTTGCAGTAACGGCTCTGGCTGCATAGTGGGCTAAGGAGTGACGATGAAATAAATGCATCATCTGTTTCAAGGAACGGTGTTGCGCTGTATCTAAGACATTATGAAAGGTTTACAATTAGCTCTATCTTTTTTTTCCACACTCCCTTCCTTTTCCAAAAGGTATGTTTATGACACCACACATTGGCGAACGGCCGTTTATTGGTTTCCGGTTGTAGGTGCTATCTTGGGTGGGTTGGTTTGGTTAGTGGGCTGGGGTGCGGGTTTTCTGTTTTCCAGTTGGTTAACGGCCGTTATCACCATTGCAGTATGGGCTGGTCTAACCGGTGGTTTACATCTGGATGGCTTGATAGACTGCAGCGATGGCTTGTTGGCATCTGTTTCACCAGAGCGCCGACTAGAAATTATGCGTGATCCACGAGTGGGCGCATTTGGAGCTTTTGTTTTGGTTCTTTTCTTGTGCTTGAAGATTGGTGCTGTACAGCGCGTTTTAACGACTGGATTTGGTGGGGCAATACCGATTGCTGCTGCTTTAGGCAGAACCGCCACTATTTGGATCGCTAAATATCCGTCGGCTCGTCCTGGGGGGATGGGTGAGGTTTTCTCAGCGCAAATTGACCGATGGGGAATATTTACAGCAACAGTGCTGCCGGTTATGGGCTTGTTATTCTTCGGTTGGCGCGGCGTATGGGCTCTCCTCGTGACGATAATTGTTATTTGGAGTGTCGGTCGATTTGCACGCCAGCGTGTTGGTGGCGTTACTGGAGATGTGTTTGGTTTATGTGTAGAACTCGTTGAATTGGGTGTCTTGTTAACATTCGCCGTTCAATGGCAAGGACAATAGGATTGATATGGGTAAATTAACTTTTGTTTTGGGTGGGGCACGAAGTGGAAAAAGCGATTATGGTGAAGCGTTAGCACAAAAGCTATCTGATGACGTTGTATTTATAGCCACCGCTCAGGCTTTTGATGATGAGATGAGACGCCGCATTAAACATCATCAAGCGCATAGACCAGCTCATTGGCACACGATTGAATCCCCCACCAATATTGTTCAATCTCTGGCTGAGAAAAAAGCATCGGTGGTCTTGCTCGATTGTATGACGGTATTGGTAAGCAATTTGATTTTGCCGTTAGGGGATGATTTGTCGGAAGAGGCAGCGGAAACGGCCGTTCAGCGCGAAGTAAATGAAATCATTCAATTCATACAAAAGAGTGATGACCACTGGATCATTATTTCCAATGAAGTAGGTCTCAGTATTGTGCCAGAAAACCGATTAGCTCGCCTATACCGAGATGTATTGGGGCGGGCTAATAAACAGATGGCTGCCGTAGCCAACGAAGTCATTTTTATGGTGGCAGGGCTTCCCCTGGTGGTAAAAAGTGACAGCCCTGACAAGGGTATTTCAATCTCCGAAATGTGCCAAAGCCCATAGCACAGCTAACTTTATGGCATTTGACTCGTGAAAATGGCGATTATGCAGTTCGCTGGATTTGACGGCGGACAGGTGGCGCGAGGTCATGCCCACGCTTTCGCAAAATGCTTTTGGGGTGATACCCTTTTGCCGAAGCTGTTTCACCGATGGAGACAGTGTAGAATCAATGCAAACCGCGTTCAGGGTGATATCCGCCCAATATGACTTCGCTATCAAAGAGAATGATACCGGGCTTTAGCGGCGGCTTTTGCAGAAACGGCCGTTTCTGCATTTCATATTGCCAAAAACAACTGTCAAACTCTCTTCCGCCTATTGATTGCTCAATAGATCGGTAGCATGTTTGTTAATTCATCGCAGAAATGAAGTCAGTCGTCATCATCGAAGGGTTGGATTGCTTTTTTGCATAGCGCGGGGTTATGGCTTGTTAATGAGCTGCACAAAGAACCGTTAAGTATAGTTGAACTACAAGAGATAATGAATATCCTTAGATTTTGATTCGTTCTACCAACAATCCGGCAATATTGGATCAGAAACCGTCATTATCGTGCTTTCACCAATTACATTTTTTATCCAAAAATGTGATAATTTTTCCCTATAACCTGACATCATGCTATATTCGCAAACTTTGATGAATATCGGTACAATAATATCAAAACTATCAGAAAAATTGTTCTAATATGTGTTAACTTTATGTATAGTGGTACGATCTATGATCAGGGTTTGGATAAATCTAAATTTCCACAAAAACCAATCTGCAAAAAAAGGTATTCCAACCATCTAAATAAAGCCTAATAGGAGTGTTTAATGGAGTTGGTATTCAATTGGTGTCACAATTGCAAACAACCGGTTTACGCTCCGGAAAAATCACCATGCCCTACTTGTGAAGAACCAACAAAATATTTGACCACTGATGCCCGACCTGTGTTTGCTCGTGAACGCCGAATTCTTCAATTTTATGGACATGGCCCATTGACAACCGATGCGGTATGGCGTAGCAGTAAAAGCAGGTTTTACTATATCAATGGTGAATCAGTGTCCCTTCCTTCATCGTCTGAATTAAAAGACGACCTCCCTGCAATTGCTGACTTTATTCGTGACAGCAAACATTATGATGCTTTAGATGAACAATTGATGACTGATTATCATCGTCAACTATCTGCAAATCGACCACATCTATTAGCATTGGAAGACGAAGCATTTACATTTATTCACAAAGCCACAAAGCGTTTCTCACGTCGTTTATTTATGGTTTCATTTAGTGGTGGAAAGGATTCAACAGTTGTTTCTGATGTAGTGCGCCGAGCATTAGGTCGCTCGGATATTTTGCATGTTTTTGGCGACACGACACTTGAAGATGAACACACTTATGAGTATGTGCAACGATTCCAAGCTGATAATCCCCTAATACCTTTCTTTAATGCCAAGGCCGAACATAATTTTCATGATTTGGTAGAAGAAATGGGCCCGCCAAGCCGCGTAATGCGTTGGTGCTGCACTATTTTTAAAGCTGGACCAATTCTCAATCTTTTACAAACATTGGGCGATCAAAAAATCTTGACTTTTTATGGCATTCGTCGTAGCGAATCGGTTAGACGTAGTCAATATCATGATCCAGTAAAAGATGATTCCGAAAAATTAGGAGTTGTTGTACAAGTTGGGCAGGATCAAGAACTTAATGGTGTAACCGTAGGAGCAAAAATCGGTCAACAAGCAACAGCTTCTCCAATCATTGATTGGTCAGAATTTGATGTTTGGCTTTATATCCTCTTAAATGAAGTTGCATTTAATAAATCTTATCGCCTTGGGTATAGTCGTGTAGGTTGTTGGCT
>PDQY01000154.1 GCA_002746795.1 Chloroflexota bacterium | reverse complement strand
ATCAAGCATCAAGCGCAAATCGTCATTCGTCAACAACACCAGCTGCGACAATGTCTCGCAGAGGCTCATACAATGCTTCGTCTGCTGGTTCCAGACCCGTCCAGTTAAAGAAATCGCTAGAGCAAAGTGAATCCTGACATGCATCAGAAGCGGTAAAGCGTTGCAATTCATTCATAACCTGATGAGCCAACCCAATGGGAAACTCAGCACCAAAGGCCATCGTCTCATTGGGAATTTGTGGCGTCAGTTCGATAATGCGTGTCCTATTAAAAATTTCAGGCTGAATATCAAACACGCCAGCCCGGGCATCACGGATACGATAACCACCCAATTCTGGTTCGGCACTCACCAATACGTAGCCGATGGGACTGCGCTCCGGTTTAAGGCCGAGATAGCGCCAGATTTCATTGGGGTCTACCCCATATTGCCAGGGCGCTTCACCAGCTGGCATGATGGGCGGTGTAAATGTGCCAACAGCAAAGTCTACATCGCCTGCAAACACAGCTAACATGGCCGCATTATCCCCTTGAACGTCGATGAGTTCGGCTGGTTCTACACCCGCTGTCTGCAACATAGCTTTGACAGCGGCAGCTTTGTGCAAAGCGTCATCAGGGATGGCGCCACGCAGCCCTGCTAGATCTTCCAAGGTTCGCCGCTCTTGCTCATTGCGAGCCACGATCATGCCAGCCTGCCAAGTCAACCCGTCTGCATTGACGGCCACACTGCCCAATTGGGCAGCACACTGTTCGTTGGCTCGCACATATCCCAATGGGGAGAGGAAGGCGATGGTGTCTGCCGGCGCCATACACAGAAGTTCAATCATGGCGGCTTCATCATCAGCAACTCCAATGGCAAATGCCAGGTCGGTTGCCTGATGCAGATGATCAACTACTGCCTGCGCTCGCAAATTGATAACGGCCGTTCCCGCGTCAGGAGGGAAAAGCAGCTGCACTGGTCGTTCAGCGCTGCCCAATGAAGCAGGCATGTTAAGGTGCGACTCAGTTTCCACAGCAACTGTCTGCGTCACAATACGGGTGACTTCAATAATTTGAGGTTCAGGTGTCGGCTCAGGTTCTTTGGGTTGGGAAACGGCCGTGGCCGCTTCCTGCTCAGGTGGTCGCTCAACTTCTACAAAACGGGTGCCTTCAATTTCGACAACCTCCGCTTGGCAAGCGGACAACAACAATAACAGCAACCCACCAAGCAACCACTTTCTAACCATCTCAAAGCATCTTCCTCACAGTTTCATGAGTTAGTGTACCCGCACAAACGACCAACGCCAATGACAACACTAGGCTATTTAACTTTGGTTAAGAAAGGGGAATTTAAATAATGCTTGATGAGCGATAAGTGATGAATCAGAACAGCCATTCATCACTCATCACCTATCGTTCATCACTGGTTTTTTACTGGTATTTCTCGCGCTTCACAATCTGGCATATGAGCCTCGTCAGGGATGTCCACCCAAATCGCTTTCGGATCCACATGGGTGTTAAATGGCGTAATTTCGACATCTTCATGGATGAGACCAGCCCATAACGGTTGTGGATTGCGATTCCCAAATACATTGACCAGACGAATCCCGCCCGTCACAATGGCGCGATCACCAGGCATCAGGTAATTATAGGCGCCAATTTGGGTTAAATCTTCAGGGCCGCCCACAGCCCAACGGTAAGGATAGTTTCCCAGTTCATTCTCATAACCGATGGCAGCGCGAAAAACACCGGATTCAGTGTGCCATCCCAGGGTGTTGTAGTTCCAATCAGAATCATAGACGGTTCCTGGCTCGGGACCACTGGTGCGGATGGGGGTATTGCCGTAGTTTTCAACCGTCATGGTGAAATAGAGGGTATCACAAATGGTAACGGCCGTTGTGTTGACAGCTAAGGTATCACCCGTAGGCGGTGCAAAAATGTCAGCGCGGGGCACTCCCCCATACTCAAGCGTCAACGTATTGGTCACCTGCATTCGCTGCCCCTCTGCATCAGAGGCAATGGCCACGATGGGATAGGTTCCATCAGGCGGTGGCGTCTCCCCATTGTCCACGCCGCCCTCATAGTCATAATAATGGCGTCCTGGGGTACCAGCTGGAACATCCCGCTCCAACTCAGAAATCGGAACTTCAAGTCCTGCCGGGGTCAGCAAAAAGACACGCACATCTGCCTCTTTAGTCTGGTAAAATTGTGCCTTAACCCGATCATTGATACCATCACGATTCGGGGTAAACGTTTCTCGATCTAAAGTAAAGTTTCGCAATTCTGGCAAATCTGGATCCGCATCGACGATGAGGATCTGGCCTTGCTGCATCTCCACAATGCCCTTCTCATCAACAGCTTCAATCGTCCAGGTATACTTCCCATCACGGAGCAAGCGGGCAAGTACCTCACCTTGTATCTCTTCATCGGGCAGCAGATACCCATCGACCACTCCGCTAAACAGCACTTCATAATCCCCTGCACCGCGATCTTTATCCTGACGGAAGTAGAAACGGTCGCCTGCCTCGTTTTCAAAGTAGATAGAGACAACAGCATTGCGTGACAGTTCATATTGAATTCGCGTGACATCGGAATCCCCATCTGCGTTCGGCGTGATTTGCTCATGTTGCACCGTTGCATTGCGCAGCAAACTGCTATCCCCATTCCACAAACGCCAACCCAGCGCAACCGCTCCCACGACGATCATTAAGGCAACCAGGCTCACAAATACAGGGTAAAATTTTGAATTTTTCATAGAAGGCAAGTTTACCAAAACCCTCCCCCTGAGACGAGATAGTTACGTGACGAAACCACTATGTTTTACAAACTACTTCTGGCATTGGCGAAATATTGGCGTAAATTCGAGTTAAGGAACAGAAATCAAATAACATGACAAAGTCGTTTCTTTCCCGTTCCTTAAAATTGACGATGCCATTCCATATTTTCTTTCATCGCCAGTCCTAAGGGGGTGCAAAAAGTTTTCGCTGCTTTAGCCGCCGTAAATGGCTAACAACACTTGTGGAGTGATATACGCCTCCACATAGGCGGCTACGAACAGTAACGGGATAACCAAACCCACAAAAACTCGACCAAAGTCAGCCGAGGCAGCAATAAATGCCTCCCCTAATGTCGAGTTAGGCGGCGGGGCAATCACGGTAATATGCCAGCGCAAAGCAGCCGAGATCGCTAAAACGATGGCAGGCAGTTCAATGATGGCGTGAGGTAGCACAGTGCCTACCAGAAAGAGCGCAGGGTTTTCGCCAGCTAGATAAAGTTGTCCAGCCGCAAACCCAACCAGGATCCACGGCAACATAAATACGAGAATGGCCAACACACCAAACGTGAATGTTCCCAACAGTGCCGCCAATAAAAGCGCGCGCATGTTTTGTTTGAAGATGAAGCCAGGAAGGGAGCCTAACACAAATTCCAACTTGTTGAGATTTGAGACAATATTGTCGCTGGCCAATTCAACTTGAATATGGGGGGGCAAGGTGTGTATAAATGACAAAACCACCCCCATGATGAAGGCTCCGAGGAAGGCGATAAATAAGATACCCATCCCTTTTTTCAATTCAGGGATGATTGAAAATGTCTGTTTATACCAACGAATGGGGTCAGGATAACGGCCGTTTTCCCATTTGCCAGTAAAGCGATCTCGAAACTGGGATAAAATCCAGCCCAGTCGAATTTGATCCAGGTCCCGCCCCATCATTTCTTCACGATTGAACAGATGCAAACCCATACGCACCAGCAAAACGGCCGTGATTACTAACGCCAGGAACAGCCACCACAACCCAAGATGATTGCCCCAAAACAATGCCGCCGCTTCCGCCTGAATCAACAAGGCCATGGGCACAATGATAAAGCTGGCTAACAAATTTGCTGCCCGCACACTCGTTGTTTGACTAGAAACCACCACCGCCGCTGAAACCATAATAATCCCTTGCACCGTGGTCAGCATCATCGCTTGCGCAAACAATTGCCCTGAAACGACATAACCAATGGAAAAATAGAGCCCTGTCAGATAAATCAACATGCCTAAATAAGCAGAAAGCAGAGGCAAAACCAGCGCAGCCACCATTTTCCCCAGGTAAAGCTGAGCATCAGTCAGAGGAGTTGCCAAGAGGGGTTCCAGACTTTTGCGTTCCTTCTCCCCCACAAACACCTCCAAAGCAATAATCAAAGAAAATGACATGGGGAAAAAGCCAACAACTAAAAGCAGAAAGGGAATCATCTGCGTGGCGATGATTTCCGCGCCATAATTCGACACAAAATTCAACATGCGCCCAGCCGTAAAATTCATCAATGCCGGGAAAAATAATGTTAGCAAAATGATTGGCGTCACAATACGCCAATCACGGAATGTATCTTTCACTTCACGTCGAGCTAACACGCCCGCCATATACCAATCATGTCTGGTGACAGGAATATTTTTTTTGAAGATTGCCAGACTCATTGTGCCCCCTCAGCAAATTTATGCTCGACCTCATCAGTCACAACTCGCAAATAGACATCTTCCAAACTTTGCGTGACTTCTTGCACAGAAATAATGCCCAAACCTAAATCACCCAAACGCCGCACCAATAACGGATTGTCTCTTTCTGGATCTGGCGTGCGGTAGCGAATGCCATTTTCCCCTACCCACTCTACCGTCACTAAATCTGACAAATCTTGAACGCTGCCATTCAAATGTTTGTCAACACGGATTTCAATTTGGGGCTGACCCAACAGTTGGTTTTTCAAGCCTTTTGGTGAGCCTTCGGCCACAATCTTACCCTGTTTGATGATGACTATGCGATCAGCCAAAGATTCCGCTTCAGCCAGGTTGTGTGTGCAGAGAATGAAACTACGCTTATCGGCACGCATGTCCTGAATGGCATCTCGTACCAATTTAGCACTGTGCGGATCCATGGCAGAAGTTGGCTCATCTAGCAGCAAGACAGCCGGATCATGGAGCATCGTCCGAATCAGCCCCACTTTTTGACGCATTCCTTTGGAATATTGCCCCAAGCGACGCTGAGCGGCCGCCACCATGTTGAACTGCGCAAACAGCGCCAGACCTCGTTCACGGATGAATTTATCTTTGAGGCCATATAAACGGCCGTAAAACTCAAGATACTCCATGCCAGTCATGCGCAAATAGAGACCTGGCTGCTCGGTCAACAGGCCAATGGAACGACGAACACAGGCTGGTTGGGACACGACGTCATATCCATTGACAACAGCGCTGCCTGCTGTTGGTTTTAGGATGGAACTGAGCATGCGCACAGTTGTCGTTTTGCCTGCACCATTTGGCCCAAGAAGCACCAATAACTCACCTTCGCCCACCTCAAAAGATAAGCTATCAACGGCGACGAAATCATCAAATCTTTTCTCTAAGTTTTCTGCTTTGATCATATTGAAAAGCCTCCGGTGTACCTCTGCCCGGAAACAAATATTCAAAAAGACCTTCAGAGAGTGTGGCGTCCTTGAAGGTGTGCAAATATTTATTTTCGCGTTCGCCAGCGCCTCATAAAAATCCAGGCCGCCATACACACCGCGATGACAATGGACACAAATGTGGCAATCGCCATGTTGAGTTGGATGAAGCCAAAATCAACCATACGGCTGTCTAAACGCACCAGTTCCAGGAGGGTACGCCCGATAGCATAAAAGATGAGGTAGAGCGCCATTCCTTCGCCATCCAGCAATTTTCCTGAACAGCGTGTCACCAGAAAATATAACACCAGAAACGCTAACAAACTCCACAAGGATTCATACAAAAAAGCCGGGTGGAAGCGACTGAATTCACTGTAGGCAGGCAGCCGAAAACCGGGCTCGATCATCACGGCCCAAGGCAAATCAGAAGGGCTGCCATATAGTTCCTGGTTAAAGAAATTTCCCCAGCGACCAAATACTTGTCCCAGCGTCAAACCAACAACGCCTAAATCTGCCCATGGCAGCAGCGGAATTTGGACACGACGGGCATAAATGAACAACCCCACAGCACCGCCCAAAATGCCACCATAAATACCCAGGCCGCCATTACGCAAGTTAATGAGTTGATATGGATTGCGAAAATAATCCGCAGGGGATTCGATGCCAAATGCAGCCATGCTCGGCGATGGTGTTAGCACATGGTAAAGACGAGCGCCAATGACTGCAAGAATCAGCACCCAAATCAAGCCGTTCCAGACATGATCCGGATTCCAAATTCGCCAAGGTGCCTCCATAATCCACTCATCTTTAATCTGCGGCTGATCCGCCAGCTTCTTTTGCACAATCTGGATACCTTCTTTATTCAGCCCTGTTATTTTGGGATTGTTGCCCCAGGCAAACAACAGGGTTCCCACGGTGGAGATTTTGTTTTTTGTGAGTGTTTGCCCCAGTGCTTCTGGCAAATTGAGGCTGTGGAGTGGCTGCTGGCGTATATGGGAAGGGACTACTTTCATGAAAACGGCCGTTCCCCTTTCCTCCGCCAATCGTGAAACCACAGACGCCCCCAAAGCGATACCGCCAACAATACATATGCCATACCAATAAACTTCAAAACCGCCTAAAGACAGCGCCACCCGGTCTGGTGTTACTCCGGTGATCAAATGATAAATATACAATCCCCCCAAAATCACCAAAAGCACAGCGATTATGATCCAATAAATCTCAACTTTCCTCTTAGGCTTTCCAACCTTCACACCTTTATTCAATGTCATAAAATCATTTTAGTCACAATGACAGATTCTCTGCGACTTCTTCCTCTTTATCTTCAACAGCTTGTTCAACTTTTTCATTATTGGCCAGGTGATAATATTGATACCAAACATGGTACATTCGCTGCCCAACCGTCACCCAGGTAATCACAGTTAACACGACAATCCCCCAGCTCGGATAACCAATCAGCAAAAAAATGATCACCACCACATATCGTTCCACGCGGCTGCCAATGCCAACTTTGGCCTGCATACCCAGGGATTCTGCTTTCCCGCGTGAATAGCTAACCATCAGTGATCCCGAAATCGCCATATAGGAAATACCAAGCATGATAGAATCATGAATTTGCACGTAATGGTAAATAAATCCACCAAACAAAATAATTTCAGCAATGCGGTCAAGAGTCGAATCCAGGTAGGCACCAAAACCCCCTTGTTTGCGTCCCATCTTTCTGGCCAGGGAGCCATCCAAAGCATCCAACGGTGCCAACAATATCATAGCTAAGCCAGCCCAGAACCATTCACTGAGCGACACCAAATAGGCCAGGAAAAAATGAGCCAGCACCCCGCCCACCGTCAATACATCAGGGGAAATATTATATTTCGCTAAAAAGGTAACAATCGGATCGATAATACCAGCTGTCTTGAGACGCAAAACGTCTGTCAAGGTTGGCTTCTCAATTAGCTTATCCCTCTTTTCTTCTGGTTCCATTTCAGGCTCTCTCTTCATTAGTGGTGTTTAAGGCATAAAAAATGCTCCGAAAGCGATGCTATCGAATCCCTCGTCTCCTGTCAAGAAAAGCTGAAAGCCTCTTCCTAAAGAGTTAGCTTTCCACATCATCACAACCATCACAATACAAATTTCAGAAAAACCAAATGACTTTTGTCATAAGCAATCATGCAATCTGTCACTGTCAGCCTGGCTCCATCCCTCTTAAAATAGTTCAGGAACTTTACTGTATATGTTCCTGCTTTATGACCAAATGCCACTGGTGATTTCATCAGACCCAGGTCAATTTATAAGTAAATCTGTTAAAAACGGCACCACAACAGGCTGCAAGTTGCTCGTGTCGGAATTATGTTGTGTTGAATTAGGAGAGTTGTTATGACGAAACAAATGATTACCATTGATGGTAATGAAGCTGCTGCTCGGGTGGCTCATAAGGTCAACGAGGTCATTGCTATCTACCCCATCACCCCTTCTTCGCCCATGGGTGAGTTTGCAGACCAATGGTCTGCCGAAGGTAAAGAAAATATTTGGGGCTCTGTTCCTCTGGTTGTGGAAATGCAGGCCGAAGGTGGCGCTGCCGGGGCAGTCCATGGCTCTTTACAAGTTGGAGCCTTGACCACCACATTTACAGCCTCTCAAGGCTTGCTGTTAATGATTCCCAATATGTACAAAATTGCCGGTGAACTAACCCCCACTGTGTTCCACATTGCCTCCCGGTCGGTTGCCGCCCAAGCGTTGTCCATTTTTGGTGACCACTCTGATGTGATGGCTGCACGGAATACTGGTTGGGCGATGCTCGCCTCCAATTCCATCCAAGAAGTTCATGACTTTGCCCTCATCGCTTCTGCGGCCACATTGGAATCACGGTTGCCATTCCTCCACTTCTTTGATGGTTTCCGTACCTCCCACGAAATCAACAAAATCGAACTGCTCGACGAAGATGTCATGCGTGCCATGATCAACGACGAGTTGGTGCGCGCCCATCGGGATCGCGGGTTGAGCCCGGATCATCCAGTGGTTCGTGGTACAGCGCAAAACCCAGATGTCTTCTTCCAGGCTCGAGAAAGTGTGAATCAATTCTATAATGCCACACCAGAAATCGTGCAGAAGACGATGGACAAGTTTGCTAAACTCACTGGACGGCAATATAAGCTGTTTGACTACAATGGTGCCCCAGATGCAGAACGTGTCATCGTCGTCATGGGTTCTGGCGCAGAGACGGCACAAGAAACAGCCAATTATCTGGCGGCACAAGGGGAAAAAGTGGGTGTTGTCACCGTTCGCTTGTACCGTCCCTTCTCTGTGGCGGCACTTCTTGAAGCTTTGCCATCCACGACCCAATCTATCGCTGTGTTAGACCGCACCAAGGAACCAGGTGGCCCTGGTGAACCACTTTATTTGGATGTGGTAACGGCCGTTGCGCAAGGCATGGCCTCCGATAACCCACCATTTGAGGTATTCCCCAAAGTATTCGGTGGTCGGTACGGTCTCTCCTCCAAAGAATTCCTCCCCGCCATGGTCAAAGCCATCTTTGAAGAAGCTGGCAAAGACAAACCCAAAAACGGTTTCACCATCGGCATCAACGATGATGTCACCTTCACCAGCCTAGACTACGACCCCAGCTTCGACATCGAAGCAGACGACGTTGTCCGTGGCCTTTTCTACGGGCTTGGTTCTGATGGCACCGTCGGCGCCAACAAAAACTCCATCAAAATCATTGGTGAAGGCACAAACAACTACGCCCAAGCCTACTTTGTTTACGACTCCAAAAAAGCAGGCTCCGTCACCATGTCCCATCTTCGCTTTGGGCCACGACCCATTCGCGCCGCCTATCTGGTAAACTCCGCAAACTTCGTGGGCTGCCATCAATTCAGCTTCTTAGAACGTTACGACGTCCTCAGCAAAGCCAAACAAGGCGCCACCTTCCTGCTCAACAGCCCATACAATGCTGACGAAGTATGGGATCACCTGCCAAACGCCATGCAAAAACAAATCATCGAGAAAAAACTCGACTTCTACGTTCTCGATGCTTACGAAGTCGCCAAAGAAACAGGCATGGGTCGCCGCATCAACACCATCATGCAGACCGGCTTCTTCGCTTTAAGTGGGGTATTGCCACAAGATGAAGCCATCGCTGCCATCAAGAAAGCAATCAAAAAAACCTACAGCAAACGTGGTGAAGCCGTCGTCGAAGCCAACTACAAAGCGGTAGATGGCGCCCTGGCTCACATGAGCAAAGTAAGCGTACCCGCTGAAGCAACCAGCACCTTTGAACGTCCGCCAATCATTCCAGAAATCGCACCAGAATTCGTGCAATCCGTCACCGCCCGCATAATTGAAGGAGTTGGCGATGCTCTGCCCGTTTCGGCAATGCCTGTAGACGGCACCTACCCCACCAACACCACCAAATGGGAAAAACGAAACATTTCCACCGAGATTCCAGTTTGGGATCCAGACATTTGTATCCAATGTGGTAAATGTTCCCTGGTCTGCCCACATGGCGTTATCCGCATGAAAGTGTATGGCGAAGACAAACTTGAAGGCGCCCCTGAAACCTTTAAGTCCGCCCCAGCTCGTTACAGAGAATTCAAGGGCGACCGCTTCACTTTGCAAGTCGCCCCAGAAGACTGTACCGGCTGTACCCTCTGTGTGGAAGTCTGCCCGGTCAAGAATAAGAAGCAACCAAAATTCAAAGCCATCAACATGGCCAGCCAAATTCCATTGCGTGAACCAGAAAGAGAAAACTGGGAATTCTTCGAGACTTTGCCACAAATAGACCGCACAAGCATTCCAGTCAACCAGGTCAAATACTCCCAACTGCTTGAGCCCCTATTTGAGTTCTCTGGTGCTTGCGCTGGTTGTGGGGAAACACCCTACATCAAGCTGCTCTCCCAACTCTACGGCGACCGCACCGTCATTGCGAATGCCACGGGTTGTTCCTCCATCTACGGCGGTAACTTGCCTACCACGCCATATGCTCAAAATGACGATGGGCGTGGTATTGCCTGGTCCAACTCCCTGTTTGAAGACAACGCTGAGTTTGGGTTCGGTATGCGCGTAGCCTTAGATCAACGCATTGAAGCGGCCACCGAACTGCTGCGCGAACTGCGTGAAGAGATCGGTTCTGAACTGGCTGACTCCATCCTCTTTGCAGAACAGCTCGATGAAACTAGCATTAACGAACAACGCGCTCGCATCGAAGTGTTGAAAACACGCATCGCCGAGATTCTGCCTGAAACAGAACAGAAAGCCAGGTTTGAGAACCTACTCAACATGGCTGACGTATTGGTTAAGAAGAGCATTTGGATCGTCGGGGGTGATGGCTGGGCATACGACATCGGTTACGGTGGTTTAGATCACGTCCTGGCTTCTGGTCGCAATATCAACGTCCTGGTCTTGGATACAGAAGTTTACTCCAATACTGGTGGCCAGATGTCTAAGTCCACTCCACGTGGGGCAGTAGCCAAGTTTGCTGCTGCTGGTAAAATCGCTGCCAAGAAAGATTTGGGTATGCTGGCTGTCAGCTATGGCAGTATCTATGTGGCACGTGTTGCTATGGGCGCTAATGATGCACACACGATCAAAGCGTTCATCGAAGCAGAAGCGTATGATGGTCCCTCGCTCATCATGGCTTACACTCACTGTGTGGCACATGGTTACGACCTGAAATTTGGCTTGCAGCAACAAAAAGCAGCCGTAGACTCTGGGCACTGGCCTCTATTCCGCTACAATCCAGATTTGGAAATGCAAGATAAGAACCCATTCATGCTGGATTCACGGGCACCAAAGATCTCTTTGGATCAATACATCTATCGTGAAGGTCGTTATCGCATGTTGACCAAATCCCATCCTGAACGAGCCGCTAAACTGTTAGAGTTGGCTCAAAGCGATGTGGATAGACGTTGGGAACAATATTCGAAAATGGCTCAAAAAACGGTAAAAAATAATTGAAATTAGCCGAGATTAGGGGATTGAGAGATTCATAAGTCTAACATCCCCTAATCCCTGCTTTTCCTGAAGGAGAATCGTCATGGATCTATCGACTAACTATCTCGGCATGACTTTGAAGAACCCCCTGGTACCATCCTCTTCACCATTGATGCGAACGCTGGATAACATCCGGGCAATGGAAGATGCTGGCGCCGCAGCAGTTGTGCTGCACTCGCTATTTGAAGAACAAATTACACAAGAAAGCCATACCCTTAATCACTACCTGACTCAAGGCGTGGAAAGCCACCCTGAAGCCTTGAATTATTTCCCTGAGGCTTCTGATTACAAAACTGGACCGGCTGAATATCTGGAATACGTTCAAAAGGTAAAACGTACCTTGGATATTCCTGTCATTGCCAGCCTGAATGGTGTGTCAACGGGTGGTTGGGTGAAATATGCTAAACAAATTGAGGAAGCTGGCGCGGATGCGTTGGAATTGAATGTGTATTACATCCCTACTGATGCCAATTTGACAGGCGCTGAAGTGGAGCAAATTTATGTGGATGTGCTAAAAGATGTGAAAACGGCCGTTTCTCTTCCCGTTTCCATGAAACTCAATCCCTACTTCAGCTCCCTAGCTCACATGGCACGCAGCTTTGCTGACGCTGGAGCGAATGGACTTGTCCTGTTTAACCGCTTCTACCAACCAGATTTAGACTTGGATAATCTGGAAGTGGTACCCAACCTGAAACTGAGTACTTCTACCGAATTACGGCTGCCACTACGTTGGATTGCTATTCTTTATGGGCAAATCAATACGGATCTGGCACTGACTACCGGTGTTCACACCGTGACCGATGTCTTGAAAGGCGTTGCAGCAGGTGCCTCTATCACCATGTTGGCCTCTGAATTGCTGCGGAATGGCATCAATCGTCTCCAAGTCTTGAAATTGGGTATCGAAGAATGGCTCGTCGAAAATGAATATGAATCCCTGGCTCAATTGCAGGGCAGCCTCAGCCAGATCAACTGTGCTGAACCAGCCGCCTTTGAACGGGCAAATTATATGAGGGTGCTGAACTCCTATTCACGAGATTACCACCGGTAAATCAGTAATTGGTAAGCGGTATTCAATATGTTTTCTTGAAGGCTCCTCGAAGTTTGAGGAGCCTTTTTTTATGGGCAAAAAGGATTGGGACAGGTAGGGGCTGAGGTCGCAATCTGTTTTTTCCAAATCCTTGGTTTTAATTTGGAATTTGTATGAGGCCTGTCTTACAATATGTATGGTAGCAATGAGGACATTTTATTCAACACAGAGAGGGGAACATGTTTAAAAAGATTCTGGTACCGTTGGATGGCTCACAACTTTCCGAATTTGCCTTAAATCCAGCGCTGGCTTTGGCAAAGGCAAACAAAGCAGAACTGCTTCTCATGAGTGCTGTTTTGGAAAAGGGCAAGGTTGAGATTGATGAGCATACCTCTACAAGGCCTGCGCCCGATACGCAGCCCATGTTGGCTCGCATGCAAGATTATCTCAATCGTATCGCAGAATTGCGAGCAGGTACTGGTATCACTTTTCGGACGTTGGTTCTGGAGGGAAATGCAACCAATTGTATATTAGAAACGGCCGTTTCTGAACAAGTTGATCTCATCATCATGGGAACCCACGGCCGGTCTGGTTTCTCTCGCTTCTTGTTAGGCAGCACCACCCAAAAGGTCTGGCATCAGGCGCCTTGCCCAGTGATGGCCGTGCGCGATGACCACCCCATTCAACACATTCTCATGCCTATCGACCAAATGGTGCTGGCCGAACATGGGCTCGACCTTACCTTTATCGTTGGCGGAGCCCTGTCTGCACAAGTGCATTTGCTGCTTGTTTCCCAAGATTCAGCCTTAATGCATGGTGACGAAATCGACATTGCTCCTGGGGAAAAACCCTTTAGCCAAAAGCTGGTCGAAGATATCTACAGCCAGGAAGGAGCTTACCTCGATGATTTACAAGACAGATACGGGGCAGCAAGACCGATAACGGCCGTTCGCGGAGGGAAAACAGAAGATGTCGTTTTAGATTACACGGCTGAAAACAATATTGACCTGATCGTATGCCGACCAAGCCACCGCCACTGGTTCCAAAAAAGCATCAACGAAAAAGTAATGCGCGAAAGTCAAAGCTCCATATTGGTGCTAAGAAATTAGAAATCCTCCAACCAAGATTGATCCAATTTTCCGCAGAAAGGCAGCCAATGACAAACACCACATTGCAGCAATCTGCGTGAGACATAAGGCAATACAAAACGCATGTCCGAATACATGGAAATCGAAACAGAAATTGATGACGATGGTTTGACCATGTTGATCAGCACCAATTTGAGGCTTGCTGATGGCGAACCAGAAACATACGACTCATTGGAAGCGCTAGAAGAAGGCTCTCCCGTTGCTCAAGCCCTCTCCATGATAGATGGCATCGCCCACCTCACCATCGACGGCAAAAACATGACACTCGTCCGCGAACCCGATGCGCCCTGGCATACTCTTATCAGCGATATTTCGGCAGCCCTAAAAGATTTTTTCCTATAAGATCTGACGATAAAATAAAACAGGGCGACGACTTCACCTCTCCACTCTCACGCTAGCCCTCTTTCTCTTCAGGCAAATCCAAAGCGATATGCAGTTCTTGCAACTGCTTAGGTGCCACCTCAGATGGCGTATCCGACATGAGATCCGTAGCCTGAGCCGTTTTGGGGAAGGCCATAACTTCGCGGATGTTGGGCTCGCCAGCCATAAGCGCGACCAGACGGTCGATACCAGGAGCGATGCCACCGTGTGGCGGTGCGCCATATTCAAATGCTTCGAGCATATGACCAAACTGCTCTTTCGCGTCTTCAATAGAAAAGCCGATCAGTTCCATGATTTTGCGTTGTAACGGCCGTTCGTGGATTCTGATACTGCCGCCAGCCACCTCAAAACCATTACACACCAGGTCATACTGCTCACTCAGCACCGCGCCTGGATTCGTATCCAACAAAGGGATATGCTCCCGTTTAGGCGCTGTAAACATATGATGGCTCGGCGCATAATGCCCATCTTCCAGCTCCTCCTCAAAGAGTGGAAAGTCAATCACCCAGCAAAAAGCTAACGTGTTCGTATCCTTCAAACCGAGACGGGTGCCCAACTCTTCACGCAGCGCCCCCAAAACACGGTACACCACACTCTTGGTATCACTGGCAAACAGCAGCAAGTCACCCGGTTTAGCACCCAGTCGTTCCGTCAAAGCCACCAATTGGCCAACATTGAAAAATTTAGTGATGAAACCCTTCATTTCGCCCGTGTCAGGATTGAGCGCCATCGAGGCTAAACCTTTAGCCCCGTTAGCCTTGGCAATTTCTTCCAGTTCACCTACCTCTTTCCGACTGTAGCTGCCAGCACCCGGCACACAAATCGCCTTCACCGGATTCCCTTTAGCCACATTCTCAGCAAACACCTTAAAAGCACATTCACCAGCAATATCAGAAACATCAACCAATTCCAAACCGAAACGAATGTCCGGGCTATCCGTGCCAAACCGTTCCATCGCTTCTTTATAGCTCAAGCGGGGAAACACATCATGCGCCAAGGGTACAAGACTGGCATGGTTGACCATACCTACCGCTAAACCCTCGATCAAATCGAGAACATCATCCCGTTCAACAAAGCTCATTTCCAAGTCTAGCTGAGTGAATTCTGGTTGGCGATCAGCACGTAGATCTTCATCGCGGAAGCAGCGGGCAATTTGGAAATAACGTTCATAACCAGCCACCATGAGCAGCTGCTTGAGCTGCTGCGGACTTTGGGGCAGCGCATAAAATTGACCAGGATGGACACGGCTAGGCACCAAATAATCCCGGGCGCCTTCTGGTGTCGATTTGAACAGAATCGGGGTTTCCACTTCCAAGAAATCACGTTGATCCAGATAATCCCGAATGAACTTGATCGCTTTATGGCGAATAATCAAGTTACGCTGCATCTTCTCACGCCGTAAATCCAGGTAACGATATTTCAAACGCAGCGTCTCATCCGCCACCACATCCCGATCAATCATAAACGGGGGTGTTTTAGCTGGATTGAGTACCTCAAAACGATTAACCTTGACTTCAATCTCACCAGTGGATAAGTCAGGATTGCCCATTCCTTCTGGCCGTAGACCCACTTGGCCCGTCACTTGCAGCACATATTCCCGGCTAACTTGCTCAGCCGCAGCAAAATCCTCTGGATTGTCACCAGAATTGATAACAATTTGTGTTTTACCATCGCGGTCACGCAAATCAATAAAAATCACGCCACCCATATCTCGGGTACGGTTCACCCAACCAGCCAGAGTGACAATTTGTCCAACATGTTCGGCACGTAATTCACCACATGAATGTGTTTTGAGCATAATGTCCTTCCTCACAAATCAGGGGCACGAAAATGCACCCTGTAAAGTAGCGACGCGGATTTTATCATGCGTATCAGGAGTACACAAGCTCAATCTGTGTACACAAGCTCAATCTGTGTACACAAGCTCAATCTGAGTACTCAAACCGAATCTGAGTACACAAGCTCAATCTGAGTACACAAGCTCAATCTGTGTATACAAGCTCAATCTGAGTACACAAACCGAATCTGAGTACACAAAATTTGTGTACACAAGCTCAGTCTATTAACTATATACGCATCCATAAATCAGTTATGGAATTGATGGATGTGCTTCAAGCGATCTTTACCACTGAAAAAAGTGATTTAGAGAATCAATCGCCACTAACCACAAGA
>PDQY01000153.1 GCA_002746795.1 Chloroflexota bacterium | reverse complement strand
GAATTGTGAATTGTGAATTGTGAATTATGAAGTTTGAATGATTACGTATTTGCAATTTAACACTTATTGTTTTTAAGGTGGTTATTTTATGACAAAAAATTACAAACCCGTTGCCCTTTTCATCTTGGATGGCTGGGGGATTCGGGAAAAATCGGAAGGGAATGCAGTTGTTTTAGGCAGCACCCCAAACTATGATAAATGGAATCGTGAGTTGGAACGCTCTGTGTTGGATGCCTCTGGTGAGGCTGTCGGTTTGCCGGATGGGCAGATGGGCAACTCTGAGGTGGGACATCTCAACCTGGGTGCTGGCCGCATCGTATACCAGGATCTGACGCGCATCAATCTGGCCATCAAGGATGGCTCTTTTGCCAAGATTCCAGTTTTGGTTGACGCTATCGATAAAGTAAAGGCTAGTGGTGGCAATTTGCATGTCATTGGCTTGTTTGGTCCAGGTGGCGTTCACAGCCACAGTGATCATATGTATGCCATTCTCGATATGGCAAATGAACATGGGGTCGACCCGGTGTTGCACCTCATCACGGATGGACGTGATACGCCGCCAGAGAGCAGCGAGGGATTCCTGGTGCCGCTAGAAGCGTACCAGCAAGAGAAGAAGGTGACGGTGGCTTCTGTAAGCGGCCGTTATTACACCATGGATCGTGATAAACGCTGGCAGCGCACGGTGATGGGATATGATGTGATCGCTAAACACAAGGGAAATGAGGGCAAAACGGCCGTTTCTGCTCGAGCAGCTATCGAAGCCGCCCACGCTGAAGGGATAACCGACGAGTTTATCATCCCTGTGGCCATCGACACAGACCGCGATGTGACTATTAAATCTGGCGATACGGTTGTTTTCTACAACTTCCGCGCCGACCGGATGCACCAATTGGTCACAGCCTTCTCGTTCCCTGAATTTGATGGCTTTGAGCGCGAGTTTATCACCGGTTTGAACTTGCTCACCATGACCAACTACAGTGACAGCTACCCAGTCCAAGTGATATTCCCAGAACTTGAACTGGTTAATGTGTTGGCTGAGGTTATCAGCAAGAAAGGCTTGCGGCAGTTCCATGCGGCTGAAACTGAAAAGTATGCCCATGTGACCTACTTCTTCAATGGCGGTGTGGAGACCCCATTTGAGGGCGAAGAACGTCATCTGGAACCTTCACCGAAGGTTGCCACCTATGACCTCCAGCCGGAAATGAGCGCCCTTTTGCTCACAGAAGCGATTCTCAAACGCATCGAAGAACATGATGATGATTTTATCCTGGTCAACTTTGCTAATCCAGATATGGTGGGACACACGGGCGTGTTAGAAGCAGCTATCAAAGCGGTAGAAACGGTTGACGAATGTGCTGGCCGTTTGGTTGATGCCGTTGTGGCGAAAGGCGGCGTCGCTTGTGTGACCGCTGATCATGGCAACTGTGACCGGATGATCGACGCATTCACCGGTAATCCACACACGTTCCACACCATTCAGCCGGTGGCTTTCTTTGTCATTGGTTATGATGGTTACATCAACCTGGTGCCACGTGGCAAGTTGGCTGACGTTTCGCCCACGATTTTGGAACTCATGGGGCTGGAACAACCAGCAGAAATGACGGCCAAGAGTCTACTGAAGCACGACGGAGCCTAAAATATAAGGGCAGAAGGTGGAAAAATTCTGCCTTCTGCCTTTTGCTTTCTGCCTTTGTTATGATTGGAAATGGGAATGCGTTTCGGGCGTTTGTGGCAGAATCGGTTGCCGTGTTGCAAAATGTGAAGGCGATTGATTATTATCAACGGCCGTTACCCGATCCACTTGACGACAAATTTGCAGAGATGGTGGCCGTATTCCAGTCAACCACAGGTGAACTGCGTACCACATTTGCTGAAGCGTTCACCGACAAGCAGCGTGCCTTGTTTGGCATCTACGGTCATCGGGCGGCGACGTTGGCGGTGCGTGAGGAAAATCGGGATAAACTGCTCAGTGGGCTGGTTGGCGCGGCCATCGCCAATTACACCATTCCCGATAAACGTAACTTAGCTGTGAGTTTGGCGGTGTATCATTACTGTGCGCGAAAATTAGGCATGAATACCGTCGATTTGTTTGACAAGGCGGCTGCTGTGGCCAGTGCAGAATTTGCACCGATTGCAGCACAATATGGTCGTCGTTCTGACGTGACGTTGAAAATGTACGGCTGGCGTGAAATCAAAACGCCGGATGGTGTGAAATATAAGTTTGATTGGTAAGATAGGCATGATTGAGGAACAAGAAAGTGATGTATGAGTAATTATGATCCCAAATTGGTTGGAGCGGTAACTGATAGGGGTTTATATCGCCAGGAAAATGAGGATGCTTTTTGGCAGCCAGATAGAACGACACCTGTGAATTTAGGGGCTTTGTACATTGTTGCCGACGGTGTGGGGGGGCAAGAACATGGCGGAATTGCTGCCCGAATGGCTGTGGCTGTGTTGTCTGATGCTTTTTACCGGGCGCGTACCCAAACTCAATCAATTCCCCAAGCATTGAAAAACAGTATTGAACAGGCCAATCAGGCTGTGTTTGATGAAGCAGCGGCACGTGGTTTACGCATGGGCGCTACCGTGGTAACGGCCGTTCATCATGAAGGAACGCTCTATATTGCCCACGTCGGGGACTCCCGCGCCTATTTGGTTACAGAGGATGAACTAAAGCTGCTGACCTGTGATGATTCGTTGGTGCAGCAGCAGTTGAATGACGGTGTCATTACCCCCGCAGAGGCGGCACAGCATCAGTTCCGAAATCTAGTCACGCAAGTGTTGGGCAATAAACTTGAAATTGATGTGCATTTGGCGGAACCACGCCCATTTTCTGCTGGAGAAACGTTGATTCTCTGTTCGGATGGGTTGAGTGGCGTGGTGGAGTCAGATGAGATGTTGAACATTGCCCAGAACTATCCAGCCTCAGCCGCCGCCGAACAATTGGTTGAAGCCGCCAAGAAGGCCGACTCTCAAGACAATATAACGGCCGTTGTGGTGGCACAATCCTCTGCTCAACCCCCGCTCGTCGTGCCTATTCCCGACGCTCCCCATAAATCAGAAAGAGTGCGCAGTGTCTGGTTATGGGCGGGCATCCTCATCTTTTTCCTGGTAGTCACGGCGCTGCTGTGGTGGCGCAACCTGGGCACAGGCGAGGAGAGCGCCGCTCAGATGGAGCCAACAACGTCACCTGCGTTCGTTGTGGCGGATGATGACGCCGAACTGCGCTCCACGCTGCCCATGACGATGACTGTGACACCGGAAACGGCCGTTATCGAAGAACCAACGCCGCTGTCCGAAGATGAAGCTCAACAAGTCGCTGTCACGCAAACAGCTGTGCCCACCGCCACGGCCACACCAGAACCTACCGCCACACCTGCCGTGGTGGGGTGCGTAAATCCGAATATTTTGGCAGTTTATGTGTGGGAAAAAGAAGATTTAACACCAGAAACCTGTGCGGCGGCGATTGCTTCCGTTTATTTGGATGCTGGAGAACCGATCCTTATCTTGCAGCCAACGCCAGAAACGTTAGCTGGTTCCCAAACTTGCACAGATCTTGATTTTGTTGAAGTGCAATCTCAACTAGATGAAACCATCCAGGGTTGGGTTCTAGAATCCCAAATTTTGCCTGAAGAAGAATGTCCATGAGCGATTTACGTCTACAGCCAAGAGATGAATTGCATATTACCGCTCTGCTGGCTCAAGCCATGCCCTTCAACTTCTCTCCAATTTTGCGGCGCGAAAACGGGATGAGCCCATCTTGGGGGGAACCTGAACGTTAGCAGGCTAATTCATCTATGCCCTTAACTAAAAACAAAACACATCATCAAAGCAAAGTGAGGATGGAGCCTGTCAAAGCTGGGGCTGCGGCACGCTCAGCCGACACCACAAGTTCACCCCTCGTTCCCTATCAGCGAAATGGCTATGCCCCCCTTTTTTTGTTGTGGATCATAGTCATGCTGGGCGCTTGTCGTGGGGAGCCTGAGCCACGCCCCACATTGGCGCCTACGGCGGCAGCAGTGCAGACCTTTACTCCTCTGCCTACCTTATCACCGACGCCCTCACCAACCGCCACCCTTGTGCCCACGGAAACAGCCACGCCTGTTTTGCAGTATCCCACAGCCACCTCTGCCCCTTCGGCAACGCCGCCACCGACAGCAACCAGCCAGGCTGTGGGTGTGGAAACGGTGATCGGCTACTCTGTCGAAGAACGGCCGTTACTGGATTACCGGTTTAACAACGGCCCCCACCACATCGTGTTGGTGGGCGGCATTCACGGTGGTTATGATTGGAATACGATTGCTTTGGCCTATGCACTCATTGACTATTTCCGAGAGAATCCGCACGAAATTCCTGCGGCAGTTACCTTGCACATTGTGCCCTCAGCCAACCCGGATGGTATGGCCTGGGTTGCCCAAGAAACGGAAGCAGGGGATTTTGCCGATCTCGTTTCGGTGCCTCAGGCTGAGCTACTGCCCGGACGGTTTAATGCAAATGAAGTGGATCTCAGCCGCAATTGGGATTGTCAATGGCATCGATCTTCATATTGGGAAGAGCAATGGGTAAGTGGTGGCCGTGAACCTTTTTCAGAGCCAGAAACCCAGGCATTGCGCGACTTCTTGGTGAATCAGCCAGCAAACGTTGTGGCTTTTTGGTACAGCGGTGCCAACGGCGTTTTTGGTTCCGGCTGTGGCACTCTGTTTGCGCCATCAGTAGAAACAGCCCGCATATATAGTCTGGCTTCTGGTTATCCTGTGTATGAGAAATTTGATGACTATTTTATTTACGGCAATGCTGTGGACTGGCTGGCACGAGAGCAAATCCCTGCGTTTATGATTGCGCTCAAAAGCCATGACGATACCGAGTTTAATGCGAACCTGGATGGCTTGCGTGCTTTGATGGCTGCGTATCAATAATTTTGCGAAAATCTTATCAACCTACACGCTTCGGTGGCCTAATTCACCTGTTGGCTGATTGGCGAGGAGTTCCAGGGCATGGGGTAGGATAGGGAGCAAAACGTCCATATTTTCACGAACAGCTTTAGGGCTGCCCGGCAGGTTGATGATCAGCGTTTGCTTGCGTATACCGGCAACCCCTCGGGAGAGCATCGCATGTTTGGTTATTTTGAGGCTTTCAGCACGCAGCCCTTCAGCGATGCCGGGCGCTTCACGTTCAATGATTTGTCGGGTGGCTTCGGGGGTCACATCTCGTGGGGCAAAACCGGTGCCACCCGTGGTGAGAATGAGGTGGACACCATCGTCACACCATTGGCGTAAAGTAGCGGCAATGATTGCTTTTTCGTCAGGCACGATTGTTGGTTGGCTCACCACCCAATCAGTAGCATTCTTGATGATTTCCGCAATGAGTGCCCCACTGCGATCTTCGTACTCTCCCTTTGCCCCGCGATCACTAACCGTTAAGATACGAATGTTTGTCATACAGTTCTTAATCAGTTCTCTCCCACCAGTGCCAGCCAATCATCATTTAGGCCGCTGTCGGTGACACCGTAATAAACGTGGATGGTGTCGTTTTCGCGCAAGGCCAAATCGTACCAGGTGTTGTCTCCTTTCTCCCGGCGGCTGATGATGGCCATATTGCCATGCCATTTGATTTTTTGCAGCTTTGGTTGTCCTGTTTCTGCTTGGGAAATGGCGTAGTGCCACAGTTTTCTGGCTGATGATTTGGTGACATTTTGGATGAGATTGCCATTGCGCAAATCACGAACGGTGTGATACATGGTGCCTTTGCGCTTTTCACTTTGGACAATCTCTACCCCTGTTCGTGGCGGTTCAACTTTTTTCTTTTTGGTGCGTGAACTGTTACCATTTTGTTTGCCTGGTTTAGGGGCTGGGGGTAGGTCAGTTTGAGAAGGTGTGAAATCAGCTAATGTTTCTTTTTGCAGACTACGCCTGACTAAACGGACAACTTCATCACGGACGGCTAGGCTGGTTTCGTCATCATCACGTACATAAAATTGATAGTTGTCAATTGCGTAAGGAATTTCTTGGCCTGGCTGCACGTTGATGCGCACAACTTGTTTCTTTTTGGAAGGCAAGGTGTCGATGTGAATATCTGGTTCTGGCGTGATGCGATTAGAAACGGCCGTGTATAGTTGGTCGATGGCTGTTTTGGGATCGCGCACCCCAACTGGTTCCTCTTTGGGGTCTGCGGAAACGCCAACATAAATGGTGCCGCCGTTGGTGTTTGACATGGCACAAATATCCCGTAAGACACGATCTTTAAAGCCTCCCCGTTGTGCTAGACTGTGGTGGAATACCTGGACAATTGATTCGCCTTCTTCACGAGCGACCTGCACAAAGTCAATCGGGTTTGCTGGCCCGCGATAAGGGCGTGTTAAGGAGAGGTCGTTACCTTTTAGAACGTTGGCCAGAGAGTCAAAGCTTTTTTCTTCTAGTAGAATCTCGGTAATGCGGTCGCCAATGCCCAGGTTTTTTGAGGAAGAGGGATGCTCTCGGGTGAGCCGGTGGGCATCTGAACTTTGGATGCAGCGCATGGGGCGCGGGTATTCAGGTTTTGACCCGGAGAAAAAGCGGCGGGTGGTATAGCGTCCCCGTTTTTCCAGGTCTGTAACTTCCAGCACATGTAGATTGGGGTCTTGGGTGTAGGCGATGCGAGTTTGCCCCCCAATGTCTAAACCACGCATGACAACGCCATGATTGGAATTGGCATGCGCAGCGATGACGAGCCCCCCAGCGTCGTTAATGACACGATATGCGGTGAGGACATCGCTGGTAGCTCCCACTGTAGAACTACCTTCGCTTAATTTGTCTGGGGGAATGTTGAGGGTGAGCAGCAAATGTTCCAGGTAGTTGGTGGGTGTTTCTGAGGGGAAAATGCCTAGAATGTGAAACCCGAAGGTTGCGGTAAATTCAAAACCTGGCAAAACCAGGATTTTTTCTAGCAATCGGCGATATTCATCTAACCGCCGTTTTTCGTCGGCATGCATGCGCTCTAAGCTTTCCAGCATCAGGAGCTGTTTG
This sequence comes from Chloroflexota bacterium, assembly GCA_002746795.1. GTDB lineage: Bacteria > Chloroflexota > Anaerolineae > Promineifilales > Promineifilaceae. The sequence goes on along the minus strand of PDQY01000153.1, from coordinate 9,204 downwards.
ATCTCCTCTTTCATGGCAGCAAAACCGGCCACTGAGTTGTGGTCAGTGAAGGCGATGATATCGAGACCCCGAATTTCGGCTTGGCGCAGAATATCTAAATATGAGACATCTGGTTGTTGATAATCGTTGGATGCGGGTGTATGTAAATGAAGATCCATGCGCCGCCATTGGCGCGATGGTTGATTGGATTTTCTTCGGCTTGAGCGTTTAGCCACTATGTTCTCTCTCTGCTATAAATTTTTCTAGTTCTCCAGACAAGTCATTGGGGGGGAAGGGTTTCAGTAGAAAACGATCCGCTTCACTTTCCAGGGATTCGACTTCAAGGCGACTATCGCCAGAGGCCATGATGACGACGGTGTTTGGTGAAACGGCCGTTTCGCCAGCACGGATATCTCTCAACAAACTTAAGCCACTGATGCCACCAGCTAGATGACAATCAATCACAAAAGCATCTGCCCCATCTGCCGCCGCAATTTTTGCTTCTTGAACGTTTCTACAGGCAATAACCCGGTAACCTTCAAATTCCAATAACATCTGCATTAAACTAGTATTCGTCATATCATCATCAACTAGGATGACTGTTTTCATACATTTCTCCCAAAATATAAATTCTGTGAAGAACGGTGCAAACGATAGACAGGCAGATTAACCCACAGTTTGCCCCATATCGATTGTTGACTATTGTATTGCCCTTAGGTTTCAGACTTTGTTTCAAAGGGAAAAATCAATCATCACCCAAAGTCACAATCCCACGGATGATGCCAAAAATAGAGATGGCGATCTTCAAGATTTCCATCGTTTTAAACTCTGGGGGACCCCCTCGTTGTTCTTCTGCGGCACGCGCCATCAAGTAAGAAGTTCCAACACCTAATAAAGCACCGATAAGTGCGCCACCAATGAGTATTTGAATTTTCCAATCTAAATTGATTCGTGGCATGGTTTCTTCGACTGTATCGATTGTAGTTCCGACTGTTTCCATTTCTGACATTTATGAACTCCGTTTGAAGTAAGTTGCAATCTGTTTTAAGAATGCGCCCATGTAGGCGATGGACTCATTGAAACGAATCACTTGGTTTGCGACTTGAGGGGCAATCTTATTTGTTTTCGTTTGGACGTATTCGATGAGGTTGTCCATTTTCCAGAACAACACCTGGAATTTACCGCCTTGAACAACTGTGGATTTGTCAGCTTTCCGCCGTTTATTTGAGACGTAAATTATCCCTGCCAATAAGGCTGGCGCAGCAATCATCACAATAATCAGGGGAATGGTGAATAGGATGATCACAATGTCAGCCAATCCAGATATGAAAGGGAGAATATCCCAATTGACATCTTCGTTGATGAACCGGTACAAAACCGCAATGACCATAAGCACGATGATGAGTACAGCAATTACACTAAAGATGATAATCGGCATTGACACATAAAGTTGGTTAAATCGTTTTAACGCAGCCTCTCGTGCTTTTTGCCTTTCGCTCGGCTTAAATGGTTTAGGCGGGCGCTTGTAGGGTGTCGTTTGTTCTATCATAACTCAGCACCAAATATTTCTGTGATTGTATCACAATCCCTAGGTTAACCGGAAATTGTTGCCTGAGCAGGCATTGACGACTGACGATGAAACAAAATACGGAATTGCATCGTCAGTTTCACGGTACGGTCAGGAAACGACTTTGTCGTATGATTTAATTTCCGTTCATAGACCCTCTAGGAATAATTTCCTTTTTTACAGATGGTCAGGTCACTTGAAGCGCATCCGTCAATTCTGTAACTTATTCATGGATGCGCATGTAGAGGGCAAATCGAAAAATAATCCCAAGATCTTCTCATCCTTGCGCTGCTTGTTAGGGTGGACATGACGTCGGCGTGCTAGGCAGCGTTTCGCCAGTGGTGGGATCTGTGCATTGGCAGTAGGTAACGTTCTCAGGAGAGCCTGCCCACATGAAGTAGTTGACGGCTGTTTGGGTGCAGGAGAGGTCTGGTGTGGTAAACGGCCGTTTCCATTCCACGCCAATCCCCTCACCAATCTCTTCAGACACTAAAAATACGCGAACATTACGGCCTATCTGCATTTCTGTCCGCATCGCTAAATTAAACGCCATACAGGGGAAAAGCAACACCACAAACCACACCAGTAAAAAAATAGCAATCAAGAATCTTTTCAACCAACGAATCATAGCACATACAAAAAAGGGATGAGATTGAGCCATTCAATCGCATCCCGCTAAATCCAGCATGCAAAATTAAGACCTATTCAGCGTCACTCATGGCAGGAATATACAGCAGAGTGGTATATTCCTTGATCATACGAGTCATACTAAACTTGGGTGCATTAGACCGAATGGATTCGCGCATGATCTCTACCCAGCCTCGAGGTACATCGTCATGATCTCGGTCATAGTAGAGAGGGACAATTTCATCTTCCAATATGCGATAAATGGATTCCGCATCTTCATTGTCCTGGATCTCCTGGTCTGCATAATCGATATTTTTACCGATAGCCCAGCCGTTAGCTCCATTGTAACCTTCAACCCACCAACCGTCTAAAACACTGAAATTAGGCACACCATTGACAGATGCTTTCATGCCGCTAGTGCCGCTCGCTTCACGAGGACGGCGGGGGGTATTGAGCCAAATATCGACACCTTGTGTTAGATAACGGGCCATGTGCATTTCATAATCTTCCACAAAAGCAACACGTCCACCAAGCTCATTGCTTTTTGCCAGGCTGTAGATCTTTTGAATAAGACGTTTGCCAGGATCATCTGCTGGGTGTGCTTTGCCTGCAAAAACAAGTTGAACAGGGCAGTGTACGTTAAGCAACAACGCTTTAAGACGTTGAATATCACGGAAAATGAGGTCAGCACGTTTATACGTGGCAAAGCGGCGGGCAAAACCAATCGTGAGCGCATCTGGATCGAGCAGCGTGCCCCCATTCATCACTTGTGTGGCATCATTTACGCCGGCTACCCAGCGACGCCGGGCGCGACTACGGAAGAAATCCATAAGTCTCCGTTTGAGCATCAAGTGCAAAGTCCATAATTCTTTGTCTGGCATTTCAGATAGGCGACGCCATATGGCTGGGTCGTCCTGGGTGTCCATCCATTGGGGGCCAAGGTATTTGCTATATGCCTCACTAATCTCGCTACTTACCCATGTGGGCAAATGGACACCGTTGGTAATGCCCATAATGGGGACATCATTAACGGCTTTTTCTGGCCACACATCTTGCCACATTTCACGAGAGACTTCACCATGCAGTTGGCTCACTGCATTCGATTGACCGGCTAGTTTCAATGCCAAAACGGTCATGTTAAAGGCTTTGCCCCAGTTTTCTTGATGTTCGCCTAAAGCCATAAACTCTTCGCGGGTAAGGCCTAGATCATCCCAGAATCCGTTGAAGTAGCGTCCTACAACCTCAAAGGTAAAAGCATCATGCCCGGCAGGAACTGGGGTGTGGGTGGTGAAGACAGAGTGTTTGGTCACATAGGCTTTGGCCTCTGTGTAGCTCATGCCTTCCCGTATCTTGTCGCGGATAAGTTCGAGCAGCAAGAAGGCGGAATGGCCTTCGTTCATGTGCCAAACGGCGGGTTTGAAACCCAGCGCACGCAGCGCACGGACGCCGCCAATGCCCAGCAAAATTTCTTGGCGGATACGCATTTCACTATCGCCTGAGTATAGCCGGGCAGATAGTTCTCGATCCCAGGGGTCATTTTCATCGACATCTGTATCGAGGAGATAAAGAGAGGTGCGGCCAACGTGAAGATGCCACACTCGTGCATACACGTTTCGGTCGCCAAGATAAACACTAATGTGAAGCTCTTTATCTTCTTCTAAACAAACTGGAGCTAATGGAGCCTGATTGATGTCGAGCTGTTTGTAAACAGCTTCTTGCCAGCCATGGGAGGGGATTTGTTGGCGGAAATACCCTTGGGGGTAGAGGAAGCCAACGCCTATAAATGGAAGCCCTAAATCACTGGCTTCTTTGGCATGATCACCGGAGAGGATACCGAGACCGCCAGAATAAATGGGCAATGAGCTGTGCAGCCCAAATTCAAATGAAAAGTAGGCGATGATTTGGTTGGCCAGGTCGGGATATGTGTTGGGAAACCAGGCATTGCTGCTTTTGACTCGTTGGTCATATAGCATCATGACTTTTTCATAGTGGCGTATGAAGGCGACATTTGAAGCGGCTGCTTCAAGTTGTTCTGCTGTCATTTCTTGTAACATTTGCACAGGATTGTGCTGAGTACGCCGCCAGAGAGGGTAATCAAGGCGTTTAAATAGATTTCTTGCTTCAGGGGTCCAACTCCACCAGAGATTATATGCAAGCTCTGGAAGCCGGTTGATTTTTTTAGGGATTTTTTTATCAAAGAAACTCATAGAGCTATCCTTCGTGACCGTCTAACAATGAGTCCCCGTTTTTCATGGGTTATGGTCACTTGAAGCGCATCCATCCATTTTCTAACTTGTTTGTAGATGCGCACTTACTATTTTTTGTAATGTGGCGTATGTTTTACTGTGCCACAATAAATCATCTGTTTTTCTCTCTAATTGGTTGATGTATCAACCAATTTCGGTGAAATTATAGCATGCTTAAAAGAAAAACCGCAATGGTATGTTAGGTACATATGTTGCTGGTTTTTCTAATTTGTATTCAGTTTGAATGATTATTTGGGCTCCTGGAATAACGTTTTATTCTGGCAAGAGTGTACTTTAAATCAGGTGGGCTGTGCCGGTGCGTTCATCTCCCCATGATGAGGAGATATGGCTGAAAAATGGATCGTATGTGGAGGCTATTTGCGGCCAATTAAAGTGGGAAACGGCCGTTTTCAATGCCATTTTGTTCGCTTCCATCCTATTGGGTGACTGTAAATATTGTTTGAGCAGCCGGATTAAATCCTGCTGGCTTTCGTATAGACAATCTGCGTGATGTGCTTCAGGGATAAGTTCTGGGTAACTCAGTCGCTTGGGTAGCAAGGGAAAGGTCTCGCAGTAGATCGCTTCTAAGATGCTGATGCCAAAAAACTCGTGGTGGGCTGTGGAAATAACGAGGTCGGCTTCCCAAAGCAGCTGCCGGTAGGTTTCTCGGTCGGCGTGGCCAACATGAATGATGTGGTCAGCCAAGGTTTCCAGGGCAGACTCGAAAATGAACGGCCGTTTGCCATACTGTTGCCCGCATAACGCGAGACGGAAGGGGATATTTTCAACGGAAACGGCCGTTAAAGCGGCAAAGAAGTCATCGGGATTCTTGTCATACTCCCAGCGTTGGTTCCAGAGAATGAGGGGAGGGAGTGACGCCTGCTGGGTGCTGAATGATGAGCTTGTGTTGTTGGGCGGGGGGTCAAAGCGGGAGAAGTTGATACCGACGGGGAGAACCCTGGATTTTGCTTTGAGCTTTTCGATGCTGTGGAGTTCATTGTATTCAGGGAAATGTTTGAGATAGTTGGGCAAGGCCTCAAACCAACTGTCCAGATGGTATTGGGAATTAAAGACAACAGCATCAGCCGCCAACATGGACGCATAGTTAATGAAAACGTAATGCTGATCCCGTTCGCCCCGCTGGCGGCGCATTGGCCCGATGGTTTCGTCGGCGGGCAGGGGATAGGTGAGTTGGTTTTCGTGCATGTATAGCACCACGGGGATGCCTGCGGTGTGGCGGCGGGTGAGGGCGAGAAAGGTAGTCAGGTCGAGCATGTCGTCGGCGAGGATGAGGTCAGGATAACGGCCGTTTGCCAAAAAACGCCGTGCCAACGTGACAGCGCCCCCATGCATGCGCCACTTCCAAAATCGATCAGGCAGCGTCAACAAATCAACATCATGCACACTGTGCTGCTGAAAACCTTCCGCCCACGCTTGGTGGCTGCCCCCATGATAAGGGGAAATGAGCGTGATCCTCATAAAAATAAGCCTCAACACGGTCAAGAGAAAGACAACTTCTCCCTTGATCCCCGCAATTTCTCGCTAGACACCCTTTTTTAGACAATTTTTGACAATCTGTAGGGGGAAAGATACACTAATTGTGAAAAATCTCATAAACAATTTTTCGCCCCAAAATTCACAATGGATTATACTAGTTCTACACCTTTTCAGACAGGAGAACCATAAATGGGTAACGCCCCAGAACTGTTTTGGGACGCAGAGTACGCAATTGCTATGGCTTTAATTGAGCAATATCCAGAAAAATCGCCAGAGGATGTTGGTCTTCAAGAAATGGCAGAAATGATTGAAACGTTACCCGGCTTTAGTGATGACCCTGCTCTGGCTACTGAACGAATCCTAATGGATATCCAAATCGTATGGTACGAGGAGGCAGTTAACTTATGACAATGCCAACCACAGGTGCATCCGATGCCACCGTTCCCGAAGAACTGCAAAACAATGTATGGATAACCAACATCGCAAAACTGTTAGATCCCGCCTATAACTGGGCGCGAAGAAACTCAGTTTGGCCGATGACATTTGGCCTGGCCTGCTGCGCCATTGAAATGATCTGTACAGCATCAAGCCGTTATGATCTGGCTCGTTTTGGCATGGAAGTTTTTCGGGCAACTCCCCGTCAATCTGACTTGGTGATCATCTCAGGCACAGTGACAAAAAAAATGATTCCTACCATCGTGCGCCTTTACAACCAAATGCCTGAACCGCGCTACGTGATGGCCATGGGCGCCTGTGCCTCCGGCGGCGGTCCCTTTAAGGAAGGTTACAGTGTCGTCGATGGCATTGATAAGTTCCTGCCCGTCGATGTGTATGTGCCTGGCTGCCCGCCAACGCCCCAAGCTTTGGTTAATGGGTTAATTGCCTTACAAGAAAAAATTGATCAGCAATCTATTGCTACGGCTCCCTGGTATCGCAAAGATGATCCAACCGCAGAAATGGTACCCATCCCGGTGTTAGGCCCCGATTTGATTGATGTGCGTCAGATCGACACGATTAAAGCAGAAGCCAGGAAAGCCATCTTAGAAGCTGAAGAAGAAACGGCCGTTACTGAACCAGCAGCGGTCAGCTAAACAAAACGAAGGAAACCCCATGAGTGCAGCAATTTTAGAAGCCCCACCGGCCGGAGATTCCCCAGACACTGTGGTCGATCCCGTTGTGGATGCTATCCGTCGATTAAAAGAACAATTTCCCGATGCTGTCACCGACGATCCACGTGATGGCTACGAAGGTCTCATGGTCAATGCAGACCAATTGCCCCAAATCGCACAAACCTTAAAAGACAAGCTAGGCTTCAACTACCTGTCCAGCGTAACCGGCGTAGACCAGCTTGAAGATGGTAAACTAGAAGCTGTCTACCACACCTACAGCATCGAAAAAGGTGGTGGCTCAGTGACCCTCCATGTGCAAGTGGATCGGGATAATCCCGTGATTCCGTCACTCGTGCCCATTTGGCCTGGGGCTGATTTTCAGGAACGGGAAGCCTTCGACATGTATGGCATTCAATTTGAAGGTCATCCCGACTTGCGCCGCATCTTAACCTGGGAAGGTTTTGATGGCTATCCCTTGCGCAAAGATTGGCAAGAACCCTTCTTTGAAGATACCCATAAACCATTTGGCAGCCGTTGGCCTGGGGGTAACGCGGTGCATCGTGCCGAAGAAGCGAACCCTTACGGTAAAAACGTGCAATATCCTGCTGGATGGGTGCCCACAGGCGAGGAATACGATGTCGAGACAGATGTATACGACATAATGGAAGGTTCAACCGGGCATTCTCTTGACAAAGCCACTCATATGAAAACCGATAAGCTCATCGTCAACATCGGCCCCCAGCATCCCTCGACCCACGGCGTGTTCCGCATGGTCGTGACCTTAGACGGTGAAACCATCGTTGACCTCAAACCTGTGATGGGGTATTTGCACCGCAATCATGAAAAGATTGGGGAACGCAACACCTTCTTGGGCAATATCCCCTACACCGACCGCCTCGACTACCTTAGCTCCATGGGCAATAATCATGGTTACGTCCTGGCTGTTGAGAAACTGCTTGGTTCAGAAGTGCCCGAACGAGCAGAATGGCTGCGTATCCTCAATGTTGAGCTAACACGCATCTGTAACCATCTCTGGGCGCTTGGCTTTTTGATGAACGATTTGGGTGCCTTGCAAACACCTATGCTCTATTTCTACATCGAGCGCGAATTGATTCTAGACTACTTCGAGACACTTTCCGGCGCACGAATGATGTGTAACTACATGCGTTTTGGTGGAGTGGCCTACGACTTGCCAGATGATGTTCGTGGCCAACCGACCATGGATTTCTTAAAGGAATTGGTCAATGAACGATTGCCAGCCTCATTTGAGCAAGCAGATGCGTTGTTGACTTACAACGAAATCGTGCGTGCCCGCAGTATTGGTGTTGGCTTCCTCTCCCGCGAGGATGCCATTGCTTGCAGCATGGCTGGCCCGATGCTGCGCGCCAGCGGTGTCAACTACGATGTGCGCCGGGCAGATCCCTATTCTTATTATGACCAGGTAGATTTTGATGTGCCTGTTTTCTATAACGGTGATATTTACGACCGGTATCGGGTACGCCTGGAAGAGATGAAACAAAGCGTGCGCATCATTAAGCAAGTGCTGCCCCACCTGGAAGCGACAGCCGGCGCTCCCATTAGTGGCCGGCCACAATATGCGATTCGTATGCCCAAGCCGGGTGAAGCGTATGGTCGTGTTGAAAACCCAAAGGGTGAGCTAGGGTATTACGTCACGACGAAACGGCGTAGTTCTAATCCTGAACGGTATCATGTACGCGCCACGTCGTTTATTAACCTGACTGCGCTGGGCAAAATGTGCATCGGCCACAAAATTGCGGACGTGGTGGCGATTCTGGGCAGTATTGATATTGTTCTCGGAGAAGTTGATCGGTAAATTATTTGAACCGCGAAAAGTGCGGAGAACGCAGAGAAAGGTTCGTTTGCGTTTAGGACTATCCTAACTTAGGAGAGCGTATGTACGGAGTTGGATTGATTAAAGGTTTGGGCGTTACCCTCAAGCATTTTGTTGATTCCTATTTGGATGACATTTACTGGATGGGGCGCGGCGGACGTTATTACAATGATGACGCGATGGAAGTGCGGCAAAGCTTGAAGGGGAAGGGCGTCATCACCGTGTTCTATCCTGAAGAGAAGTTATCTGTGCCAGAGCGATTTCGTTTTGTGCCTTTCTTGGTAACGGATGAACCTCCCCCCGGACAAAAATGGGGGCATGAATGGT
>PDQY01000152.1 GCA_002746795.1 Chloroflexota bacterium | reverse complement strand
ACAACTTCGGGGACTGCGGTAGATTCAGGCGTAACGGCCGTTTCTCCACCACATGCCGCCAATATTAAAATCAACAAGATTGTTAAGGCTTTAAACAACTGATTGGTTTTCATAATTTTTTCCTCACATTTAAGGAACAGCATCATTCACATTTATTCAAATCACTTAGGTGCTGTTCCTTAAGATTTCAACCCGATAACATAAACCTTCTTAAATCTGCAACCATAGAGGCCATCTAAAAATTAGTCCCCATGTGAAGCACCATCAACAAACAAAGCAATCCCGTGGAGTCGTCGGGATTTCGTCAGTGTCATACGTCTGCTCAACATGCTCCACATGGTCATCTAACTTGGCCTGCACTGTCGTCTGAGGCACACAAATCGGTGACCCCGTCACTGGATCCTGCAAAATCGTGGCATGAACGTTAAACACCGCTGCCAACAAATCTTGCGTAAGCACCTCAAGGGGAGCCCCATCCCGATACACTTCACCTTCACGCAAAACAATCATGCGCTGACTATATCGCGCCGCTTGATTCAAATCATGCAGCACCAACAAGATCGTCATATTGCGTTCTTTATTTAAGCGATCAATCAGCTCCATCACCTCAAGCTGATACCCAATATCCAAATAAGTGGTCGGTTCATCTAAGAGCAAGATAGGCGTGTTTTGAGCCAGAGTCATGGCAATCCAGGCACGCTGCCTCTGCCCACCAGAAAGCGTGTCTAACGGGCGATCCGCAAATTCAATCATATTGGTAATGGCCATAGCTTCCCTTGAGACCGCTTCATCCTCCACCGACCACTGCTGGAAAAAGCCTTGATGAGGATACCGCCCTTGAGCCACTAATTCATACACCGTCAAACCCTCAGGGGCGATTGGTCCCTGAGGTAAAATCCCCAACTGTTTCGCCAATTGCTTCGTCGGTATTTTGTGAATCGCTTTTCCATCCAGCAGCACCGCGCCTGTTTGTGGTTTGAGCAGACGCGCCAACCCGCGCAACAACGTCGATTTGCCACAACCGTTCGGGCCAACCAACGTCGTAATCTGGCCATTTTCAATCGATAAACTGAGTTCCTTGATAATCGTGTCATGGTCATAAGCCAATGACAATTGTGCTGTTTGCATGCTTTGCATGTCGCTAACGACCTTTTCTGTAGAGCAAATAAGCAAAATAGGGAGCGCCAATAATGGCGGTGGTCACGCCAATGGGCAGTTCACCTGGGGCAATCACCCAACGCGACACTAAATCAGCAATCACCAGCAAGACAGCTCCCACCATCACCGTTGTCACCAGCAAGCCTTCATGGGAGGGTCCCACCAAACGGCGAGCAATATGGGGAGAAACAAAACCCACAAAGGCAATCGTACCCGCGACCGTTACCGTGATAGCCGCCAAGGCTGCCGCCAAAACGATGAGAACCAGCCGGTGTCTTTCCATGCGTGACCCCAAACTGATTGCCAAATCATCACCCAAATTTAGAATATTGAGTTGCCTGGCCAGTAAAAACGTGAGGGGCAGCAATACCAACAGCCAAACTGAAATGAGCTGCACTTCTTTCCAGGTACTGCCATAAACAGTGCCCGTTAACCACATGTAGGCTTGCTGAGCATTATCCAGCGTCAACTTGGTGATGAAATAGCTGATGAGCGCCCCACACAACGAAGCCAACCCAATGCCAATTAAAATCAGGCGCATAGAAGAACTGCCCCCTTTCCAGGCCAGGATGTAGATGACAGCACAAGCTCCCAAAGCGCCCAGCAGAGCCAACCAGGGTATGAGTTTGGGATTGGGGGAAGCGGCAAATGTGAGATAACCTACCACGATCACACCCGCACCGCTGTGAATGCCCAACAACCCAGGATCTGCTAGATCGTTGCGCGTGATACCTTGAATAATTGCGCCTGAAGCCGCCAGAGAAGCGCCAATGAGCATAGAGAGCAAAATGCGTGGCAACCTGAAACTGCGCACAACCAGCGCGTGGTTGGCATCACTGGTCTCAATGCCAAATACAGCTCGAAGCACATCCAGTGGGGCAATCTGGTATTCGCCATAACTGACGCTCATGACCAAAGCCATAATCAATACAATCAGAAAAGCCAGCAACACCAACGGCGCTCGCCTATCCAGGCGGATAGAGAAAGGCAAGAAGCGGGGGCGCACCGTAATCCAACTAGGCTTCGGATGATTTTGAGCTTGCATTATTTCACCCGCCACCGCGCTAAATAAATGAAGAAGGGGGCGCCCACAACAGCCAACATCACGCCAACCGGTACTTCTTGAGGACGCTGCACAACACGCCCCAAACTATCGGCAACGACGACCAGCATAGCCCCGGCTACAGCTGAATAAGGGAGTATCCAACGATAATCGACACCACAGAAAGGACGCACAACATGGGGAATGATCAAGCCAACAAAGCCAATAGGCCCCGCCAGCGCCACAGAACTGCCTGCCAGCAAAATGACCATGAAGGCAGCTGCTGCTTTAACAACTACAGTGTTTTGACCTAACCCTTTGGCAATATCCTGCCCGAGGCTAATCGTGGTAATTTGCCGACTTAGCAACAATGCCCCAATTAACCCTACCAAGACAATGGGGCTTAACCACATGATCATCTCCCAATCCCGCCCAGCTAAAGAACCAACTGTCCAAAAGCGGATTTGGTCGAAGGTGCCACTGTCCATCACCAGAACGGCCGTTGTAAAAGCACTGGTAAACATAGCAAAAATCACACCCGCCAGCGTCAGCTTAACAGGCGTTGCCCCGCCCCTACCCAGCGAGCCCAAAGTGTATACAATAATGGCAGCAACCGCCGCGCCGCCAATCGCCAAAAAAGCAAAGGTCAAAATCGTGCCACCACCCAGTAGATACACACCCAACACCACAGCAAACGATGCTCCAGCGCTGATACCTAAAATACTCGGTGATGCCAGCGGATTTATCGTCAGGCCTTGCATAATGGCACCGGCCACAGCCAGACCAACGCCAATAATAACCCCCGCCACCACACGCGGCAGACGAACTGTGCGGATAATGAGATGCTCAAACTGCGTTTCATCATATTGGAAGAGCGCTTCATACACCGTTGCCGCGCTAATTTCAGCGGCTCCCAGCGTGACACTCACCACCACCCCCAAAATCAGCAAGATCACAGCAATAAACAGCCCCACCGGTAAAAGTTTGGCAGAGCCAATGAGTCGAGTTTTGTGATGAGAACTGGCTGCCGCTTGTGTCATTGCGCTTCTATACTCAATTCTTCTCAATATAGACCATTTTTATCTATATTGCTCGACAAAAAACTTTATCCTCAGGTCATTTTCTCAGGACGACCCTATTTCAATTGCCAGTCAATTCAAGAGCATAGGTTCCCCGTTAGTGCGCGTCCATGAATAAGTCACGGAATTGATGGAGGTGCTTCCAGTGACCCGACCATCTGTAAAAAAGGAAATTATTTGTAGACAGTCACTTGGCGGCAACTAATATTTAACTGCACATTTGGCATTTACAAAACGGCGGGCAAGATTCTGCCTGCCTATTTATGTTTATATCCTTGACTGGGCAATGTAAAAAGCGAATAGCCTCCAGGCGTGCTTCAAGAAATCGTTGCCCCAATTGCTGCGAAGGCGCAAACTCCCCGTACACCTGCCAGCCACAACAGCCACTGCAAACCATTGGCTGCAAGCCCATAAAACCCAACACATCTTTCACCGGATAACCCAGAGCAAAACCAACTTCATGAGGAATGCTGTTTGTAGCCAGCCACCGTCGCTCAATTTCAGCTAAGAACTGCGCTGGTGTGATGTTTACCGGATACTCTAATTCGTCCTGCAGCATGCAAGGCGGCACAGAATTAAGTTGAGCCTGTACCATGTGGGGTTGGTAGATGACAAATTTGAGAGAAAAATCAGTTTCATGCACCACCCGATACGCCACATCCCATAAACAGGCAACCTGATCCACATAAGCAACCTGCTGGCGGATCGTTAAGCCAAACTGATCCGCCATCAAGGTCAACAACTCCCCCGCTTTTTCTTCAAACAAAACCGTGGCCGCGTGAAGAAATAACCATTTTTCAAACTCAGCTTGAGATGCTTGTTTGCTCTCAATTTGCGCTTTCCATTGATGATACTGGCGTTTAATAGGGGATGTTTGGAATGGAAATGTTTGGAGTGAGGGTGTCAGTGTCTGTAACATGTTTCGTCTTTCAAAAAAGCTAGCTAGATGGCAATCCTGTTTTCATTAATTAGGTCAACCTTATAATACAACGGCAAAAAAATTTGCCCCCTAACAATGATCACTTTGTTTTTATGACATTCATCGTAAAAATGTAACAAAATCTTACTGATTATGGTCTTTTCATGTAGAGAAAACCATGCCCCTGGTTAATCGAGAATTTAGCTCGAGCAGAAAGGAAAAATGAACCAAGGTTAAAAATTCAGCTCCCAGCCACAAGCAAAGCCCCCCCCCCTAGGGAAAGTTCCAACTTGTTTCCCTATAACCTCTTACGGAAATTGAGGGTATACACCCACCAATTGCCAAAACTGTAATCCAGTTCAAAACCAGCTGCCTCTGCCCACTGGATAGTGGTGCGGCGGCGTGGATAATCGGGATCCAGAAATTCTTCGCTGGTGGAAAGCACTCCGTCTGGCTTGAGTACCCGACGAATCTCGTGCAAGCCGCGCACCGGGTCTGGAATTTCTGGCAATACGGTCACTAAAAACACCCGGTCAACAGAGGCATCTTCAAGCGGCAAGTCGTAGGCACTGGCCACATGGGTTTCAACATTGGTCAGGCCAGCCTGCTTTACCCGTTCTTCAACTTTCGCGATCATCTCTGGCTGAATGTCCACAGCGATCAGTTTGCCATCGGGCTGCAACCGCTGAGCAGCATCCACCGTGAACGCCCCCGGTCCAGGGCCAAGTTCTAGCACCGTTTCTCCCGGTTTAATGCCCACCCGATCAAGGATGGGTCGCATCCAACATTTTCGGGGAGGTAAATCCACAATCCAACTTATGGAAGCGGGGCATGGCGCACTCCCTTTTTTCATATATTTGAAAATCAATTTCAGGCCAAATAACCAGAAAATGATATTTCCCAGTATAACCAGTCCGATAATTTTAAGTCTTTTCATATTTTTCATCGAAATCACCTTTGCACTCACAACGTGCTTTGTTATGGGCTGACGATGAAATGCAATACGGAATTGCATCGCCAGTTCCAAGGAACGGTAAGGAAGCAACTTTGCCGTATTATTTAATTTCCGTTCCTAAGTTAAAATTTTACAATTCAATGAAGGCTAAGCTTGTCGAAGTTGGGTTTTAACAGGCTCCACCCTCGAACAAATTTGTGCTAGAACTGCTGCAACCACACCAAGGCTCCCAACAAGCCAGCCTGCTTCAAGATCACAAGAATAACCACGCTCACCAACCAAAAGGCAGCGATGAAAATCCAGTCGCGGGTGTGAAATTGGAGCCGCCGATAGTAGGTGCGGTCATCAAAAGCACCAAAGGCGCGGCTGTCCATGGCCAGTGCAGTGCGCTCTGCTTTGCGGATGGCAGTGGCCAGCAGCGGCACGGCGTACCGCCGGGCGCGATCATATTGCGCCTTTAAGCCCCCCCGATCCGAAATGCCGCGCACCTTGTGCGCCGCTTTAATCACCGCCATCTCAGATTGCAGCATGGGCATAAAACGATAGGCGGCCATGGCGCTGTAGCCAATGCGGTAAGGTAACCGCCACTGCTGCACCAACGCCCGAATAAAATCAGTGGAGTCGGTGGTGAGGACAAATACCAGTGTCCCCAATATCAGCGACAGAATGCGCAGCGCGGTGGCAAGGCCAAAGACGATACCACCCCAGTATACAATAACTGAGCCAATCTCAAAAGCCACAGGGGTTCCCGCCACCCGCGCCGGATCTACCACAAGCGGATGAAAAATGAGAAAGCCCGTTACCAAAAGCAAAAGCGGCGCGACTGTTTTCAAATAACGCAGCAGCGGAATGCGTCCCAAAACAACGCTGGTGACGCTAAACAGTAAAATAAAGGCTGCTGGCGTGTACGGATCGGTAGTTAACGCCAAAAAGAGGAGGAGGGGGGCTGTTACCACAACCTTGGTGAGCGGATTGAGGCGGTGTAACAGAGAGCTGGTTTTGTAAAAATACCCTTCCATTAGTTTGCCTCTGTGACCCTATCCAAAAACTGCCTAACGGTATACAAATTGCCCAACGCTGGCGTGCTTGTGGCCAACTGCTGTGACAGTTCAGCCAGCGGCGGCAGCGTCAGCCGTGCCTTTTTCAATAATTGGGGCTGGGCAAAAGCAACGGCCGTTTCCCCATGAAATAGCAAGTTACCGGCCGCCATCACCGCCACGTGTTGGGCATACTCGGCCACCAGCGTCATGTCATGGGTGATGATGATCACCGTGCGTCCAGCGGCGTGCAGCTCTTTCAAAATCTGCATCAGCGCCGTGGCGTTGCGCTGATCCTGGCCGAAGGTAGGCTCGTCCAAAATCAAAATCTCCTGCCCCACCGCCAGCATCGTAGCGACGCTTAGGCGCCGTTTCTCGCCATGACTGAGCGTGAATGGATTCGCTTTTGCCAACTTAATCAGCCCAAATTGGGTCAGCAGCGACGTTGTACGCGATTCAATCTCTGCTTCAGATTTTCCCATCAACCGCAAACCAAAACCCACTTCGTGCGCCACTGAGTTGGTGATGAATTGGTGTTCCGGATTTTGGAAGACGTACCCCACGCGCCGGATCAATTTACGGGAGGAAATGGTTGTCACGTCATCACCATCGAGAAATATGGAGCCAACTGGTGGTTCCAGCACGTCAATCAAATGCTGCGCCAGCGTCGTTTTGCCCGCGCCATTTGCGCCGACGATGGCGAGAAAATCCCCTTTGGGGACGCGCAGATTGATATTGTTGAGCGCCTGCCCTCGTGCCTGGCTGTGTCCAATGGGTGACAGGAGAGCCGTGTTCCCATACCTAAACGACAAATCGCGCACGACTACTGCCATCTGCTCGCTGTAGGGTTGTGCCGCCAAGGGGGTTTGCCCATTGCGGCTAAACGACTGTGCCACCGAGCGCAGCGCACTTTCTGCCGCCGTTATCGTCAACGGGAACGGATGCAGTTTGACGCCTTTCTGCCGTATTTGGTGCGCCAAAATTGCTGTTTGTGGCATCCAGATACCTTGTGCCAGCAGTGCCTCAGCGTGTTTATCAAAAATCGTTTGCGGCTTGCCCTCAGCAAAGAGGGCACCATCCGCTGTCAGCACCACCACACGGTCGATCAGATGCATCAAATCATCCAGCTTGTGTTCGATGACCAGAATCGTGTATTTTCCTGTCTCTTTAAGGCGAGCAATGGCCTCAAACACTTGCCGCGTGCCTACCGGATCTAAGTTGGCGGTGGGCTCGTCAAATACCAGAATTTTGGGGCGCATTGCCAGCAAGGCCGCCAGCGCCAGCCGCTGTTTTTCGCCGCCAGACAACGTATCGACACGCCGCCTGCGGAAGTTGCTGAGTTCTACCTGCGCCAACGCTTCGTCAATCCGCGCATCCATTTCTGCTGGCGGCACGCGCAGATTTTCCAGACCAAAGGTGATCTCATCTTCGACGGTCATGGTCACAAATTGGGCTTCGGGATCCTGAAAGACGATGCCAACTTGCTGGGTTAAAGCAGAAACGGCCGTTTCGTCACAATCCAGCCCCGCCACGCGCACCCCACCTGACATACGCCCGCCCACAATGTGGGGAATCAGGCCATTCAGGGTCAGCGCCAGCGAGCTTTTGCCTGAGCCAGACGGCCCTAGCAGCAAGACCGTCTCGCCAGGCAGGATGTGCAGGTTAATCCCTTGCAACGCCTCAGCCTTGCGCCCAATATATTTGAAATGCAGCTCCTCGATTTGAATCATAAGATAATGCCGATAACGGCCGTTACCACCAATTCCTGCATATATCGCCCTCTGAGTTCACTTCTATCCATTGCCTAAAAAACTCTTGACCGCCGCATCAGGGTCTGGCGCTTGTGTTATGACCGGGTTAATTCCCAAATCCTTCAGCTGGCCAGCTTTGCCCATGGCGCGGGCAATAAAAACGCCACATTCAGGCAGCAGTTCAACAATCAGCTTGGGGTTACCATGATGTTTACTGCCTTTTACATTTGCCCCATAGGGATTAGGGCGCTTTTCCAGCAGACGGCCAGTCAGGTCATAAATGTAAAATTGTGGAGCCATTCCCAAATGCTCCTCCCAAATGTGCCCATCCAGATTAACACCCACAGCAATCAATTTCTTCTCACTCAATTCAGTCATTGCGCACCTCTTCTACCAATTCTTTGCCAATAGCAAAACTATGCAACACGTCCATCTTAGCAAGGAAACAACCTCGTCGTATGATTTAACTTCCGTCCCTTAGTCGCATGCACACGGTCCCGTTTCCTCCGAAACGCCCTTGCCGCGCGTGAATTCCTGTAGAGTTTCCGGCGGCCAGCCCGGTGCCGTTTCACCCACTTTTTTGAAGCGAAAATCACACAGCGGCGCCCCATTGCCAATCGTTTGGGTACGCTCGAAGCCCAATCCAAAAGATTTGAACATGCAATAATCGAGCAGACAGGCATAGGGAACATAATTCTCCATATCGTGTTCCTTAAACAATTTAACAATGCCACATTTAGTCACATCCAGACCGAGGTCGAAGTCCTGACCCTCTGCTTCCAAAAAGTTATTTTCCCAACTATAGGGATAACTTTCAGACGGCTGTTGTTTCTTCCGATGATTGATGAAGAATTTTGTGGTCATCATCTTGCCTATCAGCCAGCGCACAAAATAGGGTTTCGAATTAAAAACCATATACATCGACTGATAGATAACCTTACCAATGTCGCGTTCTGCCAAGCCCTCTCTTTCCAAAGGCCAAATAATTGCCAAAAACATAGCCCCGCCCACAATATTACGCGTGCCGCTTGACTTGTCGCCGCCAATGTAGGGTATTTGTGGAATCAACTCCTCGAACTCACGCCTGATTTCATCAAGCAAGCGGTCTATCTTCGGTTCATCAAAATACTCTGTCAATACTTGTCGCGTGAACTTGAGTATCTGATTCAAATCTTTCATCAGTTTTGGTTTTCTGCTTAGGTAGTAGTTTTCATTTTTATCATTCATTTTTGATATCCTTTTCTGTTACTGGTAAACGCGGCGTTGTCCAACTGCGTAAACCATTCTTCTTGTGCAACAATTTTCGTAGATACTTCTCATTCCCTTTGAAATTTTATCACGCACTAATTGACTAATGCCAACATTGTATGTACAATTCAGCGTGATGGTATGATGGGAATAAACACAAACGCGCTGCCAACCTGAAAAAGCACCAGGCAGCTTTCAGAACAGCTGAGGAGCTTGATTGGGAAACAGCAATTGCGTTGGAAGATGACCGTGAAGATTACAGGGGAATACGTTATCGAGCAATGGACTTGATTGACATTCCTGTTTATGCGTTGACTTTCACAGAACGAGGCAAAAAAATTTAGGTAACCAGCCTCCGCAAGACATCCCGTCAGGAGACAAAATATTATGACAGACATATCTGATAAAGAAAATCCAGAGTGGCAAGAAACTGATTCCAAGAAAGCACGTCCTGCTGCTGAACAGTTACCCCATTTAGGCGAGGAAAAACGTAAGCAGAAAAAGCCTAAAAAAATTCCTATTTCGATTCGTTTAAGTCCAGAGGTAGTCACGTTTTTTAGGGCACAAGGGAAAGGGTGGCAAACGAAGCTTAATCAAATTTTGCAAGAGTACGTGGCTGCACATGAAGATTAAATTGCCGCCCTCAGACTGTCTACCCCTTAAATCCTCTCTTTTCTTAGGCAACAGTTTGTGTAAACACTTTTCCTTTCTTCATAAAAAGGAGATTGGAGATTAACCCAATCTCTAATCTCCTAAACTCTCACCAGATAAGGCACTGACCGTAACGGCCGTTTCCCCACTTCCAGACAACTTCCAACTACGCGCCTTCTGCCGTTCCTGCCAAAAATGATGATACAGGCCGCCCAGGGCAATCAGTTCATCATGTTTGCCCTGTTCGATCAGGTTGCCATTATCCAACACCAAAATCTGGTCTGCCATTTGCACCGTACTCAGCCGGTGGGCAATGATGACCACCGTCTTATGCTTCATCAAAGCATTGATCGCCTGCTGAATCAACCGCTCATTTTCCGGGTCAATCGAGGCTGTCGCCTCGTCCAGCAGCACAATCGGGGCGTCCTTCAAGATAGCACGGGCAATGCTAATTTGCTGCTTCTGCCCGCCAGAAAGCGTTGAGCCGCCTTCTCCAACCAGAGTGTCATACCCATCTGGCTTTTCCACAATGAACGCATGCGCCTGCGCCAACCGCGCCGCCGCAAACACCTGTTCATCCGTCGCGTCGGGATTGGCAAAGCGGATATTGTTCATAATCGTGTCGTTGAACAGATACACATCCTGGAACACCATCGTGATTTGTGACAGCAGCGCATCGCTGGACATCTCGCGCACATCCACGCCGCCCACGCGCACTGACCCCCCATCCACATCCCAGAAGCGAGCAATCAGATTCGTAATCGTCGTCTTACCAGAGCCGGACGGCCCCACCAACGCCACCATCGAACGTTCAGGAATGTGGAAACTAACCCCATCCAGCACCTTTTCTCTCTCGTAGCTGAAATGGACATCCTCAAAGGTTATAGTATAGCCTTGCGGCGGCTGGCTAACGTCTGGTTCTGGCAGCATAGGCGTTGTGATAAATTCGTTGATATTGTTGATGCCGTTGGAGATAATGCGCTGGAAGGCCAACATATCCCCCAGTCCCAACATGGGAACATAAAACGAGACACCCACCAGCATAAAGATCAGAAAATCCTCAAACGACAGCGTGCCGTTGGCAACAAAGATCGGCCCGATGACCAACATCAGGGCAAAGCCGATCTCCAGAATCGAACTGAAGCCAATCATGGCTGGCGTAAGATCAGTTGCTGTCCTACGGCTGGCCAGACGAAAGCGATTCATGGCATCGTCAAACTGAGCGAAGCGGTCACCCGACAGGTTGAAGGCGCGGATCACGCCAATGCCCTGAATATATTCCACCATGCGCGCATTCGCCTTCTTGAGCGCCTCTCGCTGTGCGATCCAGGCGCGGTTGAACCTGCCCACAGACAGATTGAGCACGAGCGCGGCGGCTGGCACGCTAATGCCCATCGCCAGCGCCATGCGCCAATCCAGGAACAAGGTAAACACAAAGATAATTACCGGGGAAACCACACTGGCAATAAACAACGACGTAGAAATGCGCGTCGCCATAAAGTCAATCGTCGTCGTAAACAGGGCGTCAATATATCCCACATCACGCGAGGTGAAGAAGCCCAGCGGCAGCCGACGCAGGTAGTCGCTCAAGAAAAGCCGCAGCCGGCTTTGGATGCGGGCATCCAGACGCAAGAAGCTCATATAGGCGGTTTTGTTGAGGAACCATTGCGCCAGGAAGATCACCAGCAACCCCACGGTCAGGCCGATTAAGGCGGTTGTGCTGACACCCCCTTGAATCAAATCCCGCAGTGCCAGATAGATGATACCAACCGGGAAAGCGAGGAAAATACCTTCTAGAAAACTCCAGGCAATACTACGGCGGAAGAGGGATCGATCGTCGCCCACCAGCCCCCGGATCTGCTGCCAATGCCCCTTGGCTGTTACCAAGGAGGTGAAGGGGTTGTGCAACGGCGCATACTCGACATCGTAGGTCGTGTTGCGGTTGATTTCTATCATTTCACTGTCTGCATCGGTGTCAAACTGCCACATGCGGGCGTCGGTGTGAGCCTGCCACAGCGTCTGGTACAGCGGGCTACTCACTAGCAGTTCTGCGTGAGTTCCCTGCGCCACTATCTTGCCCGCATCGACCACAAAAATCCGATCCACTTCGGTGATGGTAGACAAACGATGCGCCACCACAAGCAACGTTTTGGGCTCTTCCGGGTCGCCTGCTATCAACGCCGCCAACGCTTCCTGAATCAAGCTCTCGTTTTCCGGGTCTACAAACGCGGTCGCCTCATCCAGCACGATGATCGGCGCGTTTTTGAGGATGGCACGGGCAATCGAAATGCGCTGCCGCTGTCCGCCGCTGAGACGGGTGCCATTTTCGCCCACCATGTAATCGTAGCCACCCAATTCTTCGGCAAATTCATCACAGCGAGCCAGCTTGGCCGCGGCCATAATTTGCTCGTGGGTCGCCTCTGGCTTGCCCAGGCGGATATTCTCGTAGATGGTGTCGTTGAAGAGAAAGACATCCTGAAACACAAACGAAACTGTATTCATCAATTCAGTGGTGTTCATCTGACGAATGTCTACACCGCCGATTTCGATGCTGCCGCCGTCCACATCCCAAAAGCGGGGAATGAGGCGGGAAATCGTTGTCTTACCCGCGCCCGATGGCCCCACTAATGCCATCACCGAACCGCGCGGAATGGTGAAGCTCACATCTTGCAGGACGGGCGGGGCTGTGTCTGCGTCTGCCTCGTCTTTCAGTGAGCCGTAGCTAAACGAAACGTTTTTGAAGACGATGTCACAGCCGTTGGGATGCTGCGGCTCTGCTGTTTCTGTTAATGAGGGTTGGGCGAGCAGGGCATCAATGCGCTCCATGGATTGGTAAATTTGGTAAAACGCCATCGAGCCGTGCATCATCAGGTTGAATATCGGTCGGGCAAACCCCAGGCTCATGACGAGAAAGAGGATGAGTGTGGGCAGGTCAATGATCTGCGCCCCGTAGAGGATCAACCCGATAGGCAGGGCAAAAAGCGGCCCGGTGCGAAAGCCGACGGCTACCGCAGCCCAAATGCGTTGGTAACGCTCCCCCATGTCGATGTAGTACTCAGTGATGTCCTGAACCATCGTCTTGATGTTGGCAAAGGAAGCTTGGGATTGGGTGAACGTTTTGATGACCTTCATGCCATTGATAAACTGGATGATCGTGCTGTTCATGCGATCCAGCAGTTTGTTGTAGATCTTCATTTCGTGGGCGGATGACCGCGCTACCAGACTCGACATGGAAATGCCAAGGAGGGGGCAGAGCAACAGTACCAGCGACATACGCCAATCGATGAAGAAGAGGACGATAATGGAGAGGAGGGGCACAGCAATGGCTGCTGCCAGTTCGGGCACGAGATGAGCCAGACCCTCCTCCATCTGCTCCACGCTTTCGTGAATGACGCGCTTGATGGCGCCTGTGTTACGCCGGTCGAACCAGCCCAACGGCATGGAACCTAGCTTGTGTGCAAGTTCGATGCGAATCTCGTACAGAATGTCGTAAGCGGCGACGTGAGAGACATGCAGCGAAATGCCAAGGGTGATCGCTTTGATGATGGTTGCCACCAGACTGGCTATCGCCACCATGAAAATATAGTTGGTGTCGGCATTGGTGGTGCCAAACTCAAACAGATGGACAGTGATCAGATAAACGGCGGCATAGGGCATTAATCCCATCGCCGATGCGATGACGGACAGCAACGCTGAAAGTACCAGTTGACCTGCCCTCCGCCTGGAAATGGAGAGTATGTTTTCAGAAGCAGGAACTGCTGCCGGTATCGGTTTTTGACTGGATAGTGTTGTCATGTTTTTTCCCCTTTTTCTATTCTGATTGCTGCGCTATGAGCCAGAGCGGGATCAAAGTGGGTTTGGGTTGTGCTGCCTACCAAAACGACTTCTTGAATCCTGTCACTGTCACTTTTTACCAACCGCAGCAAGGTAGGTGGAACGGAGAAAACGGCCGTTCCTGCCATCTCATCTACTTCAGCCACCACGTTATAAAAAGTTTGGTACCGCTTTATCATCTCTTCCCAATTGGCTACACCTATGATCAATTCCTTGACACCTACCGCACCATTTTTGTGGGTAACGGCCGTTTCCGTTAGCGGAATTTCCGGGTCATATTTGCTCATGATGAAAGGCAAATTGAGCGCCCGCGGCGAGGCGATAGACCAGCGCAATTTGATACCGTCTGGTCGCGTACGGTTGGCAGGAAAAATTGGTTTGGAGATAGCAACCCCCCTTCTTTTCGCCTGGTTGACCGCTTCAGTAAAATCGCCGCGTGTATCAACAGCGTATTCAACCAATCCGTTGGCAGCCGGGAAAAAACGCCATATGCGCTTCAAGCCGCCAAGACCCAGCGCAGCGCCGATTTTGATGATGGTTTGTGCGAGCGAACTGGTTGTGTCTACCGTAAACAGCTCCAAAAACGCGCCATCCACCAAGTAAATAAGGGCATTGTGCGCCACTGCTGGATCAGATCCCCAAGTGATCGTAAAGCCCAATGACTCATAATCGGCCACAGCCTGATGCAAATCATCAACTTTAATCAGAATGTGACTTATTTTGAATGGTTGCTGGTTGTTTATTTCTGTATTTGACATGATTCTCCAAAGGTGACAGTGGCTATCACACCCATTAACTGATAGATCTTTCAGATTTCATGGGGTTTGGAGTGAAACGTGATGGACCTCTGCTGCCGCACCACGTTTCACAGCTTGTAAACCCCGCAAACGCCTAATGAGACTAACTGATTTGCACCTGTGCTTTGTGTCGTCTGATGCTCAGGGCAATGCCGATTTGACCCAAAGCCATGATTTCGTAGAGGACGAGGATGGGGAAACGGCCGTTTGTCAACCACAACTCACTCCCCTGCTTCCAATACATAAAAGGCGGCGTCGTAATCAGCACCAATACCGGCAGAATGATCAGCGTCCAGTGCAGCCATGATTTCTGTTCCGGGTTCGTCATGTTACGCAAGCCCCAGAGACCAGCAGCTGTAGTCAACACTGCTGGCACCAAGCCATGCGAAATAGCTCCCAGATGCAGATAACCAGCCATCACAAACCCTATCTTGAACACCACATACGCGATCCCAATCACAATATAACTCACATACAGATTCTTTTCTGACATGATCAACTCCTCTGTAAATCGAATTGATAATTCAATTCACCTTATCCCCAAAACTTAACAATCAGGTTAATCATAAACACTCCTTGC
This sequence comes from Chloroflexota bacterium, assembly GCA_002746795.1. GTDB lineage: Bacteria > Chloroflexota > Anaerolineae > Promineifilales > Promineifilaceae. The sequence continues at coordinate 1,182 of PDQY01000152.1, read as the reverse complement.
AGGCAAAGCGTTGACCTGCTCTACGAAAGAGGATGGATTTCAATCCACTAAGAGCTGGGCTTTTAACATCGAAGAAAAGACACCCTGTTTCACATCCAATTCCATCGGATTGCCCGTTTCCACCACCTGACCATCCTTAATCACCACAATTTTGTCAGCGCCCAACACCGTGCGCATGCGGTGAGCAATAATCAGCACAGTTTTGTCCTTGATTAGCTCGCTGAGCGCCCCTTGAATTTTAGTTTCATTTTCAGCATCAAGCGATGCAGTCGCCTCATCCAGCAAAATGATGGGCGCATCCTTCAGGATGGCTCGGGCAATGGAGATACGCTGCCGTTCACCGCCAGACAGCCTTTCGCCATTTTCGCCAATTAACGTATCATAGCCTTGCGGGAGCCTGTGGACAAAATCATCACAGCGGGCAAGCTGCGCCGCTCTAATAACTTCTTCATCCGCAGCATCTTTCTTGCCCAAGCGAATATTTTCCATCACACTGGCGTTAAACAGCAGCACATCCTGAAAAACAATGGAAAAGTGCTGCAGCAGCGTTTCAGGATCAACTTTTGAGATGTCTTCCCCGCCCAGCGTAATAGTTCCACTGTCAATATCCCAAAAACGAGCTGCCAACTTCGCAGCAGTGCTTTTGCCACCACCAGAAGGCCCGACAAGAGCTGTTACCTCACCTTGCCTGGCCACAAAGCTAACGTCATTAAGCACCTGCACGCCTGCCTGATATGAAAAGTTGACATGGTTAAACGCTATGTCGTAGTTGTCTGGATGGCATTCAGTTTTTCCATGCTGTAACTGCATGTTATCAATCTCTTTCATGCGGTTAATGCGCGAACTGAGGTGCAACAATACGCCAAAGTGTATAAAGACGGCAAAAATGGGATCGTAGATGCGGCTCGCAATCACCAAAAAGAGTAGATATTTGAAGATGTCAACGGTGCCATTTGATAGCAAATAGGCACCCACCAGAATCACACTGGGCAGCCCCAGTTTCAACAAGATGTACGACAGGTTGATGGCCACCCCAGTAAAAAGCTCAGTTTTAATCAACAGGTTTTCATACGTGTCTAACTGGGCGTTAAGCGCGTTTAATGTGGCTTCTTCTTTGTTGTAAGATTTGACCTCGTAAACTAAATCTAGACTCTCTTGCACTTTATCTGAAATCTCACGCTT
>PDQY01000151.1 GCA_002746795.1 Chloroflexota bacterium | reverse complement strand
CACCACGGATGTTTATAACCCGGTGGGTACCAGTGGTAAGGTGTACAAAATTGTGCCGATAGATTGATTCGAGGGCTTTCATGCCCTTGGCTTGTGTCTCTTAGCCGAGGGAAGAACGCCTGAGTTTGATTATGAAATCCCGAATTTGGAGAGATGGATGACGCTGTTCCAACTAAGTCATGCCGAGCTTTTAGAGAAAATTGAGACAGCAGGCCCTGTTTTGTCTGTTAAGTTGATTGAGGAAGGGATGAAACGGCAAGATGCTTTGACGCCTTCCTTGTTAGAAATTTTTGCTGCCAGTCGCGCAGATGACTGGCAGCAGGCGTTTGATCCCCGTTGGTTCCGTGGTGAGCATGCGGGAAAGTTCTTGATTGCCTATCAATGTAAAGAGGCACTCCCCACGTTTGCCCAAATCTTTGCCAGTTCTAACGATTCTGATATGGACAAGGTGGAGTGGTTTAACATGGATTTGGCGCATTTTGGCGAAACGGCCGTTCCCTGGCTAATAGATGTGCTAAAGACAGATACCCAAGGGAATTATCACTATGGCCGTGCTGTTGCTGCCACCACATTGAAAATCATCGCGTGGCAGCAGCCAGAAACCCGAGATGTGGTCTTGGCTGCCCTGCGAGCAATGCTCCCTCAAACCATGGATGCGCCTGTTGATGAGATGTGGACCCATATCGTGCTAGAACTTGCCGATCTCCAAGACGGTGACAGCCGGGAGATCATCGCCGCCATGTATCAGGCAGGCCTGATTGAGGCAGACATGCTGCCCTTGGCTGATTATCTCGCTGCTTTTACTGATGAGGCGCCAGCTCCGCCAGAGGTGGCTCAGCGATTTGATATTTTTGCTTTTTATGAGGAACGGCGTCATCAGGAAGATCATCAGGTTAAAATGACCGGTCGCCGAAACCTGTTACGCAGACAAGGGTACATTCCCCCTGCACCAGACCCAGAACCGTACACCAATCGCTTCTCCCGGTGGTTTAATGAACGACTAATCGGCTTCTCAGAGGAATAAGGAAGGACGAGGAAATTCCGTGTTTTATTTCCCTGTCAGGCTCTCGTGCGCATCCATGAATAAGTTACGGGATTGATGGATGCATTTCAAGTGACCTGACCATCTGTAAAAAGGGAAATTATTTCTAGACAGTCACTCAGGGGACAACTGAGGGGATAAGAAAATTGATTTTGTCTACGGGGGGAACTGGAGCCAGGTAGTAAACATCCACATGACCGGTCCATGATTCATAATTGTCTGCGTCCCAGCCTAAGTCTATCCAGCGACCACGGATGCCGCCACCCGTATCCCCAGCAACAGCTACCCCGTAACCCGGCACATACACTTCAGATTGGAACGGTACCACATTAGGATCGATAGCCACAACCCCTTTGCCTGCCGGTAACCCGCTGGCTGTGATGCCATAGGCAGGATCATCAGGTGCTTTGCCCGAACTGGCAGCTGTGTAGGAGGTGACTCGCATTTTCACCACGCGCCAATACTCGCGTGGTCCCTGGTCGGTATCGATGGGGTGCAGGGTAATCCGGGTGCCGTAAGCTGTCACTTCATTCACGGGCTCGCGCTCTATCCAGGAGGCGGTTTGTTCCCGGCTTACCTCGACGCCATTTTCGTAGCGTATCGTCACTTGCTTACGCGCTAAGCCCGGCGTGCCGATGCTGACTTGCTCGCGGGTGTCGATGTCCATTTGGTCATTGGGCTGCCACACTGTTTCGTAGGGAAGTTCTTCATCTTCGGTGATGATTTGCTCCGTGACGCGGATGACTTCGATCTGGGCACCAGGTTGCAGGGGCGTGTCGGCGTTGGGGCGCAGGTAATCTAGCTCGTTGAGGGGGATGCCTGCCTGGGCAACTACATCGAGTGGATTGGTGTGTGGGCTGTGGATGGTTTGGTTGGTGCCATCGACGATGAGGGTGTAGCTAACGGCCGTTTCTGTGGCAGTTGGTTTAGGCGTTACGGTTGGCCTATTTTGTTGAATGGTAACTTGCTCGGGCAACACGGTGTCATAAAGATCGACGCGAGGAACAGGGTTCCCGTTTACCATTACCTCATCATTTAAACCCAAAGGGATGCTGGCTTCTGCCAAAAAACCACCTAGCGTTGTTTGCGCCGTGGCATAAACTTGTTGATAGGCACCAATTTGTACTGTGATTTGGGTGACAGGCGTTGTGGGGGAAACGGCCGTTGTCCCTGTTTTTGTGGCTTGGGTCAGCGCTTCACTGGTCTGAGTGGGCGTTGGGTTGGCTGTCGGTTCGCCTTCACTTGTCGCCAAAAAAGCGGCTATGCCAAGACTGCTGAAACTAACGGCGAGCAAAACTATGACGAGAACGGCCGTTGTCTGATTAGATAAACTCTTCATGGAAAAAGTGGCAAAATGGCTGCGTTGCCCGGTAGCAAAGCGACCAAGTTGCGAGGCAGCAAAGTTGCCGAGCCGATTCAGTGCGGTGCCCCTCTGCTGCCATAAAAAATAGAGATTAGAGACCTTTGTCATCTCCAATCTCTCATCTCCAATTTATCATTTGATACGCGCGTAGAACCAGTGACAACCAGGTGATCCTGGGCACCCGAAAGTGATGCCTTAGTGCTGCTACCTTCCGGTCCTGACACGGTTCGACAGCTTCCGCCGCCAGGGACCCAGTCATCACCGGTCTTACGGGCGTATCCTATTAAATTTTGCGGCAGGAATCATATCAAAAGGTGAAGGAATGTCAATAAAGGTCATATTCCCTTCATTTCTCTGCTTACTGCCTTCAGACTTTGGCTTAGTTCCACGCTCCTAAAACTTCTGGTCCGCGATCCAGCTCCCATGGATAAATGATGTAAGCATCTGTTACCGCAGAGTAGTAAGTTGGGGTGAGACCCGGATACAAGGAAGTGGTGGGTTTATAATGCAAAACGCAGGTATCTGGATCCCCACCGGCGGCATCAATGCGGTTGGCAACTGTGACGATATTGCGTCCTTTTGTCCATACGTCATCGACCACCAAAATGCGCCGTCCCTCAATCAATTCATTGTCAGGGAACTGGATGAATTCGGGAATAGCGTACTTGCTTTGCATCTGGTCTTGTAAACCGGGAAAATCAGCCGGAAACCGCACAGAAGCTGTTAAGATATAGGTGATATTCAATGCTTCCGCCAGCATACCACCAGGAATAATCCCACCCCGCGTCACGATGACCATCGAATCATAACGGCCGTGAATCTGCGGAACCAGGTAATCAATCAGTTTATCTACATCAGACCAAGTTAATACTTCGCGACGCATTAATTACTCCTCAAACTTCCTCTATAAGAAAATAAGGCATACTGTTCGTACGCCCTTTGCGCAATGCTACATGAAAAGTGGCAAAGTTGCAACGTGATCATCTAAAAAAAATTAGCAATTCTAAATCTTTAGTTTCGGCTAAGTAGAGGGTGACAATAGCAGCTAACATGACACAGCCGGGGAGCCCTCTTTCCCGCTTTAACCGCCAATGGGTTCAGGCCAGAGGCATGCTATCGCATCTCGGGCGCATGTCGTCATGGTGTGTGGCGGAGCGAGGAACTAATCAAGCAATGCAGCGTAAGTTTGGCTCAAGTTATCCGTCATCTTTCTGGCTCCTTAGTTCTTAACTCAACCTTAGAGCCGTTGGCAAATGAGCTTAAAAGGGTATATGATGTTTTCGGGTTAACCTACCTGTAAGTTTTTAATAGTCATAGTAAAGGAGGTTTCTATAGCGTGAAGGAATGGAACTTGAATTGGCTGGCAAAAACCACGAAAAAAGGGTCAGGAATACCATTTGACCACCACAACCGGTGAAGACGGTCGGGTTTTTGGACAGCTACCGGATTGAAAAATAACAATTAGCTTAGAGTCACCTTTAATTCGATTAAAGGGAAAAGATAAACTGAGGGGGGTGCATCCTCTGCAGAAAAAGCAACCTTAAAGGTGTGGTTTTTCTCAGAAGCACCCCCCGAATCTTATTCTTGACCCAGGGCGAAGCAATACCGCCATTTATTGTGCCATATCCATGTTGCTTTAGGTACGCCTGTACTTAAGAGTCTAAGCTTGGCTGCGTATTTACTTGAGTGCTTTCAAAATTTCTTGAGCTGCCAGGCGACCCGGTTTGCCTGTGATGCCACCACCGGGATGAGTGCCAGCTCCATTGAGATAAAGTCCTGAAATGGGTGTGCGATAATGACCCCAGCCTGGTACGGGGCGCATAAACAGCAGCTGATCTAACATCATTTGCCCATGATAAACGCTGCCATCTGCCAACCCATATTGGCTTTCCAGGTCGGCGGGCGTCAATGTTTGGGTGTACCGGATATGGGTGCGAATATCGGGGGCGTATTGGCTCAATGTGTCCAAAATCGTCTCAGTCAAGCTCTCTTTTTGGGTTAACCAATCACCTTCACGCAGCTGGTAAGGAGCGTATTGCATTTGGATAGACATGACATGTTGTCCGTCTGGGGCCAGTGAGGGATCAGCCAGAGAGGGAATGCGGATGTCGAGATAGGGTTGCTCAGAAAAACGGCCGTATTTGGCGGCATCATATGCTTTTTCCAAGTAGATAAGGCTAGGGCTGATTTGGATGCGTCCGTGTAGTAGGGTACTGGATAAATTGTGCTTCATCTGCAGCAGAGAAGTGACCGATTTCTGCGGCTGTGCGCCTGGTATCACGCCATCAAGTCAACTGATTGCCGTCAGGAAGCGGTGCAGACAGGACGGGGTCTATAGGCAGCCAATCGAAATTGTGCATTTTCAAAAAGAGATCACGCACAATCTGTGGCCGGAACATGCCCGCGTTGTGCAAGATAGCTGCTGTGCGGAAGCCTGGGTAGAATTCTTCAGAGACGCCAACTCCCCCGAGTAACGGCCGTTTCTCCAACAAGAGTACCTGCAATCCAGCTTTGGCAAGATAAGCGGTAGTCACCAGCCCATTCACTCCTCCTCCAACGATGATTGCCTCAAACTATCACGGCTCAATTTCGTTTGGGTATTTGCTGATGGCTGGCCTAGCAGGATAAAGCTCTGGCTCATGCCAGGGTTGGCGTGGGAAAGCACCCCCCTTCATTTATACCTGTGTTACAATGTGCTGAGGCAAAGGAAGGTGAGTGATGCCAGGCACAGAAGATGAAACGGAGACTGTTCTCCAAACTTGTCACACATTAAACGAAACTCAGCAAGAAAAACTGCTTGTGTTAGCACGACAAGCCATTGCATATTATTTGGAAAATGAGCGGTTTATGGAGGTAAGCAGTGATGATCCCGGGCTCAAGCAGAAAGCAGGGGCGTTTGTGACGTTGCGCACGCGCTGGGAACCCGGTTTGCCCCCGGACGAGGCAGCACGTTTACGCGGCTGTATGGGGCACATGGAGGCGGATGAGCAGCTGCTCAAGCTGGTGCCGGTGATAGCGGTGAAGTCGGCGCTGCGTGATCCGAGGTTTCCTCCAGTAACGGCCGTTGAGCTGCCCAAACTCCTCCTTGAAATCTCTGTCCTCTCATCATTCACGCCAGTGACAGATGTGACGGAGATTGAATTGGGCGTGCATGGCCTGGTCATTCAAAGCGGCAGGAAACGAGGCTTGCTGCTGCCACAGGTGCCAGGCCTGTTTGATTGGACATTGGATGAATATCTGGAGGCGATTTGTCGCAAGGCAGGCATGCATCCTGGGGCTTGGCGTTCATCGACGCTGCTGAAATTTACGACGCAGGGATTTGAGGAAGATGAGTAGCTTGCAAAAATGTTGTCATGCTTGCCTGATTTTTACCTTCGCCTGCTGCTTGACCCGGCTAATGCCGTGAAAAATTAAATTCAATTCCCCCCAGACGGGATCAGCTTGATCATAATTTGCCCAGTTCTCTTGCCAAGAGTAACATTCCTCATTTAAATCTTGGAGAATCAAATGCCTGTGCAACCCTTACCGCCGGAAAAGCTACGTCTTGTTGTCAATCCAGACTGTTTTACCTTTGAAACTACCGCCGAACTGCCGCCGAACACCCACATCATTGGCCAACCACGTGGCACCCGCGCCATCGAGTTTGGTATGGACATTAACAGCCGTGGCTACAATGTGTTTGTGCTGGGGCACACTGGCACTGGCCGAGCAACGGCGATTGAGCGCTTTTTACAAGCACGCACCAACCAGGAACCCGTGCCAGATGATTGGATTTATGTCCATAATTTTAGCACGCCGCATCGACCACGCGCTATTGCCCTGCCTGCCGGGGAGGGCAGCGTGTTCCAGGCACGCATGGCTGCCTTGATTGGCCACCTCAGCGAAGATCTCCCCCAAGCCTTCGACTCTGAAATGTATCAGGAGGCGATTCAGGCTGCACGTCAGGGGCTTGAGGAGCATCAGGCACAACGGTTAGCGGCGCTGAATGAGAAAGCGGGCAGTCAGGGGCTGGCGCTGCTGCGTACCGCTTCTGGGATGGTGCTGGTGCCGGTCGATAACGGCCGTCAATTGACTGCTGAAGAGCTTAGTCAGTTACCTCTGGAACAGCAGCAGAAGCTGGAGAAAAGTCTGGAAGCGTTGAGTGAGGAACTGGACGAAACGCTTTATGAAATTTATGAATTAGAGAGCGCGACTCGGCAGAATATCCGTGAGGTAGACCGGATGGTGGCAGAGTCAGCGATCCAACATCATTTTGCTGAATTGCAAGAGATTTACTTGGACAACGAGGAAGTGCTGCTCTATCTGAATGAGGTGCATCAAGATGTGCTGAACCAGATTGATGACTTTGCCCCGCAGTTGGATGCCCAGGAAGAGATTGATTTGCGGCGGTATGAAGTCAATTTGTTGGTGAATAACGGCCGTTCTCAAGGGGCGCCTGTCATCCATGAGCAAAACCCCACGTTTATGAACTTGTTTGGCTGTCTGGAATATGAAATGGAAGCTGGTGCTGTGTTCACCCACTTCACAAACATTAAAGAGGGTAGTTTGCATGAAGCCAATGGCGGTTATTTGATTTTGCAGGCCAATGATTTTTTGGAGCAGCCCAGGGCTTGGGAGGCTCTGAAACGGGCGCTACGCACCGAAGAGTTACGCCTCCAACCCGCCGCCGCCATGGATGAATCGCGGGTTTTGGCGAAATCGCTGACGCCAGAGCCTATTCCCTTGAACGTGAAGATTATTCTGACGGGCAGCCCCGCCATTTACTACGCTTTGTATGAGCAGGATGAAGATTTTGCCAGCTTGTTTAAGGTTCGTGCTGATTTCGATACCACCATGCCCCATGACGACGACCATGTAGCCGAGTATGCCGGGTTTGTGGCAACGCGCTGCCATGAGGAAAAACTGCGCCACTTTGATAGAACGGCCGTTGCTAAAGTTGTTGAGTATGGTTCCCGTTTAGCCAGCCAGCAGCACAAGCTGAGTACCCGCTTTGGGGAAATCTCCGATTTGATTCGGGAGGCGAGCTATTGGGCAGGGGAAAACGGCCGTTCTGTGGTAACGGCCGTTGATGTGCAGCAAGCGTTGCATGAACGGGCGTATCGCGCCAACCGCATCGAAGAAATCGTGCAGGAGCAGATTCGAGAAGGCTCAATATTTATTGCCACCACGGGCGACGTTGTCGGGCAGGTCAATGGCTTGTCGGTGGTGCAGATGGGGGATTATGCTTTTGGTCAGCCTGGGCGGATCACGGCACGTACCTACATGGGCGAAGGCGGCATCATCCACATCGAGCGTGAAACAGAGATGGACGGCCCTCTCCATGAGAAAGGGGTGCTGACCTTAACCGGGTACCTGGGCGGACATTATGCCCAGCACCAGCCGCTGTCGCTGACTGCCAGCCTGACCTTTGAGCAAAATTACGTCGGTGTCGATGGTGATAGTGCCTCGTCGGCAGAGTTGTATGCGCTACTGTCCAGTTTGAGCGGTATGCCTATCAAGCAGGGCATTGCTGTCACTGGCTCAGTTAATCAGCGGGGCGAGGTGCAGCCGATTGGCGGTGTGAATGAGAAAATAGAAGGCTTCTTCCGTCTGTGTGTAGCCCTTGGCTTAAATGGGCAGCAGGGCGTACTCATCCCCACCAGTAATGTGCCTGATTTGATGCTGCATGAGGATGTAATAACGGCCGTTACAGAAGGAAAATTCAAAATTTGGGCTGTACACACGATAGATGAAGGTCTTGAACACTTAATGGGCAAACCAGCCGGTTCCCGGGATGAAGCAGGCCACTTCCCTGAAGGCACCGTGCATCATGCCGTCCAAAAACGTCTTCTCGAACTGGCGGAAGATTTGAAAGCCTTCGGCCATGAGGATCAAGGCGAGGCAGAGACACAATCACAAAAGAAAGAGTAAACATTTCTTGCGTCTCCTGAATACCGCTTTACAATCAGGTTATGGATTATCTGGTTCGCACCCACTTGCACAAAGTACATCCCATTGCCCATTATGTGCATGAACGGAATGGGAGAGTAGGGGCATTGTGTTCGCCAAAACCGACACCTGCAGTTGGTGAGCGCACCCAAAGCGGGGAATGGGGATTGGTGGATGCGCTGCCCCCCCATGTGAAAGTGTGCCTGGTTTGCCAAAAGCGGAAAGCAAAATTAGAAGACCCACTTCCAGAACGGGTCAAAAAAGAGCTGGAGAGGCTGGCATGGTGGGATCCACGCGCTGCAGCAATCCAACGTCAAAAAGCCTTAGCTCATTACCGCAAACAACTGCTGTCAAAATAAACATTGTGACCATCTGAAAATTTTTGCGAGAAGTTTTTTCTTTTTCGTTTTCAAATTTTACTGACAATGGCTCTCATGAGCCTAATTAACATTGTCAAATTAACCAGCTGGCCAGGCAGCTGGTATTTTTGTTTAGTTTTTTCTTTCCATTCTGCGCGGGTAAAGATCATGATGGTCTCTCCGCCACGACATGATGTCCTTGTGATAACAGGAGTGCTGTTCACATGAAAGTTTAAGGTTGATGATACAATCAAGGTACTTCTTGCGTCTTTTTTGTTGTCTGGAGCCAGCTATTTTTGACAGGTGATGAGCCTGTGGTCTAATATCAATAACCAAATAGAATGGAGTAAACTATTGTGAAAAATGCATACGACGAATTGAAATGGCGAGGACTTGTCTACGATCATACTGAACATGTGCCAGAACTGTTGGCGAAAGAGAAGGTAAAAGTCTACAATGGCTTTGATCCCACAGCAGACTCGCTTCACATTGGTAATCTGGTGCCCCTGATGGTGATGGCACGCTTGCAGCGCTTTGGCCATACGCCGATTTTGCTGGCGGGTGGGGGCACTGGCATGATTGGTGATCCCAGCGGCCGTTCTTCTGAACGAAACTTGCTCACAACGGATCAGATTGAGGCGAATCTGGAAAAAGTGAAGGCGCAGTTAGCTAGCGTACTCGACTTTGAAGTGAAGAGCAATCCGGCAGTGATGGTCAACAATGGTGATTGGCTAAGCCAGCTCAACTTGCTAGCGTTTTTGCGGGAGACTGGCAAACAGTTCACGGTTAACTACATGCTGGCTAAAGATTCTGTTAAGTCTCGTATGCAACGTGAAGATGGCATTTCGTATACCGAATTCAGCTATATGCTGCTCCAGGCTTACGATTACCTGCATTTGTACGAAACGTACGGCTGCACCATGCAAACAGGGGGCAGTGACCAGTGGGGCAATATCGTGGCTGGGGTGGAACTCATTCGCAAAGTGAAAGGGGCGAAAGTGAATGCGATGGTTTTTCCCCTGGTCACCCAGGCAGATGGCAGTAAGTTTGGCAAAACGGCGGCTGGCACGAACGCCTGGCTTGATCCACAGCGCACCTCACCTTACCGTTTCTACCAGTTCTGGCTCAACACGGATGATGCCGATGTCATTAACTACATGCAATACTTCACCTGGCTCACCAAGGGTGAGCTGCGAGAGTACCAACATATCCTTGACGAACGTCCTGAGCAGCGCGAGGCGCAGCGTTATCTGGCGCAAACGTTGACACGGATGATTCATGGCGAAACGGCCGTTTCTAAAGCAGAGCAAGCCGCCCAGGTGTTATTCGGGGGTGAGCTCGATGGCCTGAGTGCTGCCGATATTCAAGACATCTTCGCTGACGTGCCTTCCAGCGACCTGCCCAAGGCCAAACTAGAAGGGGAGGGCTGCTCCGCGATCACGCTGCTGGTGGATTCCGGTCTGGCGCAGTCCAAAGGGGATGCCAAGCGTACCATCAAAGGTGGCGGCGTCTACCTCAACAACCAGCGCATCGACAGCCCCGGTCAAATGGTGACCACTAACGACCTGTTTGACGGTAAGTTCCTTGTCTTGCGCAAAGGCCGCAAAAAATACCATCTGGTGCAGGTGCTTTCATAAAACATAGACAGGTGGCATTTGAAACGGCAGATTGATTTTTGATGAGGCGGCTCTATATGCAGCTGCCAGATGTCCTGACTCAACTACGGCTCAACCGTGAGTTTATGTCCCAGGTGGTGGCGTGGGAGAAGTTCCCGGCGCGGCCTGCCCGTTTTCAGCCTGTTGACGCAGAACTGGATGACCGCATTTTGACGGCATTGCGCTCGCGGGGGATGGTGCAGTTTTTCACCCACCAGGCTGAGGCGATCACGCTGGCGTTGAGCCAGAGTGAAGCGGACGCTTCCCATCCACGCAATACTGTTATCGCTACGGCCACTGCCTCTGGTAAATCGCTTTGCTATACGGTGCCTGTCTTGCAACGGCTGCTCGACCGCCCCAGAGGGCGTGCCTTGTACCTTTTCCCCACCAAAGCGCTGGCGCATGACCAACTGGCTGAAACTGCTGCCATCATTGATGCCGGTAAACTGCCTATCGACGTGCATACTTATGATGGTGACACGCCCCGTAGCCAGCGGACTCAGGTGCGGCGGGCAGGGGGAATCCTCATCACCAATCCCGATATGCTCCACGCTGGTATCTTGCCTTACCATCCCACCTGGCGTGACCTGTTTGGCAACCTGGAATTTGTGGTACTGGATGAAATCCACACCTATCGTGGCGTGTTTGGCAGCCATGTGGCCAATGTGCTGCGCCGATTACAGCGCCTCTGCGCATTTTATGGCAGCACACCCCAATTCATTTGCTGTTCGGCCACGATTGCGAATCCGCAAGAGCATGTGGAGCGACTGGTCGGCCAGCCTTTCACGTTGGTTGATGAACAGCAAAATGGCTCGCCTACCGGTGAAAAGCATGTGATGCTCTACAACCCGCCGATCGTTGATGAGGCTTTGGGCTTGCGCGGCAGTGCTATCATGGCTGCCCGTGATGCTGCTGTTACTTTCCTTCTGCAAGACATCCAAACGATCACTTTTGCCCGCACGCGCCAATCTGTGGAGCTGCTGCTCACCTATTTGCAGGATGAGATGCAGTATCAGGGCAAGGGAGAGACGGCCGTTACTGGGTACAGAGGTGGGTACTTGCCATTAGAACGACGTGAAATCGAGCATGGCTTACGCTTTGGCGACATTCGCGGCGTCGTGGCGACGAATGCTTTAGAGCTGGGGATCGACATCGGCGAACTGGATGCAGCTGTGCTGACTGGCTATCCCGGTTCTATCGCCTCCACGTGGCAGCAAATTGGGCGAGCCGGACGGCGTACGGCGCAGTCGGCGGCTGTTATGATTGCCAGTAACAATCCGCTTGACCAATACATCTGTAACCATCCGCGCTATCTTTTCGGACAATCACCTGAACATGCGCTGACTAATCCTGACAACTTGCGGATCATGGTGCGCCATCTGCAATGTGCCGCTTACGAACTGCCATTCCGCCAAGACGAGGAATATGGCGGTGAACCGGTTGGGCCGCTGCTCGACATGTTGGCAGAGGAAGGTATCTTGCACCAAACCCGCGACCAGTTTCATTATGTAGGAGAAGGCTCCCCAGCAACGGCCGTTTCCCTGCGTACCAGTGGTGACGACCACATTATCGTTCATGATTTAGGCGACGAGCGAGACGAAACTAAGACCCACGCCATTGGTGAAGTGGATTTGGAACGGGCGCCGCTCATTGTCCACGAAGGGGCTATCTACATCCATCTGGCAAAATCTTATCTAGTGGAAAAGCTCGACTGGGACAGTCGCCTCGCTTACGTGCGCCCGGTGGATGTGGATTATTACACCCGTGCCAGCGTGGGTAGCACCATTCGGGCGTTGATTGCGGAAGAGGAGACGTGGTTAACGCAGCGGCGCAGGGTCGAAGAGGGAAACCCTTTATCATGCAGGGATAAAGGGACAAAGGACGAAGCGCAGAAATCTGCGGAATCGGCGGTTGATTTAGAGCGTGGCTTATTAAAAGCGTGGGGCGATGTGTCGATTGTCTCGCAGGCGACGGGCTACCGGCGCATTAAGCGGTATACGCATGAGACGCTGGGCTTTGGCGAGATTGATTTACCGGAGGTGACGCTGGAAACGACTGGTTATTGGCTTGTTTTTGGCGAGGCGATGACGGAAACTTTGTATGATGCCGGTGTGCTGCTGCGCCCGAATGATTATGGTTCCAACTGGCGCAGGCAGCGTCAGAAGGCTTTGGAACGGGACGGGTATCGCTGCCGTGTATGTGGCGCTTCAGGTCGTAAAGAGGCGGATTTTGCTGCTGCTGCCCATGACCAGAGCGGCAGTAACCCGGTTAGGCGTGGCATTACTCTTCATGTTCATCATAAACGGCCGTTTCGTGAATACGGCTACGTCAAAGGCGTCAACGAAAACGACCTCGATGCCAACCAGTTAGACAACCTTGTCACGCTCTGCCCAAGCTGTCACCGTCAGGCAGAATCAGGCCAGCAAACCCGTTCGGCGTTGGCCGGGCTGGCATACGTCCTGCGCAATTTGGCACCGCTCTACCTCATGTGCGATCCTGGCGATATCCAGGTTAGCGCTGAAAGCCACAGTCCGCTGACCCTGGCGCCCACTGTGGTTATCTATGAGCGCGTTGCTGCTGGTGTTGGCTTTAGCCGGCGCCTCTACGAACTGCACGACACTCTGCTTGCCGCTGCTCTGGAACTGGTGACAGATTGTCGCTGCCGCGATGGCTGTCCTGCTTGTGTTGGCCCTCCTGGCGAAATCGGCCCTGAGACTAAGGCTGTTACACGCCGCTTACTGCAGATGCTGCTCACGATGTAACCCAAAAACTTGCTGCCAATGAACAAAAGGGCTGTTATGGGGCGCTCTGTTGTGCATGGTTTGTGTTGTGCTTGGCAACAAGAGGGTGATGTCATGCATAGTCTTAGGAACTGTTAGTTGTCCATCCCGTTGTCGCCGTGCTCCATGTTCATCATGTCACCCGGTTCAACGACGGTGCCGGTGACGTTTATGGTGCCAGCATTGGCGAAAATGAGCGCGATATCGACTGAGGTGCCTTTTTCTAAGGGGGCTTCTTTGTCGATGCACATGATGTGCAATCCCCCTTTCTTTAGCTCAACGGTTTCCCCAGCAGGGATTGGAATTTCACCGCCAGCTACCTCATGCATGATCATGACATCATTTTCCATGATCATATCGTGTAGCTCGATGGTGCCGCAGCCAGCTAATTCGGCACCGATTAGGGCGTCATCCTGACCTGTTTCATTCGTGATTTTGAGCCAGATAGAACCGGTTGACGAGGGCATGGTCATGTTTGCTTGTACATTTTCAATGATCATCTCTCCAGACGTGCTTTCGCCACTGCTGCATGCAACCAGACTTACAATCAGGATCACAAGAGTTATTACAAATGCTCGCTTCATTTTGTTCCTCCAATAGAGTAATTTGGGATGATTATTCTTGCGCGAAAAACCATTCTAAATCCGCTAAAATGCCGTCGCGCGGGGCATCGTGGGGATAAGCCACACGGGCATTTCCTTCTGGATCGATAAGGAATGAACGTGCCGTGTGATCGACGAGGTAGCCTGTGGCTGTGCTGCCCTCGTGGATTTCATAAAAAATGCCTAACGGCTCACCAGCAGCATCAATCTCTTCTTTGGTGCCAGTCATGCCAATGAAGGTGGGATCGAAATGGGTGACGTATTTTTCTAATACTTCGGGCGTATCCCTTTGCGGATCGACGCTGACCATGATGACTTGTACTTTGTGGGCATCGTCACCTAATGCTTTGCGTACCGCGGCTAGATTAGAAAGGGTTGCGGGGCAAATGTCTGGGCAAAAGGTATAGCCAAAGTAGAGGAAGATGTATTGACCGGTATAGTCGCTGAGGCTGACAGGCCCATCCACACTGGTCAGGGTGAAGTCTGGCACTGGCTTGGGTGAGGTTACCAGGGCTCCTGCAAACTGCCGCTCAGACTCGGAAACGGCCGTTTCTCTACAACCTACTATTAAAAGAACAAGAGTGAATGCTAGAACAAGTAAAATTGGTAAGCGGTAATTGGTAAGCGGTAATTGTTTATTCATGGTGCCTCTGTTGCTTCAACAGCACAATTGGCCTGATCATCTGATATGACCATCGGAAATGATTCTTCAGCAACGGTGCCATCAGGCAATGTTACCTGGATTGTAACAATCCAATCGCCGCCCATCGTCCACTCAAATGGCACTTTGTACTGGCCTTTGTCCCCGTTTGTTGCCGTGGCCAGCACCGGCAGCATTCCAGCGTGTGTCATGTCCCCTTTGACGGATACTTGGGCATTATTGACTGGGTTGTTTTCGCTGTCAAACACGCTCACGTTCAGGGTGTATTTGCCTACACCCGGCGGGAAGAGTGGTTCGGCCAGTTCGATTTGTAATGGGTGCTGTTTTGCTTCTTGGCTAACTCGTGAGCACCCGGCCATCATGATTCCGGTCAACAGAAGAAAACTGAAAAATACCAAATGGTATATAGATGAAGTGGCATAACTTTTTGATGACATGATTGCAAAATGTGAAGCAAAATGTGATTATTTGTTATATTTTGTGTATACTTATCATTCTATAGTGTGATGATAAACTGTGCAAAAATTCACAGTGTATTGTGATCGGTTGTGGGGCATTTTATTGCTCAATTTGACATTGACATGGACGAGCGAGGTGCTATCTATGGCAGACATCATTCCCAGCGAACGGCAGCATCAGATTGTCATGATGCTGCAAACAGAGAAACGGCTGTCGATCAAACAATTGGTTGAGCAGTTTAATGTCTCTGGCATGACGATCCATCGGGATTTGGACAAGTTAGCCCAAAGCGGTAAAGTGATCAAAGTGCATGGTGGGGTGGAGTTGATACCTGCTGAGATGGCTCTGATGACAGAAACGGCCGTTTGCCAATTGTGTGGCGGCATGATCCTGGAGCGCACCGCGTTTGTGATGATGCGGAAAAGTGGCGAGAAATTGTGTGCTTGCTGTCCCCATTGCGGTATTTTACTGTTGCAGCAAGTTGAGGATATTAGCTCCGCATTGACGCCGGATTTTTTGCAGGGACGGCGCATCAATGTGTTCCAGGCGCATTTTGTTATCGGCTCTGACGTGCGGATTTGCTGTTTGCCCAGCACTATTTGCTTTGCCACCCAGGTAGAAGCAGAGAAATTCCAACGCGGCTTTGGCGGCGATGTGTTCAATTATGCGCAGGCAGAGGCTCATTTGCGGGAGTGCCATCATGCCATCTAGAGCCGGGAAACAGTTTGGGCGTAACGAGTTGGGGGCGGCCTATGGGTTGTACATACAACCCGCGTATGTGCGATTTTAGGAGACAAGCGGTGTCAGCCAGGCGGAAGACTAAAGAGCTGCATCAAGGGGATCAAGAACGGCCGTTGGGGAGCCACTCAAATAAGCTCACAAGCAAAATAAACCGTCAACACGCTTAATTTGTTCCGCACAAATCAATACCACACACCAAAACGATGCTGGGATTTTGGAATAGGCCTGGTAAACCTACAGTTTGCTTAAAAGTAAGGGAGAAGCACTCTGTGACAAAAGAGATTACGAAACCTCTTGACTACTTGTAGAAAGTAGATAAGCGCACGGGTGCCCGCTCTGGCGCGATCTTCCTTGCCCTGCCTTACCCTGACGCTGTGGACGGTCTCCAGACCGTGCCACAAGGATTTTAATAATGAACGTTTGCGCCGTTTGGGTTGTTTTAGGGTGTGATGGATTGGTGGGCGGGTTCTTCACTTTGCTCTTGACTTTGCTCCTGCTCAGCTTTCTCGTCACCTTGTTCTTCAACTTGTTCAGCTTGTTCGTTTTGATTATTTTGTTCAATCTTAAAATTTAGAGGATTTGGCACTATATAAAAGTCCAGCAATTCTAAATGTAAAACTTGCATTATGACCCAAGCTGAGATACATGTTGTCCCAAATAAATTCGAGGACAACTGTTATAGTTCAGATGAAAATGGACACAGGCTTCATTTAGAAAGAGAATAACCAACTAGACAAAACAAGAAAAGGAACATCAAAATGAAGTCTAATAAT
>PDQY01000150.1 GCA_002746795.1 Chloroflexota bacterium | reverse complement strand
TAAATCGGTTAAATTTGTAAAAGGTTTAGCTAAACTGGAAAAATTGTATCGCATGAATGTTACAATCATGCAACAGCCATGTAACAGTTATGTCACAAGCCTGGCTCCAGCCTTGAAATAATGCCGGTCATTGTGAGGAGAAAATCATCAATTTAAAAGCAGGCGTGGCCTTGGCTCCATTGCGTGAAGTTCCTCTGCAACAGTGGACATCGTTTTCATGAATTTGTCTATGCTTGCATTCTTGCCGGGGAGTAAATTAAGATGTGGCTCTACCGTTTTTATCGCCTGGCACACTTCATCAAGGAACGGCGTATAAAACTCAGGGCGGACATAGCTTCTATTGATAATGAATCCAGAATAGTTCCATTAATTCTGCATCTGAAAACCAACCAAAATAATGTCCCTGACCAACAAGATGGCTATTGGGGACAATGTGATTGTCGTTTTCCATGTCTACCAACAGGCTAGTTAATTGTCGAATCTGATTTTGGATAGACTTTTGTCTGGAATCGCTAACAATTCATAATGGTTTCATCTTTTTTTGATTTGCTGCCAGATTTTTCCTTTACGTTCCTGGTGATTTTGGATACGTTCCTGGTGATTTTGGAGCATCATCTGTACACATTTGGCAGTAAATGAAACGAAACTACCAATGGAAAGAAAGGTGTAAATAATGGTAAAAACTTTGCTGATGCCTGTCGTTGGGGTTAAATCGCCATAGCCCACGGTTGCCATGGTCATCACTGAAAAATACAAGCCATCAATAATGGACCAATGTTCAAATTTTGCGTAGAAAAGCGTTGCCCCTATGAGTAACAGGATAATGAAGATGAACAAAAAGCGAAACTCTTTGTCTTCGCGCAGACCGCTAGCGATGATTTTAACCAAACGGAACAAATTAATAATAAATGAAACCATAGCTTATTTTTTACCCTGTAGTCGTGATCCTATCTTATGTTAATATTGCCGTTCAATAAAAAATTATGGTAAGGATTGATGATGCAATTCCGTATTTTATTTTATCGCCAGTCCTAAAAGCTCACCTCACCACCAGGCCACCACATGCCTTGAAGCGCTTGCAGCATCAACTTCTTTCAGTATGTGTTACTGATTCTTGTTATATTTCGTTACCTCGGGATGCGTCCCATTCCTCCTCCGCACAACCTGTTATTCGACTGCATGGATGGCTGTCTAAACTTGAGTTTTGTAATAGAATGCCATATAAGTTGCAGTGTAAGATTGGCTGGTATGGTTTATGCTGTGGAAAACGCCATATAAACTAGAAAATCTAATGCCTTTCTTGCGAGTATACTTGTCAAGGATATTTATGACAATCACCAAATATAATCAACTTAAATTACTGGCTCAAGCACGCAATCAGATTCGTTTGCACAGTTATTCATCTAAAACTGAAAAAATTTATGTCCATGCCGTTTGCATTGTCTAGAAAATATCCAAATGTCAATCGAGGCGCTGTGAGTATACGTAGCCCGTTGGATGACTTGTAATTATGCTGGGTTTACATAAGATTTGGATGTTTGCCCAAGCAAAACATTGACAACGGCCGTTACGCGACGGTATACTATGCCTCCAATTGAAAATCAAAGACTACGAATGGAAGTAGTAAGCGGTTTCTGAAGCCATAGAGAGTGGCAGCCAAAGGCTGAAAGCCGCCACAATAGTGACAGTCCGCTGAAGTCGTCCAGGAGTTGTTTGTGTGAAATAAAGTAGCTCAAACCGGGTGAGCCCGTTACAGCGATATAGAGAGGAGCGGTTTCACAAATCGCTCAATCAAGGTGGTACCGCGTAAGATTTAGCTCTTTCGTCCTTGTTTTGGATGAGAGAGCTTTTTAATTGTCCATTGCTCATGATCGCAAGAGACAATCACCAATTCAAAATCGTAACTAGAGGAATTATTCATGACTACTATGCCCAAAGCCTATGATTTCAAAGGCACAGAAGAAAGACTTTACCAGTGGTGGGAAGAATCTGGTTGGTTCAAGCCAGAAGTCCGTCCTGATAATGCTGAACCGTTTACCATTTCCATTCCGCCGCCAAATGTCACCGGCGAACTCCACATGGGGCACGTCATGTTCGTAGCCTTAGAAGATTTGATGATTCGCCGGGCGCGGATGCAGGGCAAAGCCGCGCTGTGGGTGCCTGGTGTGGATCATGCTGGCATTGCCACCCAGCTCCAGGTAGAAAAAATGCTGAGGCGTGAAGGCACATCCCCTCAAGAAATCGGGCGCGAAGCCTTCTTAGAAAAAACTTGGGCGTGGAAAGAAAAATATGGCAGCTATATCACCAAGCAGTTGCGCCATATCGGTGCCTCTTGTGATTGGGATCGGGAGCGATTCACCCTGGACGAAGGACTTTCCCGGGCTGTGCGCGAAGCGTTTGTGCGCATGTATCGCATGGGGCTGATTTATCAGGCAGAATATTTAGTGAACTGGTCCCCTGGGCTGCAAACGGCCGTTTCCGACCTGGAAGTAGATTACAGCGAAGAAGCCGGCTTTTTATACTACTTCAACTACCCAGTTAAAGGCGGTGGAGAACTGCCCGTAGCCACCACCCGCCCCGAGACCATCTTGGGCGACACCGCCGTGGCCGTGCATCCCGACGATCCGCGTTACCAGGAATACATCGGCAAAACCTGCCTGGTGCCCATGCTCAACCGCGAAATTCCCATCATCGCCGACGAATACGTAGACATCGAATTTGGTACCGGCGCCTTGAAAATCACGCCAGGGCACGACCCCAACGACTTTGAGATAGGCAAAAAACATGGCCTAGAATTCATCAATATCATGAACAAAGATGCCACCATGTGCCAGGAAGCAGGCCCATACGCCGGACAAGACCGCTTTGCATGCCGCGAAACATTGTGGGCAGACATGGAAGCGGCCGGCCTGACCATCAAGAAACAAAACTACACCATCACCGTGCCGCGCAGCCAACGGGGTGGCGAAATTATCGAACCACTGATCAGCAAGCAATGGTATGTTAATGCTGAACCGATGGCAAAAATGGGCTTAACGGCCGTTCACAGCGGCCGCATCAAAATCATCCCCGAACACTTTGTCAAAGTGTGGGACAACTGGCTAGAAAACATCCGACCCTGGTGCATCAGTCGCCAGTTATGGTGGGGGCATCGCATCCCGGTTTGGTATTGCGATGACTGCAACCACCTCACCGTCGCCCGAATCGATCCCACACATTGTGAGGCATGCGGCAGCGCCCACATCGAGCAAGACCCAGACGTGCTAGACACCTGGTTCAGCTCCGCCTTGTGGCCCTTCTCCACCCTCGGTTGGCCTGACACCACACCCGATCTACAGCGTTTCTATCCCACCGACGTGATGGAAACCGGCTACGACATCCTCTTCTTCTGGGTGGCACGTATGGTCATGTCCGGCTTGCTTTACACCAATGACATCCCCTTCCACACCGTCTACCTGCATGGCCTGGTGCGTGACGAACACGGCCAGAAAATGAGCAAAACCAAAGGCAACGTGACCGATCCCCTGGATGTGATGGCTCAATATGGCACAGACGCCTTGCGTTTCACCCTGCTCACCAGCGGCAGCCCAGGCAACGACTTAAACCTGTCGCTAGACAAAGTGGCCAGCAATCGCAACTTTGCCAACAAAATCTGGAACGCCACGCGCTTCATCACCCACAGCCTAAACAAAGCCAGCCAGGCCGATAAGCCAGCCACCATCGCATACACAACCGCCGACCAGTGGATTTTGGACGGCCTGGTAGACATCATCGAAACGGCCAACCGGCTCATGGATAGTTACCAATTTGGTGAAGCAGGACGACAAGTCTACGATTTCCTCTGGAGTGAATTTGCTGACTGGTATTTAGAAACCGCCAAAGTGCAGCTGCAAGCAGGAGGCGCCCAGGCATGGACAACACTCTCCGTGCTGCGTCAAGTTTTAGACGACTGCCTGCGTCTACTCCATCCCTTCATCCCCTACGTGACCGAAGAGACCTGGCAGCAGCTTAAAACCGCTTTCGTGGAGGCCGATTTAGGCATTGAACCAGCAGAAGGATGGGCAGAAGCCCTCATCATCGCCGACTGGCCGACAGCTGGCGAAAAATTTGCCGAAGGAGCCGCCGACTACGAACGTCTGCGTGAACTAGTGCGTGGCATTCGTGGTGCCCGTGCTGATAACAAGGTGGAACCGGGACAGCGTATCCAAGCCATGGTGGTCGCAGGTGACAAGACCGAGATGCTGCAAGCACAAAGCAGCGTTCTCAGCTTCCTGGCACGCCTCGATGAAAACCGTCTGGAACTCATAGCCGAAGCCGAAGCGCCAGATGCCGCGATAACCATCGCTTTGGGCGACATCACCTGCTACTTGCCATTGGCAGGCATGGTAGACCTGGATAAAGAAAAAGAGCGTCTGGAAAAAGAGCTAGCTGATTTGCAAAAAGAAATCAAACGGCTCACCGGCTTGCTCAACAGCCCCTTTGCAGAAAAAGCGCCGCCGCCTGTAGTCGAGAAAGAGCGAGAGAAATTAGCCCAAGCTGAAGCAAGCTTTGCAGAACTGAAGGCGCGTTTGGCTAGTTTAGGATAACAACGTGACCGTCTAAAAATTACTCCCCGTTTTTCAGGAGTAAAGGTCACTTGAAACGCATCCTTCAATTCCGTAACTTATTTATGGATACACACAAAGAAGAGCAAAGATTGAAGAGCGTCTGGCAGGCAATCTTCAATCTTTCAAGGATTTTTCATGGAAAACATAAAACCAACTGGTGTGACCGCGGATAGAAACAAGCGGTTGTTGATTGTGAAATGGAGTGATGGGCATGAAAGCCGTTTGCCTTTTGCTGGCTTGCGAGCCATTTGTCCCTGTGTGGAGTGCAAAGGCGGTCATGACAAAATGGGCGGCCCACCCGATTTAGAGGTATTGCAACAGGCACGGGATGAGTCCATCAATATTGAGAAAGTAGGGGCGGTGGGGAGTTATGCCCTGAACATTCAATGGAGCGATGGGCATTCCGGCGGGATTTACACATGGAGTTTTTTACGTCAGGCGGATCCAGCATTGAAGTTCGGTGATCACTGAGCCGTGAACAGTATTTCGTGTTTCGTAAATCGATCACCGGTTACCACTCACTAATTGCCGATTCTTGACAACCTTTTTCTTGATAAAGAACAGGCTCAGTTAAAACGGGACTGGCCACGTCCATTGCTTCCTACACATTGGTTTCACGTAGACGCGGGGCGTGTGCTTTCCGAAGTTGCCGCTGTTAACGCCTGAACAAGTTGTGTGGCTTGTGCCGGCGTTAGGTACAAATTGGTTTCCTGGGCACGGAAGATCTTTTCTTCCTCCGGGCAATCTTCTAGGATGGAAACGCAAATATTGTCGTCGAAGCTGCAATCAGCTTCATCATAATAGATGTTGATTTTGAGGGTGTTTTCAAGCAAGTGGATAGCCATAGATTATCTCCTTGATTCAGTGTAAATCACCATCCAATTGTGCGCTGCACATGCTCCTATTTTACACGAAAACGGCCGTTTATGAACAAAAAACCTTCCCGGAACTTCAAACTGGGAGGGGGGGCGTCTCTTGAGAAACGGCCGTTCATCAGTCAGAGGGGATGCTGGAATCCTCGTCTTCACTTGAATCTTCCACCGCCGCTTTCTCCATCGTGGCAATCGTTTCCGCTACATTTTCGATAGCGACACGCTGTTTGCGATACAAGTCACTTTCACTCATTGCCAAACGACGTGCCACATCCCGCACACGGCGTCCCTGAACAAATTTCAGCTCCAGGATATTGTACAAAATCCATTCAGCCGTCGATAAATTACGCTCACCTTCAGGCTTTTGCAATTCAATAGCATCAGCCAAAATCGCTCTCAAGGCATTAGTTGGATTATTGCCATGCCGGTCTTGCGACTGCTGCACCACTTGCAGATCAAGCAGCGGGCTTTTGGTGAGCTTAGGACCACCCCAATAATGGGTAAGCGCATCACGCACCATCGAGTTGAAGTCAGGATCATTAACCAGGCTTTCCACAGCATCCTCAAGTTCTTGATCACTATCTGCTCCTGTGAGAACCGGAAGACCGCCAAAAGTAGCGGCACTGCGTTTTTGTTGGAAAGCTTTCACTTGTGGTAGCAACCCTTCAACAGCGGCAAAAACACCTTGTTGCAAAATGCGGTCACGAAGCGCATCTTTAGCTTGATCTGTGAGCCGTTCAAGCACTTGTTGCTCATGAGCATTTAAATCTGGTTGACTGGCTCTGGCGCGAATGCCAAAGATACCGATAACCAACGTTTTCCGTCGATTGTAAAGAGGCCGGATCCAATAATTTTGCCACAAAATAAAATTGTCGATGGATTCTAGCTGCTTTCCATCTTGGCCATTTTCTGATTTGGTAAGCTCATGCCAATCGGCTTCTTGCCAGATTTCTTCCGCCTCTGGCTCCGCCAAACTGCCAACAACAGCCTCTAACCGGGGGCCATCCTCAGTGATAGCCGCCACGAAAGAAGTCGGTGTGCGTAAGGCCTCACAGGTCGCCGCCAATACACTCTCTAAAAATTGATGCAAGTCGGCTGTAGTCAGCAGCCGTTCACTGAGTTCTTGAATACGGCGTACATCAGGATCATCATTGAGTTGGAAAAAGCGCTCCAAAGGTTGTTTATAGGCATGAATAACCCACTCCACAATCATCACCGTCGCCACTAACGTAAATCCAAGAGCCGTCTCTGTGGATAAGCCAAGGAACTCGCTGCTGCGGCTCACTCCAATATAAACCAGTAACACAATCGTGCCAGCCAAAGGCACGCGAGCCATAAATTTAAACAGCCTGACGCGCACCACACGGTCAGGGGAAACAGCGCCAAAGTAAACAAGATGGGCAGTTAACAAGCCAAACATGATACCCACCACGATATTGCCGATGATGGCCGCCAGCCAGAAGAGAATAGTGTCGCTTGCCGCTGAATTGCCAGCAATAATCAAATAGGGGAACACAGCCAGCGGAGCGGCTACAAACGCTGCCAGGGTAATGGTCATGCGGGTGCGGGTTGTTCTTGTTAAGCAGCGCTGCCTGGCCCGCCAAACATTGACCAGGCTTAACGCAGAAGTCACCCAAAAGTAGATTGTGAAGAGAGGAAATAAAAGCCCAGCTTCCAGATGGGGGGCATGGGGATTGGTAAAAGTGGTAGCTCCCACTATCCAATCGGTAAATAACACCAGCGACAGAAAGATGATACTGCTAATATAACTGGTTGCTATGCGGTAGCGGTGTTTCGGTTGACCCGTTGTTTCCAGCAGGGCATCAGAGAGATGGTATTGCGCAGCGGGCACCATGGCGATACCAACCCAGCCTAAGCGCAACCAAATTTCGGCAGAATAGGCGGTGATGATTCGGCTAACCATCAACTCGCTTAAGTAAACGATGATGACAAATGTAACGAGTGCTACAAATGCCTTCATGACGCGAATGCGTAAACTACGCCCCAGATTATAGAGTACGACTGCTGACCCAAATATGACGATCATCGCTTGCAGAACGTCATTAACAAGGGCCAATGTTTCGATTATTTGCTCAGTCATTGATCAAAGTTGCTGCTTTGCCGCTGCTCAGTGACCGTCTAAAAATTACTCCCCGTTTTTCTTGAGTAAAGGTCACTGGAAGCGCATCCAACAATCCCGTAACTTATTTATGGACGCGCATTAAAGCTTCAAGCTAAATAGAAGTGAAATATCTTTTGTGCGATATGATGTTTCATTATACCCGCAAAAATTAAATCCGTTTTTACGAAAGAAGGCCATAGCTGGATCATTTTTTGTGGAAATGGCCGCCATTAACTGTTGGGCATTTTGCTGACGTGCCCAATTAGCCGCGAGATCGATCATATGGCTGCCGTAGCCAGCCCTACGAAATTTGACATCGACAACCATGTCGTAAATCCAGGCGGTGGGCGTTAGTTTTTCCATGGCAGCGGTGATGTACGCTTGTAATCGCTCGTTGTCTTCACCGACCATAAACCATTCAGACGCACACCACCGTTTGGCTAAGGCTTCGCCCTCATATGGATAGAGAACGGCCGTTTCCCGAGGCAAAGTGACACTCTGAAAGCGAATTTTTTTCACGTGGTGGCGTTCCGTCACATTCAACTGCCAAACCTGACGAGTTTTATAGCGATGGTCAATAACCAAACACGCCTCAAAATCATCAATAGATGCCGGCCGAAATCGAAGTGTGCGCTGAGTAGATTCCATAATTTTTTTACTATGTCATGATGACAACAAGAAACCCCGGAGATTTTGACCCATTGCCGTCAATTTCCGAGGCTTTCGCTTCTTGCTTCAAGATAAAAAATCTAGGCAAGCGAGGGTGCTGGTGGCAAATTTAAGGATGGCCTGTCATCGATATTGCCACTCTCTTCAACCGGAATCTGTTTACTAACCGGTGGTGGCATGTTTGGAGGGCTGTTGTTTTCCTGCTTTACCCCTTCAAGCAAGGCCACAAACTCCTCCGCCTCCAACGTTTCCTCTTCCAGTAACGCATTTGCCAACAAATCTAATTGGTCACGATGTTCAACCAAAATATTGGTGGCAACTTGATGTTGTGAGTCAATAATACCGCGAACCTCTTGGTCAATTTTTTCAGCAATGGCATTTGAGTAATCCTTCTGTTCGCTGATTTCTCGACCCAGAAAAACCATTTCTTGTTTTTGCCCATAAACGCGCAGACCCAAATCCTCACTCATACCCAACTGGGTGACCATGTGCCGGGCTATGTTCGTAACGCGCTGCAAGTCATTACTGGCGCCAGCTGTCACTTCACCAAACACAATTTCCTCAGCGACACGACCCCCAAGAGCGCTGGCAATTTGTGCCTTCAGTTGTGATTCATTGGGCAACAAATTGTCATCTTCCATATACCAGGTTAAGCCCAGCCCCATGCCTCTGGGCACAATAGTGATTTTGCGCAAAGGCAAAGCTGCTGGCAGGTAATGGCTCACTAAAGCATGACCCGCTTCGTGATAGGCAATGATTTCTCGTTCCTCCGGCGTGATGATGCGGCTCTTGCGTTCAGGCCCTAATTGCACCCGCTCAATCGCTTCATGAAACTCAGCATTGCCAATATTGTGTTTATTGCGGCGAGCCGCTAACAGAGCTGCTTCATTCACACTGTTTTCAATATCTGCCCCCACAAAACCAGGGGTCGATTTTGCCATTTTCTTAACATCCACATCGGCGGCGATGGGTTTGCCTCGCAAATGAACATTGAAGATCGCCTCACGTCCTTTGACATCGGGTTGGTCAATCACCACCCGTCGGTCGAAGCGCCCCGGGCGCATGAGAGCCGGATCTAAAATGTCTGGGCGGTTAGTCGCCGCCAGGATAATCACATGCGTATCTGTGCCGAAGCCATCCATTTCCACTAAAATCTGGTTGAGGGTTTGCTCGCGTTCATCGTGGGAGCCGCCCAAACCGGCACCACGTTGCCGTCCGACAGCATCAATTTCATCAATGAAGATAATGCAGGGACTGTGCCGCCTGGCTTGCTCAAACAAATCACGAACGCGACTGGCACCCACCCCGACAAACATCTCCACAAATTCAGAGCCAGCAATGGAGAAAAAAGGAACGCCAGCTTCACCGGAAACCGCCTTAGCGATCAAAGTTTTGCCTGTGCCCGGGCTGCCAACCAAGAGGACACCTTTAGGAATCCGTGCCCCAAAGCTGACAAACTTTTCTGGCTCTTTGAGGAATTCAACAATTTCTTGCAGCTCTTCTTTTGCTTCTTCACAACCGGCGACATCGGAGAATGTGACGGCGGGATGATCGCTGGTAAACATGCGTGCTTTGCTTTTACCGAAGGACATTGCCTGGTTGTTGTTGCCCTGCGCAGAGCGGAACATGAAGTAGATAAACCCTAGAATTAAAATGACAGGCAAGAAAATACCAATTAAATTGAGATATCCCAGCCAGGGGCTAGGGCTTTCATAGGTTATTGTGAGTTGTCCATTGATGTAATCAGATGCGTCCACACCATAGCTGTTTAACACTTCTTCTAAAGAGCTTACATCGCTGATAGTGGCTGTTGTGGCTGCTCTTTCTGGGTCTCGATAGGTCACTGACACTTCCTGACCATTACTTGATACCGTGACTTCTGAAACTTCGTTATTGCGTATCTCTTGAGCCAGTTGGCTAACTGATATTTCTTCAGAAACAGGATTGTTATTGCCAAAGTTCCATAAGATGGCCAAAATCGCCACACTGAGAAGGGCGTAAATCAGCCATCGACTTACCTTGGTTGCATTCATATAAAAAGCCTCCAAATTGGAGCGATTAAGGCGGGTAATTCCTAAAAATAATGATCGTTTTTCTAATCACAGTATAGCAGAAAGGCAGATGTGTTGCGAGATAGGCGGTGTGTCTAGCCTGTCCAGGCGCGGTAAACCATAAACCAGATGGGAATCAGCCCCAATAGCATGATCAAGGCACAAATACCTAAACCGATTATTGTCCAATCAGGGTCTTCTGTGGATTCTGATTTTGACGCTGCTGGTTTGGCTGTCTTGATTGTGCGTCGTTGGGCGGCTCTCATGGGGGCTTGTAATCTTACGGGGGTGTCTTGTTCGTTGCTGGTTTGTGCGGTGGGGGAGGTGGGGCGTTGGTAGAATTGGGTGTTCTGTTCTATGACGGGGACGGATTTCATGGTGATAGCAGGGTAAATTGGCCCTGTATCTGCCAAGCTCTTATCCCGATATGTTTGTAAAACGCGGCCAAGCTGTCCGGCGGTACGGTAGCGGGCTGTCGGTTCTTTGGCCAACAGCTTTTGTACGATTTGGTCAAGCTGGCGGGGTACAGTTGGATTGGATTCGATGACGGAGGGGGGTGTTTCTTGCAGATGTTTGAGAGCCAGAGCGGTGGGGGACTCTGCCGTGAAGGGTAAGTGACCGGTCAACATTTCAAACATGATGACGCCGATGCCGTAAACATCGGATGAAGGTGTTGGGGATTCGCCGGAGGCTTGTTCAGGTGAAAAGTATTGGGGTGTGCCCCACACCTGGCTGTCTCCCAATTGTTGGCTGGCTTCGCTGATGGCGCGAGCGATGCCAAAGTCTGCCACTTTGACGCGATCATCACGGGTGACTAGCACGTTTTGGGGTTTCATGTCGCAGTGAACCAGGTTGGCGCGGTGGGCATAGCCCAGACCTTTGCAAATTTGAATGGTGAGGTCGAGGGTTCGGCTAATGGGCAGGTATGTTTCTTTTTGATTTTGGGCGCGGATGAGCTGCTTGAGTGTTTGCCCATCGATGAATTCCATGACGATGTAGTGACGATGACCATCCTGCCCTATATCATGGACGGTGACGATGTTGGGATGGGTGAGGTTGGCGGCGGCGTGGGCTTCTTGTTGGAAGTTGCGCAAGAAGTTGTCGTCGCTGGTGAGGCTTTCGTGGAGCATTTTGATAGCGACGAAGCGTCCCAGCCGCAGGTCTTGGGCGCGGTAGACAGCGGCCATGCCGCCACTGCCAATGCGTTCTAATAGTCGATAACGGCCGTTCAGAGTGCGTAGTTCTGGTTGCATGAAGAGATTGTAAATCGAATTAGAGAAATCGCAAAGTTGTACTTGCCTCTGATTTGTACTTATGATACGATTTCCGTCGCAATTTATGGCGGGTATGGTGTAGGGGTTAACACGTCTGGTTGTGGCCCAGAAGATCGTGGGTTCAAATCCCACTACTCGCCCAAGGCTGGTGGTATGTGCCATCAGCCTTTTTTGAATCAACATGCGCCCTTAGCTCAATGGATAGAGCACCAGTCTTCGAAACTGGGTGTTGGGGGTTCGAATCCCTCAGGGCGTACTGGCTGAGATGCCTAAAGCAAAGGAACCCAATACTCCCGCCTTGTTCCCTAAGCCCGGTGGCACAATGTAACTATCCATATCATCCAGAATGGCTGGCGCTTGCACATAACCGTGCAAATAAGCTTGTGTCTTTTCACGCACCAACGGGAAAAGCTGTGGCTGCTCCATGACCCCGCCCCCCAACACAATCCGTTCTGGTGACAAGGTGCAAATGAAGGTGCGCAGTGCCAGCGCCAGGTAATGGGCTTCCAACTCCCAGGCTGGATGGTCGGCGGGGAGTTCGTAGGCTGGTTTTTGCCAGCGGTCGCCAATGGCTGGCCCCGCGGCCATGCCCTCCAGACAATCGCCATGATACGGACAACGCCCGGGGTACGGGTCTTTTTCCCAATCATGGGGCAAACTGATGTGACCCAACTCGGGATGGATGAGACCGTGAACCAGTTCCCCGTTTGCTATCACGCCTCCGCCAACGCCAGTGCCAATCGTCAAATAGATGAGGTTATCTACATCCTGCGCCACACCCCACAGATGCTCCGCCCATGCCGCGCCGTTGACATCTGTATCAAAGCCCACAGGTACGTCGAACTCCTTTTGCATGGTGCCGACCACGTCTACATTGCCCCAATGAGGTTTGGGGGTAGTGGTGATATAGCCAAAGGTTGGCGAGCCAGGGTTTGGGTCTAGTGGACCAAAGGCGGCGATGCCCAGTGCAGAGAGTGACCCATGCTTTGCTGACATCTCCTTGAAGTAGGCGATGGCTTTGCCTAAGGTTTCCGCCGGGGTGGTAGTGGGGAAACGAACCTCGTCTCGTAAATCATCTGGCCCTCTGCCTACAGCGCATACAAATTTGGTGCCGCCAGCCTCGATACCGCCAATCAATTTGCTCATGTTTTTCTCCATTTCTGCTGTGAATGATGCTGCGCCGTAGCTGATTGAATCGTCAGCCTTGAGAGCATTTGTCTGTATGATGGTTTCCTGGGGTCGAGATTAAGGTGTCAAGATGTTGATGACGCCACTTCTATTGGTCACATAGAAGAGTTGGCTGGCTGTCACGATGCTGCTGCCATCATCGGATAAGCGTTCTTCCCAACTGAATGCCCCTGTGTTTTCCAGTGCAGTGAGAAAGGCTTGTTCTTGTGCCATGATGCCGGCTGGTTCTGTACATGTTCTTTCTGTGACAAGGAGATCGTGAACCGTGAAGGAGTCGGCGGTTCGGGTTAAGGAGCCGGAATAATCATTACATCCTGCATTCCCTTTAATTGTTGTGTCTGTGAGGATGACGGTGATTTCACTACCTGCCAAAAGCGCCTGTTCTTCTCCGATGAATCCGAATGAAACGACTTTGTAGAAGTCTCCTGCTGCTTCTGGGGATGTTGGCGCAGGGGTTTCTGTTGGTACGCTGCTGATTGGTGGCTGGTCGGCAGAAAATCTTAGGGTGCCGTCTGTTGGTGTTTGGAGCAGCAGGCTGCCTGCCTCGAAGGTATAGGTGGTGACATTGGCCAGGTTGGTTAAATAAGTGTCATCTAGGGAATCGCCTGGGCAGGCGACGAAGGTGATAGCTGCCATGTTGATGCTGATAGCGGTTTCGCTGCTGGTGTAGGTGGTGGTGGCTGTGTGGCAATCTGCACGGAAAACGGCCGTTCCGTCATCAAAAAATTCTAACGTGTATAAACTGGGATCATCGACCGTGAGGCTTTCTGCAGAACCTGTCAGAGATTGCCATTGCCAGGGATGATCAAGCAATGTTGGCTCTCGTTCTGGCGCAACCACAGTTGGCACATCTCTACTGCCTAGCTCAGTTTCGACAAAATTACGTGAAACCCATCCCTGCCCATCTGGTTGTTCTGGGGCGTCGATCAACCACCATTCCCGATCCTGGCTAATGCCAATAATATTGAGAGCTGTGCCATTGGCGATGATGGTTAACGTCGGATATTCGGTGCCAGGGCCTTTGCGCAAGTTGATGCCATCAGGGGCATTGACAATGCCAGTTGGGTTGGTATTTGCTGGCGGTGTGGATTGAGTTGGCTGGCTGGCAGGGGTGGCTTCACTCTCGGCATCAATCTGGATGGCTCGGCTGCCAGCTTCAATGAAACGCATGACATTGCCTTCTTTCCCCACAAAGAGAACTAAGTTTTGATCTAAGAATAAGAACTCGGTCGTTGTGTCTAGCGCCAATAAAAAGAGTTCATACATGGCACCGTCAGGGCATTCTGCCAAGAGCGCAGCTGCGCTGGTTGGTGTGAGATCAATGTTAAGCTGATTGTCAGCCACGGTGTAAGCAGCCTGAAGCAAATTACAATCTGCTTGTAGTTCGATGCTGCCATCTTCCTTGAATTGGATGAGGTATTTTTCTGGATTGGCGATGTTGATGTCAAGGACGGAAGACTCCAGGCTTTGCCATTGCCAGGTGCTGTTGAAGAGCCGGGGATCTGGCGAGTTGTCGACAGTTGGTCGCGGCGACGGCATCAGGGTGGGCGGTGGTGTCGGGGTGGGCGGCAGTTCTGTCGGCGTTGACGCGGTTGGTGGCACCTGCTGAGTGGGGGCTTCTTCCAATGGCGCTGATGTGGCTTGAATCTCTGTTGGTGGAATGGTGACAGGGGGGGGCTCTGTGGCAGGAAAAGGTGTTGGTTCTGGATGACTACAACCAACAAATATGGAAACCATGGTTCCTAGCAGAATTGTTAAAAGAAAAGTGAATTTGTTCATTCTTGCTGCTATTCCTTAGAGTTTATATGGAATGATAGCGTATAGAGGCTTGTTTGGGCGAAATTACTCATGATTGTCACAAGATCTGATGACATCTGCCCCTCTGGAACATCGAAAGAATATGAGTTTGTAACTTTATGTCTAGTAAGCGTGAGGTGTTTTATGCCTGACTGTTTTGAAAATGTTTGAAAACGAGGCAGGCGTTTTGACCACCCATACCAAATGAATTAGACAGGACATATTCCAAATTGGCGTGGCGTGGTGCATTGGGCACGTAATCTAAATCACATTCTGGGTCAGGTGTTTCGTAGTTCCAGGTTGGTGGAATGATGCCTTTTTTCAGGGCATAGATGGAATAGATGGCTTCGAGGGCGCCTGTTGCGCCCAAGGCGTGCCCTGTTACTGATTTTGAACTGCTGATGGGAATCTCGTGGGCGTATTCACCAAATAAACGCTTGATGGCAAAGGTTTCTGTTTTGTCATTCAATGGAGTGGATGTGCCATGGGCGTTGATGTAGTCAACTTGGTCTAGTTTTACTTTGGCATCTTCTAAGGCCCACTTCATGGCGCGATACATCCCGCCTGCTTCTGGGTCTGGTTGTGAGATGTGGAAGGCGTCAGAGGCGCAAGCGTGGCCTAAGATTTCAGCGTA
This sequence comes from Chloroflexota bacterium, assembly GCA_002746795.1. Classification (GTDB taxonomy): domain Bacteria; phylum Chloroflexota; class Anaerolineae; order Promineifilales; family Promineifilaceae. The sequence continues at coordinate 1,204 of PDQY01000150.1, read as the reverse complement.
AATATGAGCCCCACGTTCAAGGGCATGATCTAACCGTTCTAACACAAGCATGCCTGACCCTTCGCTCAAAACGGTGCCATCCCGCTCTTTATCGAAAGGACGACTGGCTTTTTCGGGGGCGTCATTACGCAGTGAGAGGGCACGCATGCGAGCAAATCCTGTGAAAGCGGATTCATGTATTAACCCTTCTACGCCACCGGTCACAGCTATGTCTGCCCGACCGTGGCGGATGTAGTCTAGCGCTTCGCCAATGGCCTGTGTGCCGCTGGCGCATGCGGCCACGACTGTGTTGATGGGGCCTTTGGCGCCTGCTATTAAACTGACGTGGTAGGCTGGCATGTTGGGCAGGAAGCCTACCATGGCAAATGGGCTGACACGGTTGAAGCCTTTGGTGCGTAAGACGCCAAGTTCTCGGTCGGCAACTTCGAGGCCTCCGGCGCCAGTGCCAATGACGGTGGAGACACGTTCGCCGTTTGCCAAGGGGACTTTTAAGCCTGCATCTTTAAGCGCCATCTGTGTTGCTGCAATAATGAGTTGGGAGCCACGAGAAATACGCCGAGCTTCTTTGAAGCTCATGAAGTCTTTGGGAGCAAATCCTTTTACTTCACCAGCAATATGGACGGGGAGATGACTGGAGTCGAATTGAGTAATCAGGCTAATGCCAGAACGGCCGTTAATCAGACTGTCCCAGTTTTCATCTGCATTGAGGCCAATCGGGCTAATCGCACCGACGCCAGTGATGACCACACGGGAACGGCCGTTAATGTTCATGTTTTCTTCCATATAAGCTCCTGTGCAACAAACGGTAGGTTCTCTGACTTTACGCGTTCAAGGGTAACGACAAAGTTCGTCGTGCGCATTTCAGTGCGCTATTTTTTACGCGCTCAAGGGTAACGACAAAGTTCGTAGTGCGCACTTTAGTGCGCTATTTTTTACGCGCTAAAGCGCGTACTACAAGCGATTAGTTCCGTCGTGCGCACTTCAGTGCGCTGTTTTTACGCGCTAAAGCGCGTACTACAAACAACGAGTTCGTCGTGCGCACTTTAGTGCGCTATTTTTTACGCGCTAAAGCGCGTACTACAAGCGATTAGTTCGTCGTGTGCACTTCAGTGCGCTGTTTTTTACGCGCTAAAGCGCGTACTACAAGCGATTAGTTCGTTGTGCGCATTTCAGTGCGCTATTTTTTACGCGCTAAAGCTCAACG
>PDQY01000149.1 GCA_002746795.1 Chloroflexota bacterium | reverse complement strand
TCGCGTTCCCTACGACCTTATTCGGCTGGTTGCAAAGTGAGTGTCTCTGTGGCTGCTGCCATAACAGCATCCTTACCCCAAAGCATGGGATGGTATTCGCCATTCAGCCACAACAACGTCTGATCATCATAGTTGAGGTGATAGGGGTGGCCGCTTTGGCCAGTGGGAATCACAGTTTGATTCGCTTCAAAATCACTCATATCAATGATCATGCGCATTGATGGATGGATAAACACGTCCGCAGGCTCGCTGCGCAACCAACCACTGGCATTCACAAGATCAGAGCCACCATCAAGCGGGTGGGGGCCTCGATTGAAAATCGCTTCAATGGGGGCAATGCCACTGGCACCCAAAACTGCATCCTTGAAAGTAATGGTATGAATTTTGCCCCAGGTCCACTCATCTATATCGCCACCAACATGCTCTTCCAGCCAAACAATAGCATCTACCAGTGCCCCCAGCATCACATCATCGGCAGCTTCTACTTCTGGCGTACGGCTATCATCCCACCAGACTGCATCTAAATCAGCCGCCAATTCATACATGAACGTATCTTTGGCAGCGAAGGCATCCACATTGTCCATCCCCACTTCATCCACAAGAACATGGTTGAATAAGTGCATATAGAACATCTCAAACAACATCGCCGCCACACTGTCTGTTCGTTCTTGATAATCCCAATCCTTCAAATAGGAGAGGGCAGTTTGAACCTGAGGGTCATCACTGCTTAACTGCGTCAGTAACGGCACCCAGGTTTCGGCAGGCAGCGATTTGCTGTCAAAATGAATGGCCGCAATGTCATCAGCATTGATTGTGCCGCCATTTGTCAATCTTTCTGCAATCATGTTCTCAATGCGCAGTCCACGGTCGCCATCTGTCCAATCGTAAGCGATAAAATGGCCGTAATCTTCATCGACAACGGCGTGATTTGCCGTCACAATGAAACCGCGCTCTGGATTGTACAGGGTGGGCAGTTCATCAAAGGGAATAAAGCCTTCCCATTCATATTCACCGGTCCAACCGGGAACAGGCAGGAGCCCATTACTGTTCTTACGAATCGGAACACGGCTGGGCATTTGATAACCGATATTGCCTTCTTTATCGGCATAAATGATATTTTGCGAGGGAGTATCCCAGTAGCTGAGCGCGTTTCGGAATTCTTCAAAATTCGTGGCCTGATTAAGCAAGATGACGGATTGCAGAATGCGTGACGGTGTTTGTGCGGTCCAACGAAAGGCGAGTGGCTGATCCGTTGATTCGTTCTCTGTCACATCATTGATGATGGGGCCGTGCCGGGTAACATAAACGGGCAACACAATGTCCTCGCCTCCGTTCACTTTGATCACCTCTTCCAGCACGGTCATATCCTCCCAGCTGCCCATAAATTCAACCTGAAGGGGATTATCCGGGTTCCGTTTTTCGATATAGAGATCTTGGGTATCAGGTCCAACGTTGGTAACTCCCCAGGCAATGTGTTCATTATGCCCGACAACGACACCCGGCACACCAGCAAAGGAGAAACCACGCACGTGATAGTCGGGGGCATGCAAACCAACTTCATACCAAATGGAGGGCATCTGCACCCCTAAATGCGGGTCATTGGCTAGCAAAGGCAGCCCGGTATTGGTGTGTTCACCGCTGATCACCCAGTTGTTGCTGCCCAAGTTGGGATCGTAGCGACCAACGAAAGCCATGTCGGGCGGAATGCCAACCAGGCTAGTGTCCACCGCTTGCCAATCTATGCCGACCAACGCACCAGGTTGGCTTTGCGCAGCTTGTTGGTTGACTTGGTCAACGGTGGGAGCAATGACCGGGCGATTATGATAAGGATAACCGGGAATCAAGGTATCAACGGTTTCTTTGTCTAGTTCCTGGTAGAGACGGGCGCGTGTCAACTCATAAGACCAGTTGCCGCTCAGGTTGTCTGACATGACCACGCCCCAGGCAACGGTGTGGACGGGCAGCCAGGGTTCGATCTGCCAAGGCTCTTTCACCAGACCAAGAATTTGAAATTGTAGGGGCATGTTGTCCTGATTTTCTTCAATGTAGGCGTTGACGCCGGCGCTATATGCATCCAAAATCGTCATAAATTCTGGGGCTTCTTGCTCGTAGTAGTCGATATACGCTTGCGCCATGCGGTTCCAACCCACGGTGCGGATAAACTTGTCGCTGCTGACCGTTGCTTCGCCTGCAATTTCTGAGATGCGTCCCATGCCAATATGCCGGGAGAATTCCATCTGCCAAAATCGATCTTGAGCGGTGGTGTAACCCTGTGCAAAAAACAAGTCTTCCTGGCTACTGGCGTAGATGTGGGGCACACCGTAGCTATCACGATAGATGGTCACTTCATCTTGAAGGCCAGGTAAGGAAATCGTACCATCGGTATGGGGAAACGGCCGTTTCACTGCATAGCTGCCACTAATAGCAACAACAAGTATAAGCACCAATAAAATGCCAAGAATGGTCAGACCAATGCGAACAAAACGATTCATGGTATGCTCCTATATGATTGTAGGGTGGGGTTATTTTTCCTCTTCAACAAGAATGATACATGCTTTGTTCAATTCCGGCACCTATTCATTTCGCATAGTACTGCAAAGTTGTATGATAACGTACGATTGCCAGGTTCCGCAAAGCAGGCCATGCCGAAGCCCTCATCAACAAATTTCCTCAATTGATTGACAAATTATCAACATTATGGAAGAATGTAACCGGTTACGTAACGGGTTATAGGAGGAAAATGAGTAAGAGAGCGCGTTCCATCACGATTCGGGACATCGCCAGAGAAGCTAACGTATCAGTAGCAACCGTTAGTCGGTACCTGAACCAAAATGCCTTTGTCTCTCCAGACCTTTCCGAACGCATTCAACAAGTAATGGACAGGTTAGACTACATCCCGCAAGCAAGTGCCAGGCAACTTGCCACACGCAAGAAAAACACCATCGGTTTACTCGTCCCCGACATGCGCAACAACTTCTTTGCTGCTCTTCTCGCTGGTATCGAAAGCGAAGTAAGTAAACACGGCTACAACTTGCTCGTCGCTACCTACCGCACCAATCAACGCAGCAGCTATCAATTCCCGCTAGGCACGCACAACACCGATGGCTTACTCATTTTTGCCGACAGCCTCACCGACAAGCAAATCAACCAACTCTATGACAGACAACTGCCTCTAATACTCATCCATAAATTCCCTGGTGAGGGGCTGCCTATTCCCACCGTCACCATCGAAAACAAAGCCGCCACCCAAAAACTAATTACACACCTCATTGAAAAACACAACCGCAAACGCATCTTGTTGGTTCGCGGCCCCAAATATCAAGAAGACTCCTACTGGCGTGAAGTCGGTTTCAAAGCAGCTGTAGCTGACCACAACATCCCCTTTGATGAAGCCCTGACTATCCAGGGTTCCTTCGAGCATGAAGCAGCTTATATCGCCATGAACACATTTTTGGCAAACCCCAATCATCCCAAATTTGATGCCATCTTTACCGGAGATGATGATGCCGCTATCGGCATATACCAGGCACTGAATGAACATGGTATCCGCATTCCAGAAGATGTGAGCGTCGTCGGTTTTGACGACTCCCAAATTGCGCCCTTCTTAAGCCCACCCTTAACCACAGTGATTACACCCACCGAAGACGTAGGGCGCTCGGCAGCAGTGCAACTATTTCGTTTGTTAGCTGGGGATGAACCTGTCCCCGTTACCTTACACGCCACAGAAATTGTGATTCGCCAATCCTGTGGCTGCAATATCAACTGCCACAACTCAAGGAGGTGGTTCCAACAAAGAGACAGCCAGATTACCTTAACGTAAGTAACATATCATTTAATTAACTTAACAAGGAGAAACAAAGAAAATGCGTAAATCAATATTTGTTTTGTTAGCGATTTTGTTGGCCGCCAGCCTGGTTTTAGCTGCTTGTGGTGGCGCTGAACCAGCTGTTGAAGAACCGATGGCCGAAGAAGTTACTGAAGAACCGGCCGCAGAACCAGCCGAAGAAGTTGCTGCAGAGCCCGCTGCAGAAGAAGCCATGGGCGACAAAGTCCAGATTCGTTGGTTTGTTGGCCTCGGTACCGGTACTGACCCCGAACAAGTTGCCATTCAAGAAGAAGTTGTCGCTGACTACAATGCTTCCCAAGATGCTGTCGAACTCGTGTTGGAAGTTGTGCCCTTTGATGCTGCCAAGGATACCCTTTCCACACAAATCGCTTCCGGCAACGGTCCTGACATCATCGGACCCGTTGGTATGGGAGGATCCAATGCTTACTATGGCCAATTCCTGGATCTGGCACCATACATCGAATCCTCTGGTTTCGACACCTCCATCTTTAATCCCGCGCTGATTGAGTTCTATCAGACTGAAGCAGGCCAAGTTGGTTTACCTTTCGCTGTCTTCCCCGGTGCCATGTACTTCATCCCTGAAATGTTTGACGAAGCTGGCCTAGCTTACCCACCACAAACCTACGGCGAACAATATGAATTGGACGGTGAAATGGTTGATTGGAATTGGGATACGATTACCAAAGTTGCCAAACTACTTACCGTTGACATCAATGGTTTGAACTCTACCGAAGAAGGATTTGATAAAACCCAAATCGTGCAGGTTGGTTATGAGCCGCAATGGCAGTCTACTGAATCTATAGGCACTTTCATTGGTGGCGCGGCTCCTCTTTACGATGGCGAAGAAGGTTCTTATGTTTCAACCATCCCAGACAGCTGGAAAGAAGCATGGAAGTGGTGGCATGATGGTATGTGGGGCGATGAACCTTTCATTGCCACAGGCTCTCTCGCCGGGGCACCTGAGTTCGGTAATGGCAACCCTTTCAACTCTGGTAAAGCGGCAATGGGCTTGACCCAAACCTGGTACACTTGCTGCATGGCTGAACTGCGTGACGCTGGCTTTGAATTCCAGGTTGGTATTCAACCGATGTTGCCCGATGGCACTGTGCAAGGCCGCCTTGATGCTGACACTTTCCGCATCTGGTCTGGTACTTCTCATCCAGAAGAAGCCTTCGATGCTATGAGCTATCTCATCACGACAGGTGGCGACAAACTGCTGCCCATCTATGGTGCGATGCCTGCCATTGCTGAAAAGACGGATGCTTTCTTTGAAGTGAAATCTGATGAGTATCCATTTGTCACAGACGAAAGTTGGAATGTGTTTGTCCAAGGCCTGGCTTACCCTGATACCCCCAGCTCAGAACAATATGTGCCCAACTGGATCGAAGGCTCGGCTCGTTTTGCGACCTTTGGTGACTTGTTGAGGAACACTGAAGATGTTGATCTTGATGCTGAGATCGCTAAACTTCAAGAAGATCTCACGATTATCTACAATAAATAGTAGGATAATCTGTTGATTGCGTAACAGTGGGCGGGGCAAGATAGCATCTTGTGCCGCCCAAATCTCTGAGGAGGAGAGAGACTATGTTTGAAGAACTGAATCGTGGGTTTACCATACCGTCTCCCAAAGTTTACCGGGAGATGACGCCCTTGAAAAAGAGGGAAATGCGAGACGGTTTGTTGTATATCTCCCCCTGGTTGGTCGGGTTTTTTATTTTCACCTTTTTACCCATCATTGCTAGCCTTATTTTTAGTTTCACCAGTATCAATATCACTGATGGTATTTTGTCTACGCCTAATTTTGTCGGCCTGAACAATTACATCCAGTTATTCAATGACCCTCAAATCTGGTCTGTTAGCAGTGGTACCTCGGGCTCGCTTTGGATTACCATTAAATTTGGGCTGATTGCTTTGCCTGTTGGTATTTTGCTACCTCTGTTTATTGCAACCTTGATGACCAGTCCTTACCTGAAAGGGACGAACTTTTTCCGCTCTGCTTATTACATGCCCTATATTGTGCCCTTTGTTGCTGCTATCTTTTTGTGGAGCGGTATGCTCAACCCGGAAACGGGTTGGATTAACCGCGCGTTGATGTTTATGGGGGTGCCTAGGGAGGTGCTGCCTAATTGGGCTAATGATGTGCTTTGGGTGTACCCTACCTATGTTATTATGGGTATTTGGGGGATCGGCAATGCGATGCTCATTTTTATTGCTGGTTTGCAAGGTGTGCCCACAGCATTATATGATGCCGCGAAGGTGGATGGAGCCAATGGCTGGCAAACGTTTAGAAATGTCACGTTCCCTATGATTTCTCCTGTTGTCTTTTACAATTTGGTTTTGGGGGTTGTGGGGCTTTTCCAATATTTCCTGGTGCCTTTGGTGGTCAACAATGGCACGGGGCGACCGGGCGGCGCTACGATGTTTTTTAATCTCTATTTGTATAAGACGTTTTTTACTTTCCAGAATATGTCTTATGGAGCGGCAATGGCCTGGCTGCTTTTTGTCATGATTCTCATTGTTACTTTGTTCTTATTTGGCACGGCTCGGTATTGGGTCTACTATGCTGGAGAAAGCAGGTGAGGTCGCTATGAAAAGGTTCAATTATCGCTTGGCTCTGAACACTGTCCTGGTCACCGGTTTGACTATTTTCTTGTTGGCTTTGTTTCTTTCTCCTTTTGCTTTCATGGTGTTTACTTCGTTGAAAACGCAGGAGCAGCTCACGGTTTTGGGCGCACCTATTTGGCCAGCTAAAGCAGCTACCTATGAGTACAATGGCGAGGAAATGGAAGCGTATACTGTGCCGATGAATACCTGTGAGGGCAGTGAGAATGACAATTCGGAAAAGTCGCTGCTTCTTATCAAGAAGGGACGTCAGGAAAGCACGTTTGCTGACCCTCATGACTTGGAACGCGGTGAATTTCTTTGTGCAGTTTCTTGGCGTGCTCTAGAACAGCCGTGGCAACTCTCACCAACCTGGTCTAACTATGTCGAGGCGTGGAATTTGATTAATTTTCCGCAGTTGATGTGGAATACGACTTTTTATGCAATTGCCAGTACGGTGGGGGTTTTGATTTCTTGTACGCTGGTTGCGTATGGGTTTACTCGCTTTGATTTCCCCGGTAGAGATTTCTTGTTTATTGTCTTGATTTCCACTATTTTCTTGCCTGCTTTTGTGACGGTGATTCCGACTTATACATTTTTCCAGAGGATTGGCTGGGTGGGTACCTGGCTACCTCTTATTGTGCCCACTTTCTTTGCCAATGCGTTTGATACTTTTTTGCTGCGCCAATATTTTATGACGATCCCCCGAGCGATGGATGAAGCAGCGATGATTGATGGGGCTGGCCGTTTCCGTACGTTGTGGTCTGTCATTATTCCGCAATCTTATCCGGTGCTACTGGCGATTGTTGTTTTCCATATTGTCTATGCTTGGAATGATTATTTTGGCCCGTTGATTTATCTCTCAACAAGTCGTGATAAGTGGCCTATTTCGGTGGCGCTTTCTACGTTTAATGGTATTTATGGTCAGCGTCCCCAGTTGATTCAGGCGGGTTCGATGATGGCTTTGATTGCCCCGTTGATTCTCTTTATCCTGGCGCAACGGGTCTTTGTACGTGGTATTGTGATTACGGGTGTTGATAAATAGGTTCTTTCTTAATTTTTTTATGTTTCTTCTCTTGATGTCGGGTTCTGGGTGTGTCTTGGGTGCTTGCCAGGGAGGTGTGTCGTCAAGGGATGTGGATTTTCTCTCTGAGAACCAAGAAGCTACAGTAACGGCCGTTACGCTATCAACAGCTATCCCCTCACCAACTTCTTCATTTCGTGTCCTCGCCTATGTCACAAGCAGCATCGTGCCCGACACGATTCCCTATGATCGTCTCACTCACATTAACTATGCATTTTTGATTCCCAATGAAGATGGTTCTTTTGCCCCATTTGCAAATGGATGGAAGCTGAAAAAGATTGTGTCTGATGCCCATGATGCTGGTGTTGAAGTGATGATTTCAGTAGGGGGGTGGGGTTGGGAAAAAGAGTTTGAGGCGATGGCCGCTGATCCAGCCACGCGCAAGATGTTTGTGGATAACCTCATTGCCTTTGTGGCAACATATAACCTGGATGGCGTAGACATAGATTGGGAGTACCCGCTCCCCGGGAAGTCAGCAGAGAACTTTTTATTACTGTCTCAAGAACTCCGCGCTGCGTTTCCAGATAAAGACCTGACAACGGCCGTTATCAGTCATGGAGCCGCTGGTGAAGGAATACTGCCAGAAACCCTCGCTCTCTACGACACCATCAACGTGATGACCTACGATGGAGCCGATCATGGGACAATACAGCAGTTCAATGATGGGCTAGCCTACTGGCAAGAACGCGGCGTACCCTCCGAGAAACTAATCATGGGAGTGCCATTTTACTCACGTCCCAGCGAAATCATTTATCAGAAAATTGTGGAACGCCATCCAGAAGCAGCCCAATCCGACACAGTAGAGTGGGGGGGCACCATAGAAACCTACAATGGAATTCCCACCATTCAAGAAAAAACACGTTTGGCTCTGACCCACGCCGGAGGCATCATGTTTTGGACACTTGACCAAGATTCATTCGACGAATTATCCCTGTTAAAAGCCATTGACGACATTGTTTCCCAATCTCCATAGAAAGCAGCTATTTACAATTGTGTGACGATTGTCTTAAACTTTTAGGATGATCGTCGCTTTTTTATTACCTTGCTTCGATCTAAAATGGAGGGCAGCGTACACAATGTTTTCGACCAAGCAGTAAAATATAATGTTGATGGGCTGGTAACCAAATTGCTCAACACAATCAAATATGAGACGTGTCACGGGATGCGTTATTTCAAAAAAGTGAGGTTCTCAAATGGCAAGTTTAAAAAATGAAATGGCTGCTGGCGTTATAACTGGCAGCGACGTGCAGAAAATTTTTGCTGTTGCCAAAGCAAACAACTTTGCTTTGCCTGCGGCTAACACAATTGGCACCGAAAGCGTTAACGGCGTGATGGAATCTGCTGTGAAAGCAAATGCCCCCGTCATCCTTCAATTTTCCTCTGGTGGTGGTCAGTTCTTTGCTGGTAAAGGGCTGAGCAATGACAACATGGAAGCATCTATTGCCGGTTGCATCTCTGCGGCAAACCATATTCACCAACTAGCACCTGTGTATGGCGCTTACGTTATTTTGCATACCGACCACTGCCCCCGCAGCCGTCTCGCTTGGGTTGATGGCCTTTTAGATGCTGGTGAAGCATTCTACAAAGCACATGGTAAACCATTATTCAGCTCCCACATGCTCGACTTATCTACAGAACCAATCAAACAAAACATTGAAACATGTAAAGTTTACCTGGAACGTATGGCTAAATTAGGCATGACCTTGGAAATCGAATTGGGCATTACCGGTGGTGAAGAAGATGGTATCGACCACTCAGGCGTAGACAGCTCCCGCCTTTACACCCAACCCGAAGAAGTAGCGTATGCCTACGAAGAGTTGAAGAACATCAGCGACAATTTCACCGTGGCCGCCTCTTTTGGTAATGTCCATGGTGTTTACAAGCCAGGCAATGTGAAATTGCAACCGAAGATTCTGCGTGATTCCCAGTTATATGTGCAAGAAAAATTCGGCACTGGCGAAAAACCAGTTGACTTTGTGTTTCATGGCGGCTCTGGCTCCTCTCCAGAAGAAATCACAGAAGCTATCTCCTACGGTGCTGTCAAGTTCAACATTGACACCGACCTGCAATGGGCATTCTGGGATGGCGTCCATGATTATTACAAAGCCAATAAAGATTACCTCCAGAGCCAAATTGGCAACCCTAAAGGTTCAGATTCCCCGAACAAAAAATATTATGATCCACGTGGCTGGCTGCGTAAAGGTCAAGAATCTTTTGTGGCTCGCCTGGAACGTGCTTTTAAAGAATTGAACAACGTCAATACGCTGTAGTTTCTACTCCAGGTTCAAATTGTTTAGCTTCTACAAACAACTTGGTTTGCAGGCGATGCGTTTCCGAGGCGTGAAAAGTGTGGAGCAGAATCGTTAAGATTAAAAAGGCTCTGCATTTTTCGCGCCTTTTAGCTTGTTAAGAACTCATGTTTAAACGGTCACGAAGGAAACAACTTCGTCATCTTATTTAATTTCCATTCCTAAAGCCGGTCAGCTCCTCTTTAATAATAGGAAGAGAATATGCAAGGTATACCTCTGAAAAAAACAAAAATAATTTGTACTATCGGTCCAGCATCTCAATCACAGGTGGTATTAGAGCAAATGATTCACCAAGGGATGAATATTGCGCGTATCAATTTTGCTCATGGTGATTTAGACGGTCACCGAAAGACAATTGCCAATGTGCGGGCAGCTGCAAAAGCGACAAACCAGCGTATAGCCATTTTTGGCGACCTGCCAGGACCCAAAATGCGTATTGGCAAACTGGCAAAAGAGCCTATTGAACTGGAACGAGGTAAATCTTTCACTTTGCAAACAGAGGAAATTGTAGGAAACCGAGAACGGGTCTCGCTGGATTTCCCCCAACTGCCACAGGTGGTGAAGCCCGGAGACAGCATTTTCATAAATGATGGCTACATTGAGCTAAAAGTAGAAGAAGTTCGCGCCCATGAAGTTCTTTGTCAAGTAAAGGTAGGGGGAGAATTACGCTCGAATAAGGGCGTCAATTTCCCAGGCATTGATTTGGGAATCAGCGCTTTCACCAAGCAAGATCATGAACTGCTTAAATTTGCGGCTGAGCAGCAGTTGACTGCAGTAAGTCAATCGTTTGTACTGGGGGCAGCTGATATAACGGCCGTTCGCCAAGCAGCATCTAAGCTAAATTACAACCCTTTCGTCATCGCCAAGATTGAACGGTCTGGCGCACTCGAACACCTCAACGAAATCATAAACGCATCAGATGGCATCATGGTAGCTCGTGGCGATTTGGGAGTAGAAATTCCCATAGAAAAAATCCCCAGTGTGCAAAAGCAAATCATCCAAAAATGCAACCTGACCAGCAAACCTGTGATTACCGCCACGCAAATGTTAGAATCGATGACCAACAATCGTCGTCCTACCCGCGCAGAAGCAACAGATGTGGCAAATGCGATTTTAGACGGGACAGATTGTGTGATGTTGTCTGGAGAAACGGCCGTGGGTCATTATCCACAAGACACCGTTCGTGTCATGGCTCGAATCGCGCAACAAACCGAGGCCAACATGCCCGAGTTTGGCATTGCCGATCTGCTCACCATAAAAAAGAGACAGGGCACCATCAGCCGCAACGATCTGCTTTCTCTCGCCGTCTATTCCACCGCCAAAATGGTCACTCCCGTGGTCATATTTATCCCCTCCCGGAGCGGCACAACAGCTAGGCATTTATCCCGTTTTCGTTTACCTCAGTGGATAGTTGCGCCCAGTCAACATGAATCAACCTGTCAGGAACTGCAATTTTCTTATGGGATCTATCCTCTTTACGTATCTGAAGCCGACATCCTCACAGAGCCTTGTTTACGACGGCAGTTTGCTGGCCAATGGCTGCAGGAACATGCTAAACAAGAAGATACAGGAACTGTGTTACTCGTCGAAGGAGCTGGCACCCTTCGTGCCGAAGATACCAAACGTATTGACATCATTGCTTTAGGAACGGAAATTAAATAAGACAACAAAGTCATTTTCTTTACCGTTCCTTAAAGCTGATGATGCCCTGCCGCAGCAGATTGAATCGGCAGCCTAAGCGCACATCCATGAACAAGTTACGGGGTTGATAGATGCGCTTCAAGTAACCTAACCATCTGTAAAAAGGGAAATTATTTCTAGACGATCACTAAGGTAAAGGAACAATCATGAGCAAAACAAAAATAATTGGACAAGCATTACCCAATATACCCTGGCAAGAGCGTCCGGCCAGCAGCAATGATGTTGTCTGGCGTTTTAACCAGAATCCTATCATTCCCCACGATCACATTCCCAGTTCAAACAGCATTTTCAACAGCGCTGTGGTGCCCTACGGCGATGGCTTTGCCGGTATTTTTCGCTGCGATAGCAAAACTCGCCAGATGCAGCTCCATCGTGGTGTAAGCGATGATGCCATCCACTGGACGATCAGCAACAAGCGTATTGAATTCTTACCAGACCCAGATACCGCTACCGTCAACGAAATCAATAATTTTGAATATGGTTACGATCCCCGTGTGGTCTGGCTTGAAGATCGCTACTACGTCACCTGGTGCAATGGCTATCATGGACCCACCATCGGTATCGGCTACACATACGACTTCAACAGTTACTACCAAATGGAAAATGCTTACCTGCCTTTTAATCGGAACGGCGTCTTGTTCCCCCGTAAGATAAATGGCAAATTTGCCATGCTTAGCCGTCCCAGCGACAACGGACATACCCCTTTTGGTGACATCTACTACAGCGAAAGCCCCGACATGATTTATTGGGGACGCCATCGGTTTGTGATGGGCACCACCAATGGTTGGCAATCGACAAAAATCGGTGCAGGCCCCATCCCCATTGAAACCAGCGCAGGTTGGCTGCTCATCTATCATGGCGTTCTCACCTCTTGCAACGGCTTCGTCTACAGCTTCGGGGCAGCACTGCTAGACTTGGAACAGCCGTGGCAAGTCATTGCTCGCGGCGAACCATACCTCTTAGCGCCACAAGCGCCTTATGAGCGTCTCGGTGACGTGCCGAATGTGGCCTTTCCTTGTGCTGCTCTAACAGATGCCGACACTGGGCGTATTGCCCTTTATTACGGCGCCGCCGACACTTCGGTTGCTATCGCTTTTGGCTATGTGGATGAGATTGTCAACTTTGTAAAAAATAACGCTGATTACAACAAGGAGTGATCATGACCCAGCTCTATCCTTTACTTTTCACGCCCATTCTCAAAGATTACATTTGGGGTGGACGCAATTTGGAAAAACTCGGGCGCGATTTGCCTGAGGGCATCATTGCCGAAAGCTGGGAAATTGCCGGACACCCTGACGGCACAACGGCCGTTGCCAATGGCATACACGCCGGCAAACTGCTCACAGAACTACAAGACGAACTCGGCCTTGACTTGATTGGCAGCAGCTGTGCCTGGGCACAAGAACGGGGCAAATTCCCGCTGCTCATCAAACTCCTCGACGTCAACCGTCCCATCTCCGTACAAGTGCATCCTAAAGACGACTACGCCTTAGCCCACGAAGGCAACGAATTGGGCAAGACCGAAATGTGGGTCGTACTCCACGCCAAACCCAATGCCAAAGTGCAGTTTGGCATGACCGCAGGCACCACGCCAGAAAATTTCCGCGCCAGCATAGCAGCAGGCAATTTAGAACCCCGGTTGCACTACATTCCCGTCAAAACCGGCGACCACATCTGCGTGCCGGCCGGTTCGCTGCATGCCATCATGGGCGGGCTGCTCATCGCCGAAATCCAGCAAAACTCCAACACCACCTATCGTGTCTACGATTGGAATCGCATGGGGCATGACGGCAAACCCCGCCCGCTGCATGTAGACAAAGCCCTGGATGTCATCAACTTCGAGCAAATTGAACCAACCCTCTATCCGCCAACGCCCATTCGTGATGAAGATCACGTGCGCCGCAGTCTGCTTTGCCACAATGAATACTTCGTCACTGAGCGTGTAGAAATCGCTGCTGGCGCCTCTTTTGCCGGCTGCTGCACAGGTGCAAGTTTAGAAATCTGGGGCTTGCTAGATGGCGCAGCCACGCTTAACGACGTGGCCTTAAAACCAGTGCAGTTTGCCTTGCTCCCGGCAGCCCTAGGAGACTTCAAGGTAACGGCCGTTACCCCGGCCAACCTCCTACGTACCTATGTAGCCTAAACCCGAGGCTAGCCGTATATATGCTTGAAATATGTACGGCTATCTTAAGAACAAAAAACGGCCGTTTGCCAGGTCAGGAAACTTTTTTGTCCAGTCGCTTATCCCGAAAGAAAAGGACATGGGCGTGTCGATGTTGGGTGTCTTGATGCATCATCAAGCGCCACTCGCGCATGTCGCTCAGCTCGCTGCCCTGCTGCAGGACGTGGCTAAAGTCGGCAGCGGTCAGTCCACCGTAGCGGGTGGAGAGCAGAAGCTGGTAGGTGTGTTCGTAGCTGTAGCGATGCACCTTCTCCTTAGCCCAGTGCAGGGTCTCTTCATGCGCGGCCGGGTTGCCGTTGTGATCCAGCCACAGGCCGCGCTGTTGGGTTTCCTGATCAAAACGATCTTCGTAACGGCCCGTCTTGAAAGGAGCTTTGGCTAGCCTAGGAGCTGTTTTGGCAACCCGATTAAAGTTTTTGTTCCCAGAAGCACGGGCAAGTAACCCCACAATGATTTATCTGCCGTTAATATCTCGACCATTCCAAGTATTGAGTGATTTTGAAGAATATGCAGGTTTTTTAATTGTGCCATCAGGTACAAAAATTCCAATAGTTATTACCCCTCCAGAGTTGCAACCACCGACGGTATGTGGTGTGTCAGGCGGAACTGAGCTTATTAACGGAGAGAGGGTGCTTTTTGAAACCCCTGCAAACCTTAAGGATTTCGCTGGATTCCCCATCTACGGTCTGGAGGATTTACCAACTGACATTTCCTATCTTAGCAGTAGTGTATTGAAATACATCGATTCGGATGATGTTTATTCAACCACGGTTACATATGTAGC
This sequence comes from Chloroflexota bacterium, assembly GCA_002746795.1. Lineage (GTDB taxonomy): Bacteria > Chloroflexota > Anaerolineae > Promineifilales > Promineifilaceae. Next base: position 2,337 of record PDQY01000149.1, on the reverse strand, counting down.
CGAGTCCACATTGGGTGTGAGAGTTTCCCCAGTATCTATTCATGCCCGACGCTCCTTCGCAAAGTCGTTTCCCGTCTATCGCTCTGACCCTCTATTTGAGGGTGAACCGTATGTCGAAGTTGTCGCTTACGATAGCCTCCCTCAGCCTGGCATTCGCTACAATGGAGTTAACAGCTTTGTGTTCCAATGGATTGAGGATGATGTGCTGTATACTGTAAGGCAAGAAGCCACTCTTCTTTCAACACCTCCTGATTTCTCTTCAGTTGCTGGCACTCTAGTAAGGTATTCATAGGGAGGGATAATAAATGGGAACTTATTACGTATACTCACCAATTAATGGTACTGTGTGGAATCAGGATAATTATTGCGCTGGTGGTCAGCACCGTATTGTGACTGGTCTAGGCGGCACACAAGGAATGCCTGTTGACATAGGTGGTGCTCAAGCCCAAGCGGTGAAATTCACCGCCAGCTCTAACGTTAAGAGTATAAGAATTGAAAGACTAGATGGACACGTGTGCTTAACTGACACAGGCGATCAGGATAATGGTGTTCATTCCCATGTAAATGCCGGTGGTCACGGCATCAGTACAGTTGCTCGACAACCCACAACTTTTGATTGCAATAACAAGCCTTACTTCACTACGTCCACATGGGTTTACAAATTTACAAACAGCTATTCGGATACATCACCATGCCCCGCCTAAATCGTTTACAAACACATTTGTCTAGTTACTACACAGTCTTGCATTTTCTTGTCCCGGGAATAGTATTGTTAGTCCTAGTTGCCTGCCAATCGCCAGTTTCTGAAACCGAAGCCAATACAAATATCATAACCTCTACCCCAACTGTTGAAACGCCAACTATCGAACCAGTTGCCAAAACACCCACTAAAGAGGTGGCAATTGTGCAGCCAATTGAAGGGACAACTGAAGCTCCAGCAGCGACGGAAACTATTGAAATAGAAATAGACCCTACTACGACAGTAGAACCAACGGATGAAGCGATATCTGTAACTGAGATTGTTCGTGTCAGCGTGTCCTCAGATGGAAGCGAAGTTGCTGACAATTCCCCTATGCGTCCCAATAATCTGCCAATGGATATTTCGGCCGATGGTAGATTTATCGTCTTTTATTCTCGTGCGTTAGGACTTGATGTAGCGGACACAAATGACCTGAGCGATGTTTTTGTTCATGACCTTGAAACCAGCATAACAGAGCGCGTGAGCCTGAGCAGCGAGTCAGACGATACCCGTGGAGAGAGTCATAGCCCAGCCATCTCGAATGACGGTCAGCGCATTGCATTTTTGTCGTGGGGCTTATCAATTGATGGCGTGCAAGAATATGGCATTTATCTGGCAGACCGAAGTAATGGTTCGTTGACATTTGTTGCCCCTGGATTTAATCCCGACATCTCTGGGGATGGCAATACCATTGTTTTTGTTTCAGACAGCGCCGAGCTTTCTGAAAATGACACAAATGAATATGCGGACGTATATGCCTACGATGTGTCAAGCGGTATGATAACACTTATCAGCAAGTCACCTGCTGGAGCAGCCGGTGATGGTACCAGTAATTTTCCAGCCGTTTCACAGGACGGTAGTCGAATTGCGTTTATTTCGATGGCGACCAACTTGGCGGAGGATGAAAATGGTTCTGAGAGCGATATTTTCATCTATGATGCAGGCAAGGGCGAGATTACACGTCTCGCGGGAACAGAACGAGCGGAATCGGTGATGTTGTCAGATGATGGACAATGGGTCGTTTTCCCTCGAGGTGCAAATTCGGTAAGAAAATCTGTGGATTCACCCGACAACAGACAATCAATATCTGGTATAGCCTTCTCTATCACGGCCGATGGCAATCGCATTGTTTATCTTAAGCCACCAATAGGCCTCTATCTTTATGATGTGCAACAAGGCATATCAGTTCCGCTTTCAATTGCTTTAGATGGAGAATTTGTCAGTGCCTATAGTGCCGCAATCTCCTCTTCTGGCAATGCCGTCGTATTTGAATCACCGTATCCCGAGCTGGTAGAGAACGATACAAATGGTACCTACGACATCTTTGTAGCGATGCTCAATTCACCTTGAAGATCGAGCGAACAAAAATAAACCTTCGCTACCTTCACATATGTATGATCAATCGGCTAAGTTATTTTGATAACCTTTATTAACTGTACGTCTCTTGTTCTTTGTCCAATGTCATTTTTTACAGGGCGGACGTACAGTTAGCGAATTATCTAGTAAACCTACAGTTTGCTTAAAAGTAAGGGATAAGCCTCAATGAGAAGACTTTCCCATTTATCAAGCACCTTTCCAACATATCATACCCAATGCGG
>PDQY01000101.1 GCA_002746795.1 Chloroflexota bacterium | reverse complement strand
TCACTATACTCTATTCTGCAGCGCAAACAACCCGAAAACGGCCGTTACCCGTCATCTTGGTGACCGTCTAAAAAGGAGTCTCCATTTTTCAGGGGTAAAGGTCACTTGAAGTGCCGCCGTAATTCCATCACTTATTTATGGATGCGCACTTATTCAGGCCGTATTGCCCCATCTACCTCCATCAGTTAGAATGCACCGTAAGTTAATTTTGAGATTGGAGGCCAGTCCTTTAACTTATCCATTTTGAAGGGTGCGTCCTCCTCAATTGGGGAAAGTGACGAGGCTAGAGCAGAGAGAGGCATCGCTAATCTTTAACCCCGTGTCTCCACTCTCTTTTTTTTTGAGCGAGCAAGTCATTGGAAACGACAGATGTACCACCTGAAAAAGAGGCAGCGCCTGATTCCCTCCAACAAGACGGTGGTGTTGTTAAAGCAGCAGCCATTTTAGCTTTTGGCAATATTGTCAGCCGCATATTAGGGTTAGCCAGAGAAACAGTGAAGGCTCATCTATATGGGGCTTCTGGTCTGTTAACTGCCTACGAAATTGCTGCTTATATCCCCATTAGCCTGTTTGACCTGCTCATCGGGGGCATGGTCAATTCTGCTCTCGTTCCCGTCTTTAGCGATTATGCCAATAAAGAGGATAAAAGCGATCTTTGGGCAGTGATAAGCATGGTTCTTAGTGCGGCCACGGTGCTGCTGGCTCTGGTGGTGCTGGTCGTTGAGCTGTTTACCCCAAGAATCGCATTGCTTATGGGGGCTGGCAATTTTAAAGATCCCACGTTGTTTGACGTGAGCGTGCATTTAATGCGTTTGGCCACTCCGGCGGTTTTCTTTATGAGCATTGCCAGCATTTTAACCGGTGCGCTTTACGCTTTAAAGCGGTTTACAGTGCCAGCTTGCATGGGAGCGGTGCTGAACGGTACCATTGTCGTCACGGCGCTGCTCAATCCTGATAAAATTCAAAGCTTAGTGTGGGGGCTGTTATTGGGGTCGTTTCTACAAATTGTTTTGCAATGGATTCCTCTGCGTGACGCACAGCTGCGTTGGCACCTCAATTTACAACATCCCGCCATTCGTCGTATTCTCAAGCTCTATGCCCCTATCGTGGCTGGTTTAATCATTACCCAGATTTCAATTGCCTTAAGTTACAATCTTGCTACCCGCACAGGAGATGAGAGTGTCTCTTATATGCGGTTTGCCACCACTCTTTACCAATTCCCGCTGGGGCTAGTTGTCACGGCGCTTTCTGTGGCTATTTTGCCTACGCTGTCCCGTCAGGCAGTGGATAATATTGCAGCCTTTAAGCAAACGCTGGCAGATGGTTTGCGCCTGGTGCTGACGCTTATTTTCCCAGCGACAGCCGGGCTGCTGGCTCTGGCAGTTCCTATTGTGGCTTTGCTCTTTGAACGGGGGGAATTTACACCAGGGGATACGCAAATTACGGCTCAAGTGCTTCGTGTTTATCTGATCGGCTTACCTTTTGCTGCCATTGATCAGATGTTGGTTTTTGCTTCTTATGCCCGCAAGGATACTTTGCGCCCGGCTGTGGTCGGGGTGTTTGCCATACTGGTGTATCTGGCAACGGCCGTTCTCTTGATCAGGCCATTCGGTCTTTACAGTTTGATGATAGCTGATGCGGTGAAACACATTGTCCATACTGTCATTATGGCTGTTCTCATGCATCGGTCGCTCAAGGGCATGCGTGACTATGGCATGACCCAATCTGCTATTAAATCCCTCTTAGCCGCAATCGTCACTGGCGCAGCAGCCTATGGCGTTTTGCTGCTGCTTATCCCCATTTTGCCGAGCCAGGCTTTCATCAGTCGGATTTTTACGGTTTTATTGGCGGGCATGGCAGGCATTGCTGGTTACACTGTGATGGTTTTTGTCTTGAATATCACTGAGGCCAAGGCGCTGCCAGCCATACTCCGTAAACGTAACCGTTAAAACAGCTAACGACCTGGCGCCTGACACGAGGATGCGTGACCCTGCTTTAGCTTTTCGCCCCGAGATCAGAGTTCGGGTAAAATTCTACGAATCTGGTTTTTAATAGTTAACTGAGGTAACGGCCGTTATGGATTCTGCTTATCAACTCATCGTACAGAAAGGTCCCCAACCAGGGCAAATTTACCCCCTCTTATCCACCTCCATCACCCTCGGACGTGATCCAATCACAGATATTGTTCTTAATGATCCAGAAGTATCACGCCAACATGCGCGTCTGACGCAAACTGCCAATAGCTACCAAATTGAAGATTTGCAAAGCACCAATGGCACCTATGTCAATGGCACTCAAGTTAGGGCAAAGGCTGTGCCCTTGGCTCATGGCGCTGAGATACAACTGGGCAGCGGCGTGCTTTTGATTTTTGAACTGATGCCAGAAGATGATGATGATGACGAGGAGGTTTCTATAGAAACGGCCGTTGCTGCCTCCCTGCCCGAAGAACTCAAATCAGATCCCATGCTCACGCCAGAATTTGATAGATTGGCCGTCATCGACAACCTGCCTGCCACGCCCTCCCCGGAAAACACACCAGATATTCAAGAAGAATTAAACGCAGACCGCGCCAAAGAAGAGCATCTGCCATCACTTCCAGAAATTCCAGAGGCTCCTGTTCCCCCTCAGCCCTCTTCACCTCCCCCTACACCCCCACAAAAAGGCAGTAATCGACCCCGTCGCTTCTTTGCCATCAGCACCGTACTCATCTTGCTCATGGTATGCTGCTGCGGATTCTTGTTTTTCATGTATCAATGGGGAGGCGATTGGTTATTGCAGCAAATGGAGCTTATCCCATAAAAAACAAAAAAAGAAGCTGAAAACAGATTGCGTTATCTAATATGATTCAAGGTCTTCAGGCTCTTTCTGCACAATCTCTTTGCCACTGTCCGGATCAATTAAGACCACATCGTCTAACGCCTCTTTGTATTCGCCTTCGACCACGGAACCATAGCCATCTTGCATGCGAATTTCTTGCATATGACGGGCCACAACATGCGGCGGAGCCAATTCAATAAATATCTTTGTGCCCACAACCAGAGCTGTAATGTCATCTAACTGCCCCATCACTAGCACAAAATCAGAGATAAAGTCAACCGGCATCAACACATAAACCAGCCCCACAAAAGGGACAATTTTCAAATAAAATGGCACCTCTGGATCACGTATCAAGCGAAAAACCAGGCGAGTTTGCTGCCACAAATCACGCCAAAATCCTGGTTCCTTTTCCTTGAGTCTTTTTTCTTGGGTTTCTTCAACGATCTCTGGCGTTGTTAACATTGAGTCCATGTTCATACCTTCTTCATTATTGCTCTTTTCAGTCATAGTCATACTCCTTAATACGTATAAACAAGTTGAGCGTTGCACACCTTGCGTTCGCTCACCTTTGGCTAATCACATAATCCGCCAAGTCTGGAAGAATCAAATCAATATCATACTCTTCCCATTGGGCAATGGCTCCTGCTGTGAAAACTGTGAACCCTATCACATAGCCATCTTGCCTCACTCCATTATCATACCAGTTTAATTGATTGATAAAGGCTTCTACCCCTGAATTGCCCAATCCCTGCTGCACCCAGTAATCAGAAAAGTCTGACCATCCTGTTCCGGCTGGACCAGGACGACCACCAATAATGCCATCTATGCCAGCTTCACTAATGACTAACGGCAGCACCAAATCTCTTGGTTCTAATATTTCTCGATAATACCAACGATACCGAAACGTTAATGAACCTCGATCAGGATAAGCAGGGTATCCCGGAAGGGGATCACCGTAAAGAAACATCATGTCTGGTGCCCCATACTCATGTAAGGACAAAATACCGCCGTGTGCTATCGCTGCTTCGATAGCTGGTAAAAATAACACAAACTCATCCAATTCGGGAACACCGGTGGCAAAACCACCAACAGCCGCTTTTAAGCCATGTTGTGCCAGTAAGCGCACTCTTTCTGCTTCAAACCGGGCATACCAACCCATTCGATCTAAATTTGGATCTGGTTCGTTCCACCCTTCCCAATAATCGACATAGGGGTTGGCATGATACTGTTGCAGTTGGTAATCGACAAAATCTCGAGCTGTTTCTTCTGGATTACCAACGTATGTTTGATCTCTGGCGCTAATTCGCCCAATCGTAATCGTTCGTGGGGATACCTGTTTCACCTCTTCCAAAAATCCCAGGTCATCAACGCCCTTCATCACGGCAGGCTGGGCTCTACGCACAAATTCCAGGATGTTGGGATCGTTGTTCCGCACGACATGGACACCCAGTTTGCTTGGCCCTAACTCACCTGAAGGGGGCTGGGAGGAAAATTGGGGTGGAAATCGAGTGGGAACATTGGTTATTTCTGGTGTCACTGTCGGTGTTAACGTTTTGGTGGGTCGGGGTGTGTAGGTGGCAAAGGTGGGCACTACGCTGGGTATTTGACTGGGTAAAGGTGTGGGCAGGTCGCTTAAATTTGCTGCTGCCTGTTCTAAAAATTCTGGCGTGAAGGTGGCAGGGATCGCGGTAGAAATTGCGGGGGAAACGGCCGTTTCTGCCACCAAAACTTGATAATCTGCCACCTGTGCTGGTGCTGCTAATGTCGGTAAAGCCGGTTCGGTTTGGCAAGCTGCTTGGCTGCCAACCCATAAAATGATCAACAAAAAATATTTGCATGGGGCAAAAAGTTTAATTTTTTGCATGATGGCAATGTTACCATCCACAGAATTATCAGCCAATTGACCTGTTCCACATGCATTTAAGGGCGCCGTTTAACTCAATGGGGGCATGATATCCGTTACATTTGTGCAACTGCTTGAATTGTCTCGCCTTTTTTTTGCACCACCAAACCAGAATGTTACAATCAGGGTCATGAGCTGGCTTGTTATTCCAAAACTACTAATTGTTATTGTTTTCTTGTTTATATTTTTGCGTCGTCCTACCTTAACCTGGGGCATCGGGTTATTGTGTGTGACAACGGCCGTTCTCCTGGACACCTTTCTCGGCACATTCAACACCCTGGAACTGCTAGGCGAGATCGGCTTCTTCTTTTACATCATTGTGGGCATTCTGGTCGGAGGCATGGCCGTTTGGGCATGGGGCATACTCAAACCAGTGCGGCAAACAACAACAGCAGCAGAATCCTTAGCCCCAATCGCCACATTGGCAAACACCCCTGTTTTAATATCGGACCAACCAACCCCAGAAACGGCCGTTCCCCCCCACAGTGACACCACCTACGACCGGCAAATGCTCTACGAAGAAATTCAATCCCGCTTCGGCAGCGAAGACATTTTCGACCTCACATTCGACCTCGGCATCAACGAAAACGATGTCGTGCCCCTGAACAACGATCCCAAGCAACTCATCGTCAACATCATTAGCTTAGCAGAAAACAACAGCCAAACGGGGGACCTCGCCTTGGCAGTAGAGCGCATATTGACACCAGTGCCAGCCGCCACATTACCTCGTCTTGAAAATATCAGCGTCAATTCCCCTCCCACCATCTTACGCCACTACCTGATTGCCAATTACGATATGGACGAACTGCAAACGATGGCAGCCACCCTCAAAATCGATTGGGAAGAGCTGGGCACTGGCGGTAAAAAGACAAAAGTGCGAAACCTGTTACTTTACCTATGCCGTCGCAATCGCCTGGACGAACTCATCAACCTCATGAAAGAGCCTCTCAGCGAAGAAGAATAAAGCCAATCAGAGATCCCTCCTAAACATAGCACCTTCGTCCTAGACCTATCATCCCATTTACCTTGGCCTTATAAAGCCATATACTTCTCATGTGAGTAATGAATAAGTAATGAGTAAGTAATGAACAACCTTTTTCGACTCGTTTTCCTCCTTCCTGAAGCTCCGGGCTCTCCCTCCCCCGGAGCTTTGATTTTTTAAACGCCCATACAACTTTTATCATCATCCATACAAGCAACCTGTTCCCGCTTGCCATCTTTCCCCCCCTTTTAATTCGCTTCCTCATTGCCATTTTTTCCCTATTCACGCCCTTTTACCTTAAAAAATCATCTTTCCTTCTTCACATAAAGGGGGCAATGGTGTATACTGATGGCCTAATGTGGTTAAAAGTGGGGCGAAGTGGGGTGATTACTCCCAAAATCCCCACAAAATGTATGACAAAATGGGATGAACAGAACATCTGTTCTATTTTTATTATGTTTTTAGGCGAATACACACACACCATTGATGGTAAAGGTCGATTAACAATACCCGCGAAATTCCGTGGAGCATTGGCAGTCGGGTTAGTGGTCACCAGAGGATTCGACCAGAACTTGATGCTTTATCCCCTGGACGGCTGGCAAAAATTAGCTGAACGCATCACAGAACGGCCGTTAGCCGATGAAGATATGCGTGCCTTTCGCAGGCGCGTCTTTGCTGGCGCCGTTAACTTAGAGCCAGATCGCCAAGGGCGCATCTTACTGCCCCTCTACCTACGCGAATTTGCCGGCATGGGTAACGATGTCGTCATAGCGGGAATGTATGATTACCTGGAACTGTGGAGCACTGAAGCATGGAGTGCCGTTCGTGAATCAGTAGCGGCAAACGGCGACGCAGACAGGTGGATGGACTTAGGCATTTAAGGCTGACGATGACATAAAAAACGGGGACTAATTTTTAGACGGTCACATTGAGGGGGCACCCCCCTCAGTTTGGGAAAGTTACGACACGAGATGGTTCGTAGTGGGTTAGCTTGCCGCCAACTGGTTAACCCACTACTTCACCAACAACATAACATGACCACACATATACCCGTTCTCTACCATGAAGTTCTACACCTTCTCCAACCACAGGCAGGTGAGGACTTCATCGATGGCACCGTAGGAGCGGGTGGTCATCTCACCGGGATTTTAGAAGCAACAGCGCCAGATGGACGCGCTTTAGGTTTCGACAAAGACCCGCAAGCCATCACCTACGCCGCCGCAAAGCTAGATAAATTTGGTAAGCGGGTCACAGTAGTAAACAAAAGCTATGCCGAAATGCCAAACCTGGCACCCCAGTTAGGGTTTGCCCAAGTCAATGGCATTTTACTCGATCTAGGTTTGTCATCTCGGCAGTTAGACGACGGATCTCGTGGATTTTCATTTCGTTTTGAAGCGCCACTAGACATGCGTTACAACCAGACAAAAGGTGAAACGGCCGCCGATCTAGTTAACAATTTATCAGAAGCCGAGCTGGCTGATATTTTTTGGCGTTACGGCGAAGAAAAACAAAGCAGAAAAATTGCTCGCCTCATTGTTGAAAATCGTCCTATCACCACCACAACCCAACTAGCTCATCTCATTGAGGCACACGCAGGCAAGCGTAACCGACGCCTGCATCCCGCCACATTAGTGTTTCAAGCCTTGCGCATTGCCGTTAATCATGAACTAAATGCAGTCGAAACGGGAATCCCAGCCGCTATCAAATTACTTAAACCCGGTGGCCGAATTGCCGTCATCAGCTTTCACTCATTAGAAGATCGCTTTGTAAAACGCTTATTTCGTCAGCTCAGTCAAGATTGTATTTGTCCACCACAGCAGCCAATCTGCACTTGTAACAACAAAGCCATTGTCAAGCGAATCACGCGCAAAGCAGTCAAGGCAACAGCAGCTGAAATCAAAAGCAATCCGCGCAGTCGCAGTGCGCGGCTGAGGGTAATAGAAAAGTTACCATAATTTGAAACAGTTAATCAACACATGACGACAACGAGACAAAGACGCGATTCAAACAAACGCCTAACTTCCCTGACTGAAGCTCAGGCTGCTGTTGGTTGGAGCATCATTCTACTACTGGTCGCCATTCTAGGCACCGTCTATTTGAGCCAGGCCAGCCAAATTGCAGTCGCCGGTCGTCGCGTGCAGATTCACCAAAATACACTTGATGAATTAAAGCGAGAAAATGCAGATTTAGAGAAGCAAATCGCTGAAGCACAATCGCTTAAAGATTTACAAGCAAAAGCGTACGCGATGGGTTTTATTCAAGCACAACCAGAAAACATCGAATATTTAGTTATTCCAGATTACCCAATGGAAACGGCCGTTCCGCCCATCCCCTCAGAAAAACTTGATACAGTCGAGCAAATGCCCCCTCCAGAAACCCTGGAAGATGCATTGCTATTGGCCTTCCAGGCCAGTGTAAACAGCTTAATTGAAGGAAATGCTGGTGAACAATAACAGTAACATCAACCCAAAACGAATGTGGCTTGTGGTCAGCGGTCTGTTATTGGCCACATTTATCATCATCATCAGGCTCGTTGACTTCCAGATCATTCAAGGTCCAGATTGGAGAGAGCGCACCGCTGACGAATACACCATCGTGGCCCAGCCCGAACGAGGCACCATCTTTGATCGCAATGGAGCCGTTCTGGCCGCCAATGGGGTTGACTACCAAATCGGAGCCTCGCCTAATCTGATTACTTACCCAGAAGAACTTGCCTCCCAACTTGCTCCGGTCTTAGAAATGAACCGCCGCGATCTCGTCAGGCGGCTTACATCCGATAACCCTTATGAAATGTTGAAAAATCGCGTATCATCAGAAGTGGGAGAATCCGTACGTGAATTAAGTGAAGAATATGGCGGCATTCAAGTCGATCCATTGCCTCGTCGATTTTACCCACAAGGTGAATTGATGTGTCATGTGCTGGGTTACGTTGATTTTGATGGCAATGGAGGAAGTGGAGTAGAAGGGTATTATCAAACCGAATTAGCTGGAGAAGCAGCTAGAAAAGCGAGCAACATCTCTCCATTTCATGTCCAACAAAGTGTCATTGCCCGCAAAGGGGCAGATTTGGTTTTAACCATTGATCGCTCATTGCAATATTTAGTTGAGCAACATCTCCAAGAGGCCTTAGTTGAATATGCGGCACCAAGCGGCACCATCATTGTGATGGAACCAGACACAGGAGCAATTTTGGCTATGGCGAGCGCCCCCTGTTTCGATCCCTACGAGTTTTACGACATGCCAAAAGACCAATTACGCAATCCCATTGCCGGCGAACAGTATGAACCAGGATCCGTCATGAAGCTGATTACGATGGCCTCCGCTTTGGATTCAGGCACAGTCACACCGGAAACCACCTACTACGACTCCGGGGAACTGTGGATGGGGGGGCACCGCACCGTCAATTGGGATCGGGGCGCTCACGGCACTGTCGATATGACCACACTGCTAGCACGCTCATTAAACGTTGGCGCAGCAACCCTGGCTACCTGGATGGGGCCAGATATGTATTACGATTATATGCGTCGTTTTGGCTTCGGCAGTCCAATGGGAATCGATCTAATGTCTGAAGCCAGTGGTCAAATGCCACTGCCAGGGGATGAGAACTGGGCAGAATCTTTCTTGGCCACCAATGCATATGGTCAAAGTTTGGCAAGCACGCCCCTGCAAATGATTGCTGCCACTGCGGCCTTAGCCAATGAGGGCGAGCTCATGCAACCTTATTTGGTGCAAGAGATACGTACAAGCAATGGCACCATGGTTCACGAACCTTCTGTGTTAAGCCGCCCCATTAGTAAACAAGCGGCACAGCAGGTAACACAAATGGCCATAACGGCCGTTATCCGCGAAGTACCGGAAGCACAGGTACCCGGTTACACCATTGCTGGCAAAACAGGTACGGCTGAAATCGCAGAAAATGGAATCTATTTAGACGACGTCACCATTGCCTCATTCATTGGTTGGCTGCCCGCCGACGATCCCGACATTATTGTATTAGTTAAGTTAGATAGACCACAAGTTTCACCTTGGGGCTCACAAACAGCCGCCCCAACATTTTCAAAATTAGCCAAAGAAATGGTAGTTCTACTCGGAATTCCGCCAGATGATGTACGCTTTCGAGAAGACATCATGGCACTGAATAACTAGAGATTTTCATGTTGACACTGGGATACTTTTTTAAGATATTGGCAGGCGTTGAAACGACCGGAAACACACCGGCCGTTTCTTGCGTTGTAGTAGACAGCCACGAGGCTGTTCCCGGCAGCGTCTTTGTCGCCTTGCCTGGTGAAAAAGTAGACGGTCACCAATACATTGCCGACGCCTTTGCCAGAGGAGCCATCGCCGCTCTGGTAGAACAAGAACAACCCAACTTCCCCACCTGGGATCTGCGTCAGCCACACACGTGGGGAGACATCAGGAGCATCACCCCGCCAGTGTGTATCTTGGTAGAAAACACTGTAAAAGCTATGCAAGACGTTGCTCAAGCCTGGCGTGAGCAATTTGACACCAAAGTCATCGGGATTACCGGCAGCGTTGGCAAAACTTCGACCAAAGAATTAACACATTCTGTCCTCAGTCAACGGTTCAACACCTTGAAATCACCGGGAAACCGGAATAGTATTCTCGGCTTGCCTCCGGTACTGCTCAATTTAGCAGCAGAACATGAATATGCCGTTTTTGAAATGGGCATGTATACCACCAGAGAGATCGCCCGTCTGTGCGCCATTGCCAAGCCGATCATCGGGGTCGTCACCATGATTGGCCCCGTGCATTTAGCACGCGCAGGCAGCATGGAAGCCATTGTGGCCGCCAAACAAGAATTAGTGGAAGCACTCCCCGCTGATGGGGTTGCTATTCTGAACAAAGACAATGCCTACACCATGAGCATGGCACCTCATACCAAAGCCCGGGTCTTTACCTACGGCTTAAATCCCAACGCCGATTTATGGGCCGACAATATTGAATCGATGGGTTTAGAAGGAGTGCGTTTCACGCTGCACCAAGAACACGAAGCCTTAAACGTCCAAGTGCCGCTCATCGGGCAGCACAGCGTACACACCTCATTAAGGGCAGCAGCAGTAGGCCTGGCTACTGGTTTAAGCTGGGAAGAAATTATAACCGGCTTATCAAGTTCGCAGATACAGCTCAGGTTAGTTGCCGTCTCCGGTCCAAATGACTCCACCATCATTGATGATACCTATAATTCCAGCCCTGATTCAGCGATGGCAGCACTCAACTTGCTCAGTGACCTTAACGGTCGTCATGTGGCTGTAATGGGCGATATGTTGGAACTAGGCTTCATGGAGGAAGAAGGACACCGGTTCATAGGGCGGCGGGTGGCTGATGTAGCACAAATTTTGGTGGCTATGGGCAGCCGTGCTCGTTGGATCGCTGACGAAGCGATGAAAGTCGGTATGCCAGCCAGACAGGTGTTCTTAGTAGATGATGTGGAAACGGCCGTTTCCACCCTGCATGATCTCATCCAACCCAGAGACATCATTTTAGTCAAAGGCTCCCTCGGCATGAACATGGGTCAGATCGTTTCTGCATTAACCACAGAACCTGTAGGGGGTGAAGCATGATATTCGCCCTCACCGTGGCCACGATGACCTTCTTGCTCGCTGTTATTTGGGGCAGCCCCCTCATTGAACTGATGAAACGTCTCAATTTAGGGGCACAAATCCGTATCGAAGGGCCACAAACCCACCTGTCTAAAATGGGAACCCCAGCCATGGGCGGCATTCTCATTATTGGCTGGATCACAGTGATCACCATCATCGTCAACATCGTCGTCATCATGCGTGCTGCTGAAATTGCAGAAAGCGTCATCATCCCGCTCGGCGTGATGATCGCCTACGCCATTCTGGGTGGCATTGACGATTATTTGGGACTCCACCCGCGTCCTCATGGCGAAAAAGGGATGCGTGCCCGTGTCAAAATTTGGCTGCAACTAGGCATTGCCCTCGTCGCTGCCCTCCTGCTCTATTTTGTCATCAACAATGGTCATGGTTGGGTAGCCGTGCCCACAGTGCCGGCTCTGTTAGACATCGGGATTCTTTACATTCCCATTGCCGTCATCATCATCACTGGCACCGCCAATGCCATTAACATCACCGATGGGCTAGATGGACTGGCAGGCACCATCGCGGCAGTAGCCTTCATTGCATACGGCATCATCGCCTTCATGCAAGATCCCAATATAGACGAACCGAACTTCCTGACAACATTCTCATTTGTGACCGTTGGTGCCTGCTTCGCCTTTCTCTGGTATAACGCCAAACCAGCCCAAATGTTTATGGGTGATGTCGGGTCACAAGCCTTGGGCGCGGCTTTGGGTGTTATCGCTTTAATGACAAATCAATGGTTGATTTTGCCCATCATCGCTGCCGTGCCCTACGCGTCAATGTTATCAACCACCTTACAAGTTTTATACTTCAAGGCAACCAGAGGGAAACGGTTGTTTAAGATGGCTCCCCTCCACCATCACTTCGAGCTAATCGGCTGGAGCGAAACACAAATTGTGCAGCGCTGGTGGCTGGTAGCAATTTTGGCAACGATGGTCGGTGTGGCCCTAGCCTTGATATAGTGAACAGGCGTGGAAACCAGCCAAGGTTGACCTTAGAGATGGATAGCGAACTTAACAACAAACATCTCATCATTCTCGGCTTAGCCCGGCAAGGCAAAGCTTTAGCTCGATTTGCAGCCGCAGCAGGAGCCTTTGTCACCGTAACAGATTTGCGCTCAGCGGAAACTTTGCAGACAACATTAGCCGAATTGAGCGATTTGAATATCGAGTTTATCTTAGGAGAACATCCTATGACATTATTAGATAAGGCGGATATGATAGCGATTAGCGGTGGTGTGCCAACCCAGGTGCCTTTGGTGCAGGCTGCTCGGGAACGGAATATCCCTGTGACCAATGATTCTCAAGAATTCATAAAGCGCGTGCCCACGGCCGTTATCGGCATCACAGGCTCCTCTGGCAAAACCACCACCACCGCCCTGACCGGTATCATGGGGCAAATCTCAGGGCGCACAACCTGGATTGGCGGCAATATCGGGCGTCCCCTCATCGCCGATCTGCATAAAATGAACCCTGGTGACATGGTCGTGCAAGAACTTTCCAGCTTCCAACTCGAAATTTGGAATCACAGCCCCCATGTCGCGGCCGTACTCAACATCACGCCCAATCATCTCGACCGACATAAAACCATGGGTGCCTACACAGACGCCAAAGCCAACATCTTGCGCCACCAAAATGAAAACGACATCGCTGTTTTAGCAGCAGATGATCCCGGCGCGTTAGCTCTAGAGCATGAGGTTTGTGGCCGTCTACGCACCTTTAGCCTCCGGGGTGTGGTGGAAGATGGCGCATTCGTGCGAAACAGCGAGATTTGGGTGCGCAATGGCGACGAGAAGCGCGTGTGCCCACTGGACGATATTCAATTGCGGGGGCAGCACAATGTACTAAATGTGTTAGCCGCAGTCACCTTAGCAGATTCCGTCGGGGTACCAGTGGACGCCATGGCACAAGCCATTCGCACCTTTAAGGGCGTCGAACATCGCCTGGAACTAGTACGAGAACACCGCGGGATCCGTTACATCAACGATTCCATCGCCACGGCACCAGAACGAGCCATAGCTGCCTTATCCGCCTTTGATGAACCGCTCATTCTCCTGGCTGGCGGCCAAGACAAAGATATGGCGTGGGACGCATGGACAAAGCAAGTGAGCCAACGGGCAAAACATGTCATTTTGTTTGGTAAATTGGCCGACATGTTACAACAACGATTGCACACAGCCGGCTATGACGCCATCATTCATGAGCAAACCCTGGCTGAGGCGGTGACGGCAGCCGCCCAAATTGCGGAAGCAGGTGATATTGTGCTGCTTTCACCTGGCGGTACCAGTTTTGATGCGTTTGTTGACTTTGCGGAACGAGGAAAACAGTTTAGAGAATTGGTAAACAGACTTTAATCAGTCTGGTTCATCATGACACGACCAGTATCATAATGAACCCAAATGGATGACCTTATGAGCACAGTAAATGTTGTGAGAAGAAAAAGAAATCGGGTAAGACCTGCCGCACGCTTTCATTTTGATTATTGGTTGGTGCTGACGGTAGCTGGCTTACTCATTTTAGGTACGATGATGGTGTATTCAACAACGTTTGATTACGGCTTACTATTCAAAAATGAACCAACCTATTACTTGAAACGCCAACTAATAGCAATGGCTTTGGGGTTGGTGAGCATCATTGTCATCATGCAGGTCGATTATCATTTCTTCCGCAACTTCTCTGTTATTTTCCTGGTGCTGACTCTGCTAGGTCTGGCAGTGGTTCTCTTTTTTGGCGAAGCTATCTTTGGGGCGCAGCGCGGTTTCTATGAAGGCTCTTACCAACCGTCAGAGGTGGCAAAGATTGCCGTCATTTTGTATATCACCCATTGGTTATCTTCCAAGGGAGATCGGGTCAAGGGTATTACCTATGGCTTGCTGCCATTTTCGATTATTACGGGCGTTGTTTGCGCTTTCATTGTGATGCAGCCAGACCTGTCCACGTCAATTTTGATTGCCCTCATCTGCTTTACCCTGTTCTTTATCGCAGGGGCAGATTGGCGGCAGTTTGCTGTAGCTGGGGTTGCCGGAGGCGCTGTCTTTGTGGTGCTGATTAACACGTTGCCCCATGCTATTTCGCGGGTTGAGGCTTACAAAGAAACATTGAGAGACCCGGCTCAGGCTAGCTGGCATGTGCGGCAAGCGCTGATCGCCTTAGGGCGCGGCGGCATGTTTGGCGTTGGCATTGGTGAAAGCACGCAAAAGTTTGGCCCATTACCAGCCGCGCATACGGACGGTGTTTTTGCGATTTTAGGTGAAGAGTTGGGGCTGATTGGCACTTTGGCATTTCTTGGTCTCATGATGTTTTTTGTGTGGCGGGGTATCAAAATTGCGCTTAATGCCCGTGACAGCTACGGCTATTTATTAGCTTTAGGGGTGGTTTGCTGGTTCAGCTACCAGGCGTTGATCAATATGGCTGTAATAACGGCCGCTATTCCTTTCACCGGCATTCCTTTACCATTTATGAGCTATGGTGGCTCATCTATACTCTTCACACTCATCGGCGTTGGTATCTTGCTCAACATCTCACGGGACGCTGCAATTGATGGACGAATGCAGCCTGGGCGACAGAAATAGCCAACCATGATGAACGTATTGATTTGCGCAGGAGGCACAGGCGGCGGCATCTATCCAGCATTAACGGCCGTTACTGAGTTGCAAAACCTGGGCATCAAAAAAGAGCAAATCTTGTGGGTCGGTACCGCTGGTGAAATGGAAGAAAAACTGGTACCACGTGCCGGCATAAAATTAGAAAAAATTCGTGGCGGCGCCATCGTCGGCGTTAAACCACACGTGATGGTGAAACATTTGGCACAATTAACGTGGAGTTTAGGCACAGCCAACAATCTCATACGTACATTCAAACCAGATGTCATGTTCATGACAGGTGGCTACATGTCTGTGCCAGTTGCCCTTGTGGCGCGGCTGCACAAAGTGCCCATTGTCATCTTCTTACCAGACGTGGAACCAGGTTCTGCCATCAAAACCGTCATTCCTTGGGCTCAAACCATCGCTTGCACCACAAACTTATCAGAAGCGTTTGTGCCACAAGAAAAAATGGTCGTCACCGGTTATCCCGTGCGCCCCGAGATTCGCGCAGCCACCCAAATGAGCAAAGAAGCAGCCCTGGCCGCCTTCAATTTGAAACCTGGGCGCAAAACACTCTTCGTCTTTGGCGGCAGCCGGGGTTCCTGGAACATTAACAAAGCCTTGATGGACAATTTGCCCCCCTTGCTAGAGCAAATCCAGGTCATCCACATCAGCGGCACGTTAACCTGGCCCCAAGTGGAAGAATTTGCCCATTCATTAACAACAGAGCAAAAGCAATGGTACCGCCCCTACCCTTATCTCCATGAGAAAATGGGAGCAGCTTTCCGCGCTGCGGATTTGGCTTTGGCGCGCGCCGGTGCCAGCATGTTGGGTGAAGGGCCCGCATTTGGCTTACCTGCGATCATGGTTCCCTTAACCTTTGCCTGGCGTTACCAAAAAGTGAACGCCGATTACCTGACCACACACGGCGCAGCTGTGCAATCCACCGACGAGCAGCTGCCTAACGAGATCCTCTCGTTGGTACTCGACCGGTTCAACGACAAGACAGGTTTTCAGGAAATGCAAGATGCGGCAAAATCTTTAGACAAACCCCATGCTTCGGCTCAATTAGCGCAGGTGATTGTGCAAACAGGACAGTTTCAAGGAGGAGCCGCGTGATAAACATTGGTACGATGTTTTTCCTGTTAATCATATTTTTTGCCATCATAGGCGCCATGCGCGGCTGGACAAAAGAAGTGATTGCCACCTCTGGATTGATTTTGGCTTTGTTTACCATCAATCAATTTGGCAGTTTGATCATGATGAAGATTGTCGGCAGCACAGGTGACCCAGTCATAGACACCATTGAAACACGACGACAAATTTTTTACATTTTCTCAATTATTACCTGGGTAATTGCTTTTTTCAGCTACCAGGGCCCTGCTTTAGCAGGCGGGAAAGTGGCGGCTCGTTTACGTATCCGTGACAGTTTTCAAGATAAGTTCATGGGTCTCGCTGTCGGCGCTCTCAATGGGTATTTGGTGATAGGCGCTACCTTATCTTATGTTGAATATATTTTAATAGCCCCCGGGAACTGGGAACGGCTGCCCGCCGGTATTGCTTATCCTTTTCCCATAGAAACCGTTACGCGGCTAGATATTCTGCCTTTGATGAACTTCCTGCCTATGCCTATACTGGCTCCTTATTTAGCTATTTTGTTGGTGCTGGTGTTCTTGTTTGTGATTATTGTGATGATCTAAAGATGTTAGAATCTAGACCTGACAGACGGCGCATTTTGAGGCAACAGGATTGTTGAGATGGTCATGATGGCTAAGGGGTTTTGCTTTTATCTTGTGTAAACGTTGTCAGGTCTGATTTAGGAAATGATGAACTCGGATTTTAAGTTACGCAGCGAAATGCATATTCACATCGTCGGCATCGGTGGTTCTGGCATGTCGGCCATTGCCCGCGTGCTTTGGGGGCGCGGATTTGTCGTTTCTGGCTCAGATATGCATAGCAATTCGTTTACATCTGCTTTGGCGGCTGATGGCGCCACGATTTTTGAGGGTCACCAGGCAGAAAATATCTCAGGAGCAGATGTGATTGTCATTTCTTCTGCCATTCCGCCGGATAATCCAGAAGTAGCCGCAGCACGCGCCCTGAGCTTACCCGTGCTAAAGCGAGCTGACATTTTGGGGCAGCTCATGACTGATACCATTGGCGTTGCTGTGGCTGGCTCTCATGGCAAAACGACAACAACGGGCATGATTGCCCAGATTCTCATTCACGCTGAACTGGATCCAACGGTGATTGTGGGGGGAACGCTGCCCAGCATGGAAAGCAACGGCCGTTTCGGGCAAGGTGAATATTTTGTGATTGAAGCCGATGAGTATGATTACATGTTCCTCGGTTTGCGCCCGGAAGTGGCCATCATCACCAGCATCGAGCATGATCACCCAGACCTGTTCCATACTGAAGCCGATTACATCGGTGCCTTCCGCGAATTTGTCAGCCTGCTCCCCGATGGGGGTCGTTTGATTGTGTGCCTCGAAGATGAAGGCGTGCAAAAACTGCTCAAAGATTTGAGCCTGACAGACGTGGAAATCACAACCTATGCCTTAAGAGAGGATGACAAGGCAAGTTCAGCCACATTCACTGCTTCAAATTGTCGCGCCAACCCAATGGGAGGCATGGACTTTATTGTGGAAGAAGCTGGGGAATTAGTGGGACTGGCTCGCTTGCGCGTTCCTGGAGAACACAACGTGCGTAACGCCCTGGCGGCTATCATCGTTGCCCTGGACTTGGGCGTCGATTTCCAAAATATCCGTCAGGGTTTGGCAGAGTTTGGGGGCATGGGTCGCCGCTTCCAAATCTTAGGTGAGGCTGGGAATGTGACCATCGTGGATGATTACGCTCATCACCCCACTGAAATTAAAGCAACGCTGGGCGCGGCTCGTCAACAATTTCCTGGCCGGCGCATTTGGGCCGTTTGGCAGCCGCACACCTACAGCCGCACGAAACTCCTGATGGATGCGTTTGCCACCAGCTTCCATGATGCGGATCGCGTCATCGCTTTAGATATTTATCGCAGTCGGGAAAAAGATACTTTAGGGATTGACACAACCTCTGTGCTAGAGGTCATGCAGCATGCCAAGGCGGTTCATATTGGCGAAAAACGGGAAGCTGCCACTTATTTACTAGACCGCATCCGCCCAGATGATGTCATCCTCACCTTAGGGGCAGGTGATGGCAATCTGGTGGGCAAGTGGGTATTGGAAGGATTAGAGAAGAGAGTGAGGGAATGAATTCAAGAACAACGGTACAACAAGTGACACAGTTTCAAGAAATATTTGGCGAGCGATTCCAACTGGAAGTGCCCATGGCAAAATATACATCGGCACGGGTTGGAGGACCAGCTGAAATGTTTTTAACAGTTAAAAATGCGCTGGAATTGCAAACGGCCGTTGAGTTAGCTTATGCCAATCATATCCCATATTTTATCCTGGGGGGCGGTTCAAACATTCTCGTTTCTGATCTAGGCTTACGTGGCCTCGTCATCATGAACCGCGCCAAAAACGTGCAGTTTCGCCATACCGGCGCTCATGTGGTTTGCACCGTTGAATCTGGCATGAATTTCTCTTCCTTGGCTCGGCAATGTATTGGCAAAGGATTAGGCGGCCTCGAGTGGGCTGTGGGGATTCCCGGAACCATTGGTGGTGCCGTGGTAGGCAATTCCGGCGCCCATGGGAGTGATATGGCCAGCATTGTCCTGGCAGCCAACATTTGGGAACCAGGGCGTGGAGCCAAGCTCTACACCAATGAGCGATTAAAATATGATTATCGCACCAGTGTTCTCAAGCAAGAACAAGGGCGTGATTTAGCGCGGCGGGTGGTACTCTCTGTTGAATTGCAACTCACACCAGAACCGGTAGACATCTTGACGGGGAGAGCCGCAGGCTTTACCGCTTATCGTAAACAAACCCAGCCCGGCGGAGCCAGTATGGGCTCAATGTTTAAGAATCCGCCTAATTATTATGCGGGCTATCTGATTGACACAGCCGGACTAAAAGGGTTTCAAGTGGGCAATGTACGCATCTCTGAACGCCATGCAAACTTTTTTGTGAGTGATGGTGAGGCAACTGCCGAAGATATCCGCTCACTCATTGCCGAAGCGTGGAATACTGTCCGTGAACAATTTGGCGTGGAGATGGATTTAGAAGTGGAGTTGGTGGGCAATTGGCAGTTTGAAGAGTGAACAGTGGATCGTGAACGGTAAGGAAACGACTATGTCATATTATTTAATTTCCGCTCCTATGCCGGACACCGTTTACCGCTAACTAAACATATGACAGGAAAGGAATCACAATCACGCAAAATAAAAGTCGGCGTCATCTTTGGTGGACGATCAGGCGAACATGAAGTCTCCTTACAGTCGGGGCAATCAGTGATAGATGCCTTGGACCGAGACAAGTATGAGATCATACCTGTTGGTATCACCAAACACGGCCATTGGCTGACGGGTGATGCGGTGGCGGCTTTGACCGAGGGAAAGTCTGCAGCGCAGGCTGCCCTGTTGCCCGATCCCACGGCCTCGACTTTAATGCGTATGGATGAAAACGAAAATGATGGGGGTCTGACTGCGTTGGCACAACTGGATGTACTCATTCCCGTGCTGCATGGCACCTATGGTGAAGATGGCACCGTGCAAGGGCTGCTGGAGCTGGCGGGGCTGCCATACGTGGGCGCAGGCGTTGTGGGTTCTGCGGTTGGTATGGACAAGGGCATCTTCAAACATGTCATGGTTGCCCATGACCTGCCGATTCTCCCCTGGCAGTTAGTGTTAAAGCGAGATTGGCTAGATGACGAAACGGCCGTTCTCGACCAAATAGAAGCCGCTCTCCCCTACCCCGTCTTCACCAAGCCAGCCAACTTAGGCTCAAGCGTGGGCATCAGCAAATGCCAAACCCGTGCAGAGCTGAAAGCAGGCTTAGACGAAGCCACTCGTTACGACAGGCGAATCGTTGTAGAGCAAGGGATCAACGTGCGGGAGCTTGAAGTCGCTGTCATGGGCAACGACAACCCCATCGCCAGCATCGTGGGCGAAATTCGACCTCGGCGTGACTTCTACGACTACACGGCAAAATATCTGGCCGAACCTGGCTCTGATGACGATTCAGAACTCATCATCCCAGCTGAAATTGATGAAGACATGTCTAACACAGTGCGCCAATTGGCGCTGCGTGCCTACAAAGCCATCGACTGTGCTGGCTTAGGGCGCGTTGACTTACTGCTCGATACAGATAACAACAATATTTATCTAAATGAAATCAACACCATTCCCGGGTTCACCCGCATTTCCATGTATCCGAAATTGTGGGAAGCAACCGGCATTCCCTATTCTGAACTACTCGATCACCTGATTAATTTGGCGCTGGATCGTCATGAGGAAAAATCAAACCTAAAAACTGATTTTACAGAATAGTCAAGTAATCGAACAGTCAAACAGTCCGGTAGTCACCAGCTACCAGACTAAACGACAAAACGACTACTCGACTAAACGACTAAACCAATGAAACCAAAAAAACGGCAAACCCAAAGAAATAGACATCTACGCAAGCAGCCGACCATGCGCCGGGTACAAAATGCACATACCCTTCGTGCGCCGCGCATGGTCGTGCCTGAAGTACCTCAAACTGCCAAAAAACGGCGCCGACGCAACCGCCGTCAGGCCGCTTTGCCCACCAGTGCTATTAAAGGTTTCGTGCTTTCCTCGCGCTGGATTAGCCTGGTTTTGCTGGCAGTTACTATCTTTGCACTTTACGTTGCAGCAACCCAGGAAAATTTCTATTTGACAACAATTCCCGTCGATGGTGCGGTCACCATCCCTCCATCAGAGATCGTTTCCGTGAGCGGGCTAGCTGGTGCACACGTCTTTGCGGCAGATCCCAATGAAGCCGCCACCCGCATCGCTGCCCTGCCTGGTGTGGTCTCCACCAAAGTTAAACTCGCCTGGCCAAATGAGGTGTATATCGAGATTGTTGAAGATTCCCCCATTGCTGTGTGGCAAGAAGGGAGCAAACAGTTTTGGATCACCCAAGACAGCCAGTTAATCCCGGCGCGTACCTCCGCCATAGGACTTCTGACTATCGAATATGAAGTGCCGCCAACACCTTCAGTGATGGATGAATCTCTTGATGGCTCAGAACCAGAAACGGCCGTTTCCGGTTCCACTGAAGCCAACGTGAGCTTTATCCCCGAAGACGTCCTAATGGGTGCGCTCCAACTGCGTCAGCTGCGGCCAAACATTGATAAGCTCTACTACCGCCCTTCTGGGGGATTAAGCTATCAAGATGGCCGTGGCTGGCGTGCCTATTTCGGTCAAGGAACCGATATGAATCAGAAACTAGTCGTCTACGAAACCATGATCGCCGATTTGCTGGCGCGGGGTATCCAACCTCAATACGTCAGCGTCAGCAATCAGGAAAAACCTTACTACCTGGCTCAGTAATTTACCAAGCAACGTCACTGAGATTGAAAAACCGTCAGGAAAGGTAACAGCTTATGGAACAAATCATTTTTGCAATCGATATAGGAACCACCAAGATTTGTGCCCTCGTGGGAGAAGTAAAACAAGGGAATCTACAAATCATTGGCATGGGTCAAGAAGCCGCCAGAGGCATGCGCAAAGGCATTGTCATGGATGTTAATGAAGCTTCAGTAGCTGTGGCAAAAGCAGTTGAACAAGCAGAGCAAACCTCCGGCTACAATCTAACCCAGGCGTTAGTCAGCATGGCTGGGGAACATATTGGCTCCAGCAACAATCGCGGAGCCGCCGCCATCAGTCGTAATAACAATGGGGTGACCCATGATGACATCGGACGCGCTTTAGATGCCGCCCAGGCCATAACCGTGCCCCAAAACCGGCAAATCATTCACTTGATTCCCCGGAGTTATACCATTGACGAACAGGAAGGCATTCGCAACCCGCTGGGAATGCACGGCTTCAAGCTAGAAGTAGAAACCCATATCGTCACGGCAGCCACACCAGCCATCATGAACCTGGCGAAGTGCGTCGATAGTGTGGGCATTCAACCAGAAGAGTTTGTGCTAAACGCACTGGCCTCTGGTGAAGCCGTTTTAGAGGAAAATGAACGGGAAATGGGCGTCATCGTAGCGGATATTGGCGGAGGCACTACAGACCTGGCTCTCTACATGCAAGGCACAGTCTGGCACACCCAAGTCATCCCGATTGGCGGCTATCACATCTCAAACGACATCGCCATCGGCTTACGCGCCCCATACGACATTGCGGAACAAGTGAAAATTCAGCATGGAGATTGCCGACCAGCAGACATCGACCCCAATTTTGTCTTTACGGTCGAGCCATTTGGCGGCGAGAAAATCCAAGTTGGGCGTCAAGATTTAGCCTATGTTATCGAAGCACGCATGGAAGAAATCTTCCAGCTCATTCTGCAAGAAATCCGGCGTTCGGGTTATGATGGCCTACTGCCAGCTGGCATTGTCCTGACTGGTGGCACAGCCCAAATGAGGGGCATCACCACCATTGCTGAGCAAGTTCTCAATGTGCCTGCCCGCGTGGCTCGTCCTAAAAATGTGGTGGGTATGGTAGACAATATCCATAGCCCAGCTTACGCGACTGGAATCGGTTTGTTGCGCTGGGCTATGGCTGACAATCAATCTTATCGTCCACGTCCTATCACAAGTTTATGGCAGCGGCGCATGAGCAATATTTTGAAAGCATTATTACCTGGGTAAAAGTTTACTACATAACCTCCTCCTTTCTTGATTTGAGGAAAGATTGGGGGGAGAAACGCACGAGGGGTTTGAAATTATGACACAAAAAGGAAATACAATGGGTACACAAAGAATGCCAGAAACAGAAGGCGCTGCCTTAATCCGTGTCGTTGGCGTTGGCGGCGGCGGCGGGAATGCCCTCAATCGTATGATTGAAGAAAATATCATTGGTGTCGATTTTATTGCTGTCAACACGGACAAACAGGCGCTTGAAAGCAATCTGGCACCGCAAAAGTTGCAATTAGGTGACCGCACAACACGTGGTCTAGGCTCAGGCGGTGATCCTGAAATCGGCAAGAAATCTGCCGAGGAATCAGAGGAAGATTTGCATTTTTCTCTCGAAGGCTCAGATATGGTGTTTGTCACAGCTGGGATGGGTGGCGGCACAGGTACTGGGGCGGCTCCAACTGTGGCTAAAGTGGCACGGAGCGAAGGGGCTCTAACCATCGGGGTGGTCACACGGCCGTTTACTTTTGAAGGTGCCCATCGTGCCCGCGCGGCCGAGGCAGGAATCGAAGAGTTAAAAGAACATGTTGACACGCTCATCGTGATTCCCAACGATAAATTGCTAGAAACAGCGGACAAACGCATTTCGCTGTTGGATTCTTTTAAATTAGCAGACGATGTTCTGCGGCAAGGCATCCAGGGAATCAGTGAATTGATTACTGTGCCGGGTCTGATCAATTTGGATTTCGCCGACATAAAAGCGATTATGTCCCTGGGTGGGGCAGCGTTGATGGCGGTTGGTTCAGCCAGTGGCGATGACCGCGCTCTGCAAGCCGCAGAAAAAGCTATGTCTAGCCCTATGCTTGACGTGACCATTGATGGGGCTAAAGGCATTTTGTTTAATGTGACTGGCGGCACTGATTTAAGTCTGTTTGAGATCAACCAGGCCGCTTCTGTCATCCGTGAAACCGCACATCCTGATGTCAATCTCATCTTCGGGGCGGTTATCGATGAGACCCTGGGTGACGAAATTCGTATGACTGTGATTGCTACGGGCTTTGATCATTCAATGCCTATGATGCGTGCGATGAATCGGCAGGTCAACCAGCCAACCACCAGTGGTGCGCTCCGCCGTAAGACGACAGGTGTCAGCGCCACAGCTAAAACGGCACCCTCAAAAACAACAACTACTGACTCAACCTATCGGGTAAATGATATTGACGTGCCTGCATTTTTGCGCAAGAAAAGATAGTGAGCAGTGGGCGGTAAATGGTGAGTAGTTATTCCCACAGGTAAACGGCCGTTATTCATCACGGTGCCTTCGGTTATTTTCTGGTACGGGAGCCCTCACCACGCGAAACGGCCGTTGTCATCACTTTAAATCCTAAGCTTATCAGGAGAGAAAGCCATCTAATAGACTCTGGCAGAACATTTGTTACTTCATAAAGTGAATCATTAGACTCTGTCGCTGATAAGGTGCTAGAGGGGGCAATTGTTTCTCCATCATCTGCCACACCTGGTTGCGGTGGCCTCGTTTTCGTTGGAGCGCAAAGTTCCACTTGTGTCTGTTTTTCGTCCCAGTTTCCTTGCAAACAAGTAGTTAATCGAGTGTAAACGGCCGTTAATGTTTTAAGGTTTTGTCACGAAGAAATCGCTTGTCAGCAAAACGGCCGTATGCTATAATCTCGCCACTTTCAACGCCAGATATAGGGCTCTAGAGTAACCAAACCCCCATATATGGCTCATTTATTCAAATTATGCTCCTGTAATACATAATTGGGACTGATCATTATTTTGGAGATTTGTTGGCATGAAATGCCCCTACTGCAATCACAAAAAAACACGTGTCATTGACACCAGTCATGATGCGCGTGGCGGCACTCGGCGACGGCGTGTTTGTGATAAATGTCAACAACGATTTAGTTCATACGAACGTCCCATTTTAGCCACACCCTTACTTATCAAAAAAGATGGCACCCGAGAAGAATTTTCCCGCGACAAAGTGTTGGCCGGGATTCGTGTCGCTTGTGCTAAACGTCCAGTTGCGGCTGAAGATATTGAACGGATTGCAGGGGAAGTTGAAGCCGAATTACAACAAATGGGGCGCTCAGAAGTCAACAGCCGACTTGTCGGTGACAAAATAATCAAAAAACTCAAAGAACTCGACGAAGTTGCCTATATTCGTTATGCCATTGTCTACCTGGGTCTTGGCGACCTGGAATCCATACGCACAGAAATAGATCGTCTTTTATTAGGCAAATAATTCTCAACCACAAGCCGTATTTAGCCTGGTTGGGTCTTGTTTTGCTTATTTTTATTTACTAAATTTACATAATATTTTTGCTGGAAGGAGCACTTTATGGCTGAAAAAGAAAATACGCAAGTTAATGTCTTAGATGCCCACCAAAATGGCACCAATGGTAGCAGTTCTCACCACGCAGACAGTATTGATTTCAAAATCGCCGTACCCAAACAAATCGTAAAGCGTGATGGCCGCATCGTTGCCTTCGATCCCGACCGGATTGAAAATGCGCTAGAGCGCTGCTTTACCACCCTCAACATTCGACCCAAAACCTCAGTTCATGCGATTACCCAACAAGTGGTCAATGTAGTCGCAGCAAAGTTTGACCTCCCCACCGTCGAAGGCGTGCAAGACATTGTCGAAATAGTACTGCAAGCCTCCGGTGAATATGAAGCCGCCAAACATTACATTCTCTACCGCGCAGAACATGCCAAAATGCGCACGAAACGCCCCGTGCCAGACAGTGTGCGGTCAGCCTTTGCTGAATCTGATAAATTCTTTCCCACCCAAATTCAAAAATTCCAATTCTACGATAAATACTCCCGCTTCAACTATGAATTAGGGCGGCGTGAAACTTGGGTAGAAACTGTAAATCGAGCCGTTGACTTCCTGAAAGAACTCTCTGATTATCGTTTATCCCCTGAAATATATGATCGCCTGCGGCAAGGCATTTTAGAGATGAAAGTCATGCCCTCCATGCGCTTACTCGCCATGGCAGGGCCAGCAGCACGGCGCAACAATATCGCCCTTTATAACTGCTCTTACATGCCAGTTGACAGCATTGATTCCTTTGTGGAAGCGTTGATCATCTCTATGAGTGGCTGCGGTGTGGGGTTCACGGTAGAACGTAAATATGTTGAAATGTTCCCCCGTATTCCTCGTCAGAAAGGAAATCCGCCCAAGACATTCGTTGTGCCCGATTCATCTGAAGGCTGGGCTCAAGCCGTTCGCGTTGGCCTAACAACCTGGTTTGAAGGCGAAGATGTTGTCTTTGACTATTCTGAGGTACGTCCAGCAGGAGCGCCATTACGGGTCAAGGGTGGGCGAGCATCAGGACCAGAACCACTGCGTCAAATGCTTGATTTCGCACGCACCCGCATCCTGTCCCGGCAAGGTGGTTTCTTGCGACCGCTGGATGCCCATGACATTATGTGTGCGGTGGGGGATGCGGCGGTTTCTGGTGGGGTACGGCGCACGGCCATGATCTCTTTGTTTGACTATGATGATCTGGAGATGCGTCACTGCAAGGATGGTGACTTCTGGCGCAGTAACAGTCAGCGCTGGAATGCCAACAATTCTGCGGTGTGGCCAGAACGGGAACTAACGCAAGCCGAAATCACTCGTTTCTTGCTCGATATGGTGGAGTCAGGACGTGGTGAACCGGGTATATTCAACCGCAAAGCAGCCGTTGAAAATCGAGCGGAACGACGGAAATCAGCAGAATTTGGCACGAATCCATGTGGTGAAATCATCTTGCGCCCCTTCGAATTCTGTAATCTTACCAGTGCGGTGGCTCGGTTTGATGATGATTATGAAAGTCTGCGAGAAAAGGTTGAGTTAGCCACCATTATCGGCACGATTCAATCAATGGCCACCTATTTCCCCGGCCTGCGTCCAGCGTGGCAGGAAAATTGTATGGAGGAACGTCTCCTCGGTGTGGACTTAAATGGGCAAATGGACAGCCCCGCTGCCCAAGACCCAGAAATCCAGAAGAAGTTGCAGCAAGTTGCTGTTGAAACGAACAAACAATATGCTGAAATTTTGGGGATTAACCAATCTGCATCGATAACGGCCGTTAAGCCATCCGGTAATTCCTCCCAACTGTTAAACTCTTCATCCGGGTTGCATGCTCGTTGGGCACCTTATTACATCCGTAACATCCGCGTAGATGCCCACAGCCCCCTGTGCAAAGTATTACAAGACGCCGGTGTGCCCATGGATCCTGAAAATGGTCAAACTCGGGAAAACGCCATAACCTGGGTTGTTCACTTCCCGGTGGCCTCACCCCAAGGCGCTATCACCCGCAATGAACGCTCCGCTTTGCAACAATGTGATTATTGGTTGCAGAACAAGCTGAACTACACAGAGCATAATCCAAGTGTAACCATCACGTACCAACAAAGCGAAGTGCTAGACATCATCCGTTGGGTTTGGGAAAACCAGAACAAGATCGGCGGGATGGCTTTTCTACCTGCTTTTGATGCTCAGTATGACCAAATGCCATATGTGGAGATAACACAAGAAGAATTTGAGCAGTTAGATGCCAAATTCCCAGACATTGATTTCTCAAAGACCTATCGTTACGAGGAAACGGATCTCACCACAGCAGCACAAGAATTTGCTTGCCTGGCAGGGGCTTGTGACATCTAGTCCCTCAATTTTGAGGGGGGTGGCGCATGCGCCCTCCCCCGTTTGGGCAAGTGATAGCAGCAGGCAACTGGCAAACGAAATTCCTTAGCAACCTATGCTGAAAAAGTCTCGAGTATTTAAATCTCGAGGCTTTTTTTAATTTTTTTTGTAAGCCATGTTTCATATACTATAAGCCACTATAGCTTGACGTTGACACTACCGCGTCATTCATGCATAATAACATAGATAATAAACGTAAATAATAGTCGTAGATAATATAAAGAAGGACTGTTTTTTCAACCCAAAATTTTTAGGAGACTTGCAGATGAAGATGTCTAACAACGAGCCCAGGCAATGTGCTACCGAAAATAATGATCAAAACTCTTATGTAGCACCAGCAGTCATTTACGAAGGTAAAATTACAACCAGGGCTGGCTCACCCTTTAGCAACACAGGTGAAGAGAGTATTGATCCAGCAGATTTGTTTAGTACAGACGAGTAAATAAAAGTTACAGATTCGATCATCTGCTAAGATTTGGAATCAAGACCTGCATTCGATGGGATGCAGGTCTTTGTTTGTGAAAATTATGGCTCTGCTAACTGTCCTGGGTTAGGAAAAGGCCATTCCCGAAAATCTAGCGTGCAGTTGTTGGTATCTTGCCAATAGGGGAACCGCTCTAACACAGCCCCAACTGTTGTCACTAGAGGACAAGCTGTTACACCTGGATAATCTCCCACGCCATAGGTAACAACATCGATCACCTGATCTTGCCCATCTCGCAAGATCACTTCATCCCCCGTATTTCCCAATTGGAAAAATGTCGCCGGGTCTCCCCATGCTGGGTCATCAATCAGATTAGGAACGGCCGTTTCCGTTTCCAAGATCTCAAAATCAGGGAATTGGTTGAACTCGGCATAAAAAGCGGCCGCACTGGTAGCAATAACCAAGGTGTGGCGCGGCGATAAGACAGTCCCTTGAGGAAATCTGACTACGTCTTCAAAGTTGTCCTGACTGACAGCATCTCCCAAACTAAACCCACTCATATCAATACGCCGCGAGGTAGGATTGACCAATTCCACAAACTCACCCTCATCCTCACCCGGTGGATTATATTGCACTTCACTAATCAAAATATGGTTAGCTGGCCCCACCACATTGTGCAAAACAGTCGGCAAATAGGCACAATAGGGCCAATCATGATCAAATACGTCTGCCAACAGGTCATAAGCTTCATTAGATTGCAGTTGCAGCGCCACTTCTCGGTTGGCCTTGCTAGAAGATTCTGAACCATTGATGCTGCCCACATGCACAAAACCCTGCCCATCAATCTGAACCAAAACCATTTTGTTATGAATACCCAGTCCGGTAGGGTTGGCTAAGGCGCACTCAAGTTTGAGGTTCTCTTGCCAGGCAATGGCTTTTACGTAAGCACACGTAACGGTATTGCTATGTGCGTCTGCAGCATTGTTGAAATACGCATCCAACAAGATGCGCACCCGGGCACCGCGCCGAGCAGCATCGATATATGCTTCTAAGCGCGGGTTTGGATCATCAACTGGATTGCTACCCCAAAACGGCCGTTCATATAACTGCTGCACCAAAACCACATCTCCCTCGTCAGCCTGTGCCACAAGCCCCAATAAACCATCCACATTGCGTAAGCTGTTCTCAGGAGATTGGACAACCTCAAAAGGAAACACGCCCGAAAACGCTGCTGGCTCAGGGTAACGAACTGTGTAAGTTGTGCCACCTGTGACCGTAATCGGCACAAAGCCAGGAGGTAGCGGGGGCAAATGGGAAACGCCCAAGATGATATCAGGATGAGCATCATCATAATCATGGTCAAAAACAGATTGCACATGCGCCACCACTTGTGCCGCATCCGTAATGAGAATGACGCCGCGTCGTCCCCAAGTGCCATCTTGTTTGTCATCACTTGGCATGCTGTTAGGACTTAAATTTTGGCTGCCGATCATGACCCGCTGTCCATCAATCAGTAAAAATTTTGCATGCAGGTAGTCATACCGGTCAAAAACATTTTGCGCTGAATCATTTATCATGAACGCACAGACACCACCTGCATCGATCAACTGCTGGCATAAATAATGCTCCTGGTCTGTGACACCCGCCGCCGGACCACCTTCCATAAGCAATGTGACTGAGACCCCGCGCTGAGATGCCCGCACCAGCGCATCAGCAATGGCTGCGTTTTCAAAAGTAAGCGTTTCGCCTTGAATGATATGTTGAGCCGAATCAATTTGATCCACAACAGCTTCATAGGCATTGTCTGGGGCAATGGCTACGGTGATAACGGCCGTTTCTGTCATCTTCGCCGTAAAAAAGTAAGTGTCCAAATCCCAACCAGGATAACGTAATTTGCGCCCGTTGATCACATCAGCCGAAGCTTGCGCCCAATCCGCCGCCGTGTGTGTATCCGGCATAATGAACCCCGTTTGCTGATCCCGCATCCGGTACAAAATCTGACCATCTGCCCCAAACCCACGAAGCCGGAAAACGGCCGTTCCGCTCCAGCCCGCCGTACTCGTATCCCCATTTTCATAAACCAACACATCCACAACCTGACCCTCATGGTTGGTGAGCAGCACCTCACCCCCAGTATTCGATAACCGAGGCCAAGAAACCAACTCACCATCTGGGGCAAATCCAAATTGCCGGGTAAAGGCCGCAGCATTCTTGGTGAGCCAGATCGTTTCTCCTGGAGCGACCACAAGAGACGCGGGCAAGGCTTTATCATTCAACCGCCAATGTGTCAAATCCACGGAAGCAGCACCAACATTCCGTAAAGCAACCGCTTCATCGTCATCATTGTTAGCTCGTCCGTTGTATAAAACTGCGTCTAGCAAAACGGCCGTTTCTGATGAATTCTGGACTATCGTCAAGGCAGTATCCCTATTGTTGCTCAGATTCGTTTCGGTGGTTGACGTGGTGGCTGTAATCACATTTTCCAGCGTGCCAGCAACTGTATTGCTAACCGTCGTTGTCAAAACAAACTGGTGCCCGTCATTCGCGCTGAGCTGCCCCATCTGCCACATCAGCACACCAGGATGTGGTTGATTGACAGGATACCCACTGCCATCCTGGAGATATGTCACGCCCAGGGGCAATGAATCAGTCAGAATGACATCTTCAGCCGTTAACATGCCAACATTCTGGATTTGCAGTTCATAGGTAAGAATACCACCAGCTTCAATCTGCACCGGCGCCAACTTTGACACCGCCAGATCAGCCGTTTCTGCCGCATTTGGGCACAACTGGTTGATCCAGGCGGCATTACTGCTGCCATTCCCCTGGCCTGGTGTGGCCTGGTCAGCCGTATCGTTCTGCCAATTAGCCACCTCACTAACCCCAACGGCCGTTGTGCCCAGGTATGCTGCATTTTGTTGAGCGTTGGGGTGCAGGCTGCTGCCCGGATCCGCCGAAAAATTATGAATAATGTTATCCGCTTCATCGCGTAAATAGGGATTATCTGTGGCAGTGGCGTTAGCAAAAGCAGGCCAACTGCTCGTGTCAGTAAAAAACTGGGCATGATTGTGAGGAATTACGACCAGGCAATCATCCATATTTTGATCATCGGCAGGCAAAATCTCATCCGGATCCGAGCCATTGTAGATAAGCAGCAGTGTGCCCGTAGGCACCGCTTGCCAAAACAAATCTTGGGAAAAAATTAAATCACCTGGGGAATTGTCCCCCAAATCCCAGCCACGCAAATCCGCTGGCCCTTGCACAACCAGAAGTTCAACCCATTCCTGATTGCCACCATGCCCTTGTGACCATTCATTGACAATGACGGCGTAAGGTGCAGCCGTAACGGCCGTTTCCTCTGGCACGCGCCCCACCAACCCCACGACACGGTCAAACCCCAGCAACAACAACATTGACACCCAAACGGTGACCACCAACCAACACATACGCTTAAACATACAGCCCTCCCAAAAATTTTTAAGCCATGAAATTGTATTCTGCTGTGTGCAAATCCATAAATAAGTTATGGAATGGATGGATACGCTTTAAGTAACCTTTACCCCTGAAAAACGGGGGCTAATTTTCAAACGGTCACTATGCTCGGCAGCGGGAACAAGAATTGAACGACAGATTAACACGGGTTAACGGGTTCGCGCAGATTTTTGAGCTTTTCTCGCAAGCAGCCCAAACAAACAAAACAGGAACCCAAGAGCAAACAACATAGCAGACTGCCACCCTAACCGGCTGGCCCAACTTTCGCTTAAATGCACCAGGCCTTGCTGTAACAGCGGCTGCCAAAGCGAATCGACGGCAGATGCCATCTCTGTGGTGAAAACGGCCGTTCTCCACCAACCTGGCACCATTCCTGGGATCAACGCACTGAGCAGCAGCCCCAATAATCCAGCCAATGCCAACGGCCAGCCCCACCAGATGCCCCACTGCCCCCACGAACGCACAACCAGCACCGCGATCAGCAGCAAGCAAACCAGAGGCAACAGCCACAAAACCCACACCCGTGGTGCCCACTGGTAAAAGGAGCGGATAAGCTGCATTACCTCCCTCATCTCTGGAGCCGCTGTCAGAACAGTTGACAGCGGCATAGTCACAATTCCCTCTTCACCGACTGACAACTGCGCAATCAACAGCGGCGCTGCCACCGCATGAATTTGCCGAGACAATTGCTCCAAGGGAATTCCCCCAGGCACACAGGTGGGTAACTCACCACTAAGCAAGGTAAGCATCTGCGCCGCCTCACACATTGGCAGCATTTCCAAATAGTGGTACACCAGCAAACGGCCCGACTCTCCTTGCAGTTGGTTGAGTAATGGATTAAGGTCAATTGTGATAACGGCCGTTTCTTCATGCCCAGTGAGCAAATAATCAAAGACGCCATCCACAGTTGAATCCACCATACCATCCAACCAGCCCGCTGGCAGCGTGTCCAGCACCATTTCCGTGATAAGCGTGGTATCAAAATCAGGCAAAGGCACCTTTTGCACTGCCACTTGTTCAGCAACCGTTTGGTTGATCAACTCTGGCAGCACCTCAGCCAAAATCGCTTCCAGCCCCAAAGCTTCCTTCACAACTTCTCGGTTAGTCAAAACATGGGTAGCATTGACGATCAGGAGCGCGATAACGGCCGTTCCCACAAACAGCAGTCCTATAATCCCCGCCAAACCTTGTAAACACCCGCGCATACTTCATTACTTTTTGGACATTGATAGCAAGGAACACTGATTTTTCTTTATCAGCATTCGCCAGAATCAGTATCCCTATTTTCCTCAGCTAATGTACGCAAAAACCAGCGGTCGTCCTCAGACAACGCCGCCGTCAGCAGCAGTTCAGGACGCCGCTGCCAGGTGCGCCGCAGCGATTCCTCCCGCCGCCACCGCGCAATCTTAGCCGCATGACCGGAACGCAACAGCTGGGGCACTGCCCAGTCACGGAATTGAGCCGGTTTAGTGTAATGTGGCCCTTCGAGCAAGCCAGTGGCATGGCTGTCTGTGGCGGCCGCGCCTTCCGCGCCCAACACCCCGGGCAGCAGTCGCGTCACGGCATCCACCACCACCATCGCCGCCAACTCCCCCCCAGTTAACACATAATCACCAAGGGAAATCTCATCCGTCACCAAATGTTGGCGCACGCGCTCATCCACCCCTTCATACCGCCCGCACAACAGAACGAGATGCTCCTGCTGTGCCAATTCCTGCGCCACTTCTTGAGAAAACGGCCGTCCTTGGGGCGTTAGCAAGATAACGGGCACAGCTTCATTCTGTAATCCTTGATCTC
The DNA here is from genome assembly GCA_002746795.1 of Chloroflexota bacterium. Taxonomy (GTDB): domain Bacteria; phylum Chloroflexota; class Anaerolineae; order Promineifilales; family Promineifilaceae. The sequence continues at coordinate 29,077 of PDQY01000101.1, read as the reverse complement.
CATTTTCGGCAGATTGAAAATCAAAGATAAAAGACTCCACCGTCCTAAATATCGGCTCTGGCTTCAACACCATGCCGCCGCCGCCACCGAAAGGCGGCTCATCCGTCACCCGATGTTTACCAGCGGCAAAATCGCGGATATTGTGCAAATGGACATCTAGTTGACCCAAATCTTGAGCCTTTTTCAAAATACTTTCGTTGAGATAGCCAGGAAACATGCCTGGAAAAAGAGTCAAAATATCAACGCGCATAAATAAAAGTATTCAACAAGACTTAGTTGGTGTCAAGCATCTTTTTGCTTGTTGCGGTGCCAGATGCGTCCAATGCCGCTGATTGTTTACGCAAGGCCGCAAGCTATTTACAGCTTCAGAAGCACCACAAACAAACTGGGTGAAACGTTCATCCACGCTGTATGAAGCCGCCCTTCTCTTCACCAGGCAATCTGAACAGAATAGCAAAAAATCGATGCTACAATCTCAACGATTATTATGATGATTAATTGATGCGAAACCAGCTCTGAGAGTGCGTACTTCCTGGGTATTCTCTTCCTCCCCAGCTACTTCTCCCGCTGCGTCAATAAAAGATAAACGATAATGGCAACTGTCACCACCAAAACCAACAGACCAATCAAACCTAATAAAACTACTAATAAAGAAAATGCCATTTTCCCCTCATGCTTGAATTTCAACTATAACACCTGCTTCTGCCCAATCAAATAATAGTTTGGCGTTTTCAGAACTAAGCAAAATGCAGCCATAAGTTACGGGATGTCCCAAATCGCCCGTCCACAACAAGGTAGAACCACCTCGAGTAGGAAAGCCATGAAAGCCATTCATAAAATCAGATGTGGGCACCGGGCGATAAATCCCCATAAACGAGGGCATCCACAAATCCCAATTACCAGCATAAGCATTGGCCTCATGAGTCTGAATTTGAAAGATGCCAGGGGCAGTTGGGCTGCTGGGAATGCCCGTACTCGCCAGCCATTCCCATTTCAGCCGCCCATGTTCATACACCCACGCTTTCTGTTGTGAAATGCTGACAATGATGCGTTTGTGTGCCACAATGGGTAAAGGCAGCATGTCATCAGGCGAAGGAATCACAATGCTTTGTCCTGGATTCAAACTTCCTAAACCTGGGTTCGCTTGCTGCACCCAGGGATAGGGAATGCCATAAGCACGGCCAATGCTGGCGAGTGTTTCGCCCGAAGCGACTACATGGGTTTGTGGTTCATGGTAAATGCGTAAATTAACTTGAGGCTCATGATTCGTAATCGCTTGGGTAACGGCCGTTTGCCATGCCTCACTGTCCACAAACCGACCTTCACCCAATACCAGCGCCTGCCGATAATTAGCCAAAGCCACATCATCCAATGACCACGTAAATGGTTCATCCATTTTTTCTATCCGCAGCCAGGTTCCCCAGGTTTCAGGGCTAATCATCTGCAAAACCGTTTCATCCGTCACCGGATCGTAGGCACGTACAGCGAGCGGCACCGCCAATAAGCTGTTGGCCTCAGCCGCCACCTCGCTCAAATCCGGCACCTTCGGCTGAATCACACGAGTCACCGGCTCAAAACGGCCGTTTGCCAAGACATCTTCCGCTTGCTGTCCTAAAGCAATTTCACTGGCTGCTATGTCCAGTTCCCGCCCGGGTTGACCCGATATCGCCTGGAAACGGCCGTTTTGCCATACCAGTTCCGCCTCCACCGGAGCCAACGCAAATTCCGCCGCGACTGCTGCCAAACCCGCGGTCGCTTGCCCTTGCTCATATTGCCACACAGGAGACAACAGAAAACGGCCGTTATGCTCCACAAATCCTTGCCAGCTTGCAAACGTACGCCCTTGCTGCCTGGCGCGAACGGCCGTTTGCTCTGCATCCAGCACCAAACCCAAATCTGTGGGGATTGCCGACTGCTGGCTTCCATCCAGTTCCAGCAAAATGACCTTGCTATCCCAGTTCTCCTGCAACATAGTCGCCGCCTCAGCTTGGGTGCGCTGCCCAACATCAAAACCAGCAACAGACACCCCAGGAACAATCCAATCGACCTGGTACAAAATCAAGATACCCCCCAGCGCCAACACCACACTCATCACCACAAATAGCAAAATCACAGCCAGTCGTGCCAGCCGCGGCCATGTGCGCCTGCGGCTTTGTGGAGATGGCGCACTGGTTTCCGGTAACGGCCGTTGCCAACCCTGCGTCTGCATTTCGCTCACTGGCTGGGTGGTGGGATTTGTTTTCCGAGCGGCAACAGGCAAAAAAGGTTGAGTATTCATCTCACTCTTATTTGACATAACAGACTTCTCTCACACAAAAACAGTTCAAACACCTCATTTGCATTATAAATGAACCAACCATCTGCTGCCCAACGCAAAGCTGGCTTTTCACCGCCGGTTCCCCAGAGAAACAAGCCACCAACTTAGTGACCGTCTAAAAGCCAGCCCCCATTTTTCAGGGATAAAGGTCACTTGACGCGCAACCATCAACTCCACAGCTTATTGATAGCTGCACACTTAGGCAACAAAGAGATGCTTCGGTATAATCCCCCGACTATTTAGGAGCGGAAATTAAATAACAAGACAAAGTCATTTCCTTGCGTTCCTTAAAACCGACGAGGCAATACCTATTTTATGTCATCGTCACTCCTTATCATCTAAGTTACCACTAATCATATTTAGCAACCATGAAAATTTTACTCACCGGTCACAAAGGTCAATTAGGAACCGCCCTACAACAAACTTTGACCCACCACAAACTAATTGGATTTGATTTACCAGAAGAAGATATAACAAATCAGCAATCAGTGAAAACGGCCGTTTCCACCCACAAGCCCCATCTCATCATCCACAGCGCCGCCATGACCAACGTCGATGGCTGTGCCGAAAATCCCGAACTCGCCTACAAAATCAACGGCCTCGGCACCCAAAACATAGCCCTCGCCGCCCAAGAAACAGGCTGCGAACTGCTCCACATCAGCACCAACGAAGTGTTTGGCGGCACCCGTCCCGAAGGCTATGAAGAATGGATGCCGCTCGACCCCGTCAATGCCTACGGCCGTTCTAAAGCCGCCGCCGAAATTCACGTGCGCAATCACCTCAGCCGCTTCTACATCGTGCGCTTCTCCTGGCTCTTCGCCCCTGGCGGGCACAACTTCATCCATGCCATCCTCAACCGCGCCCACCAAACCGGCGAAATCAGCGTCGTCACCGACGAAATCGCCAACCCCACTTACGTCACCGACCTGGCACAAGCCATCGCCAAACTCATCGAAACCCACCAATACGGCATCTACCATCTGGGCAACAGCGGCGCTTGCTCCCGCTGGGAATTTGCCAACGAAATCCTCAAACAAAGTCACCTGACCCACGTCACCAACAACCGCATCCAGCTCAAAGATTATCCACGGGCTTCCACCCCGCCGCCGGCCACCCCCCTGAACAACATCGCCGCCAAAGCACTCGGTATCCAACAACGCCCCTGGCAAGAAGCCCTCGCCGATTACATCAAGTATCATGTTTAGACTTATCCAACTTCCAAGCCAAAAAGATTCCCACATGACACAAATGGCACAGACCTTCCTCTACCATAAAAAATTTGAAAGAACAAATTCCATGACCGCAAACATAACACCCCCAAACAATCATTTGCAAGATACCGCGTTTGAGTATGCATTTACTTTAGACACGCTTAATTTATCGTGATGAGATTACACATGCCCTCACTTGGAGAATCATGACCCCAACCATCTCCATTATCATCCCACACTTGAATGGGAAACACCATCTAGATGACTGCTTTCAATCGCTGCACCAACAAACCTTCACCGATTTTGAGGTACTGCTGGTTGACAACGGCTCCACAGATGGCACATCAGATTTCGTAGCGCAAAATTACCCCGAAGTGAGGCTCATTCAGCTGCCCGAAAACAGAGGGTTCACTGGAGCGTGTAATGCAGGTTGGCAAGCTGCGCAAGGCGACATCATCATCTTGCTTAACAACGACACTGAAGCCGACCCAAACTGGTTAGCAGAATTAGTCGAGGCCTTTGCCCGGCATCCGCAAGCAGGCAGCATCGCCAGCAAAATGCTGCTCTTTGACCAACGTGACACCTTCCACACAGCAGGCGACTGCTACCGCATAGATGGCATACCGGGTAATCGCGGCGTTTGGCAAAAAGATACCGGCCAGTTTGATCAGGAAGAAATGGTGTTCAGTGCCTGCGGTGGCTCCTCAGCTTATCGACGGCAGATGTTAGACGAACTGGGCTTTTTAGACGATGATTTCTTCTTCTCTTGTGAGGATGTGGATATGGGCTGGCGGGCTAATTTGGCAGGATGGGAAGTATGGTATGTGCCAACGGCCGTTATCTACCACAAACTCAAAGCAACCGGCGGTGATGTCACAGGCAGCTACTACGACGGGCGCAACTTTCTCTACCTCATCTGGAAAAACTACCCCACCAGCCTCCTGAAGAAAAACTGGCGTCTGCTGGTTCGGTCTCAGCTCAACATCACACGAGAAGCGCTAAAACATTGGCGTGGTGAAGCAGCTCGGGCACGGCTGCGTGGGCAGCTTGCAGGCTTGTGGAGCATCGGCAAAATGTGGCACAAACGCAAACAAATTCAAGCAATCCGTCGCCTAGACGACGAAACCCTGACAGGACGCTTAAGTCCTGTTGACGCTCCTCCTGATGGCGGGTAAGATTGCCAACCTGTCTGCGCAACAGACAGCGCACAGTCAATAGTAAGCAGTAAGCAAAGAACAGTCAGCAGTGAGCGTAACCGGAAACTGATTACCGAATACCGAACTATGGAACAAAAAGAAGAAGAGATGCAGCCTTATCTATCTGTCATCATTCCGGCCTACACGGAAGAAAAACGCATTGGCTCGACGCTGGATACTGTCTATAACTACCTATCTAAGCAATCCTACACCTGGGAAATTCTCATCGTGCTAGATGGCCCTACTGACCATACCGCAGCCATCGTAGAAAACTTTGCGCAAGGCAGGGAAAATATACGATGGATAGACCGCGAACAAAATCGAGGCAAAGGGTATACCGTGCGCCAGGGCATGTTAGCCGCCAAGGGCCAGATTCGTCTGTTTACCGACGCTGATAACTCCACAGATCTCTCTCATTTTGAACAGATGAAGCCCTTATTTGATCAGGGAGCCAATGTCGTCATCGCTTCTCGTGATCCAAAAGACGTACCTAACGCCCGTCAAGCCATACCACAACCCTTTTATAAACGCTTCCTCGGTAACGCAGGTAATCTGTTTATCCAACTGATGGTTGTCCCCGGCATTTGGGATACGCGCTGTGGTTTCAAGGCATTTTCAGCAGAGGCATCTAAAAAAGTGTTCAGCATCGCCCGCATGGACGGCTGGAGCTTTGATGATGAATGTTTAGCTCTGGCACGGCGAGAAGGGTATGACATTCAAGTTATTGGCGCAGATTGGCATGATGCCGCAGGCACCCATGTAACCAAGCTCGATTACATCAAGAACATCTTTGAGGCTGTCCGCATTCGCTGGTATTTGATGACTGGGGTGTACAAACGCGAACCTGCCGAAAAAATCGATTGCTCCACTGTTCAAGTCAATCATAATCCTTGACCATAAAGCCTGGCAGAGACAACGTAATCTGTTTTGAAACAAGGTTATTCCTTAGTCAACCTGTCAGATCCAGGTGAATCGTTTGGCTTCTCTCGAATTTGAAACGGCCGTTCTCTTGCAAACAAACTTCGCTCATCTTGCCGGACTAGATGAAGCAGGTCGTGGGGCGCTGGCAGGCCCCGTCGTTGCCGCCGCTGTCATCCTGCCACTTGACAAGCCTGACGCCCTCGCCGAATTACACGAAGTCAACGACTCCAAACAGCTCACCGCCAAGACCCGCGAGAAATTATTTTCACGCATCACCCAACACGCCTTAGCCTACGGGATTGGTCAGGAGCCACCCGACGTGATTGACAAAATCGGCATTATTCCAGCAACAAAACGCGCCATGATAACGGCCGTTTCCCAACTTACCCCACCCGCTCAATACCTGCTCATCGACGGCCACATTCGTCTCAAAAACTCACCCCTGCCCCAGCAAAGCATCATTCGCGGAGACAGCAAAAGTCTCAGCATCGCCGCCGCCTCCATCCTGGCAAAAGTCACCCGCGACCGCATCATGGTGCAGCTAGATGCCCGGTACCTGCCATACGGCTTCGCCCAACACAAAGGCTACGGCACCGAACAACACCGTGCCGCCATCAAAAAACACGGCCCAACTCCCATCCATCGCTACTCCTTCGCCCCCATCCGCAAATCACACCCCCTCATCGTGTGACATTCGTCATCAAATGAGATGATCTCTATCACTATGGAATATCTTTTATTGGTATAAAGTATCATCATAATACAAAAATCAAACTCACAAATAGGGAGCTAATTATGGCAACAATAACTACTTATTATCATGGCGACATGAAATTTGAAACAGTCATGGGCAACCACAAGCTCATCATCGATGTGCCCGAAGGCATGGGCGGGCAAGACCGTGGGCCACAACCACCACAGCTGTTCATCGCTTCAATTGGTTCATGTGTAGCCGCCTTGATTGCCGAGTATTGCGAGCATCACGATGCCGACGCATCCGACATGCACGTAGATGTCTCCTTCAAAAAGGAACCCAACCCCACCCGGCTGACCAATATCAAAGTCAAAGTCACCTTGCCCCATGTAAGCTGGCAAGACAAACGTCAAGAAGAAGCATTGAAACGAGTCGCTCAACATTGCCCTGTTCACCAAACAATCGAGACAGTAGACGATATTGAATTTGAAATTATCGGAAAGGGAACGGATGAAAAAGCACTTGCTTAAGCCATTACGTTTTATCTAACTTATGCGCAAAGCCTGGCTTTTAAAAGCCGGGCTTTTTTTTTATAACTTGAAATGGCACCACCTCATTCCCCCAAAGGGTTGGTCACAAACAGCTCAGTGTCGTATTATTCTACCCGCAGCGCATTGCTGACCAACATCCACATCATGCTGCCCAAGCGACCAAAGACCCATATGCAATGGGATCATGAGTCGTTCAACCTTCGTCCTCACTTATCGGAGAACTTCTATGCAGCTAACCCAAAACTTAAACCCTCGTGGTCATCGTCGCCAAAAGCATAACGGCCGTAAAAACAACAACAAAGCACTCGGTCGCGCCCTCCGCTACATCAGCATCTATCCCAAGCTGGCAGCCGGTGCCATCATCGCCCTGTTCATCGCTACCGCTGCCCAACTCGCCGTCCCCCAACTCATCCAAAACATGATCGACATCATCACCGACACCAGCGCCAACAAAGCGATCATGGCCTTACCCCAAAGCACCCAAGAAACCCTGGCAGCAGAACTTGGCCTCAACCTGCAAGGCATCGCCCTCAGTCTGGATAACGCCCTCGCCGCCCTTTTCTGGGCCATCATCACCATCATCGTGTTTGCCATCGCCCGAGGCTTATTAAGCTTTGCCCAATCCTACCTCTCACAAGCCCTCTCCCAGAACATCGCCTTTGAGCTGCGCCAAGACCTCTTCAACAAAATCCAGCGCCTCAGCTTCAGCTACCATGATAAAAATCGCACCGGTCAACTGATGATTCGCGCCACCGATGACGTGGAAAAACTGCGGCTCTTTATTGGCCAGGGGATGCTCATGGCACTCCAGGCACTGCTCCTGCTCACCTGCACCCTCATCATTCTCTTCCTCACCAATTGGAGATTGATGCTCGTTATCCTGCCCGTGCTGCCTATTGCCCTAATCGTTTTCATGGTTTTCGGCGCAGTCGCCCAGCCCCTGTTTAGCGAAGCCCAAAGACGGCTCTCCAGGCTCAACACCATCTTGCAAGAAAACCTGGCTGGGCTCAAAGTTGTTAAAGCCTTCGCCACTGAACCACAGGAAAAGGAACGTTTCCAAGAAAGCATCAACAGTGAACTCAAGCAGCGTCTCAAAATCAACGGCGTATTCTCCTTCTTGTTTCCCTTTGTCTTCCTCGTCGCCAATCTGGGTCAAGCGGCCATTCTCTACTTTGGTGGCCGCGAAATCATCAGCGGCACCCTGACTTTAGGCGAATGGCAGAAATTCAGCCTCTACCTGATCTTTGTTTTCATTCCCATGGCGCAAATCGGCATAATTATTTCTTTCATGGCGCAAGCAGCGGCCAGTGCCAGTCGCATCTTTGAAATCCTTGACACGAAAAACGACGTAGAAAACAAACCAAATGCGCTTGAACTGGAAACCATGATAGGCCAGGTAACCTTCCAAGACGTCAGCTTCCGCTACTTTGAAGGCAGTGACAATGTTCTCACAAACCTCTCCTTTACCGCTGAACCGGGACAAACGGTAGCCCTACTCGGCTCCACCGGCAGTGGCAAATCGACCGTCATCAATCTCATCCCCCGCTTCTACGATGTCAGCGAAGGCCAAATCATCATCGATGGCCATGACGTGCGCAACATCACTATCGAAAGTTTACGCAAACACATCGGCATTGTCTTGCAAGAGACCACGCTATTCAGCGGCACCATCCGGGACAACATCGCCTACGGTCGTCCCGACGCCAGCGATAGTGAAGTCTTGGCTGCTGCCAAAGCAGCTGCCGCCCACGAATTTATCACCCAATTCCCTGAAGGCTACCACACGCCGGTCGGCGAACGCGGCTCCACCCTCAGCGGTGGGCAAAAACAGCGTATCGCCATCGCCCGCGCCCTGCTCATGGATCCCCATATCCTCATCCTGGATGACTCTACCAGCAGCGTAGACCTCAACACCGAATATGAAATCCAAAAAGCATTGGACAAGCTAATGGAAGGGCGCACCAGCTTTGTCATCGCCCAGCGCATCAGCACGGTTCTCAACGCCGACCAAATCCTGGTTCTAGACAAGGGCACCATCGCGGCCACCGGCAATCACGAAGAACTGATGGAGAACAGCCCCATCTATGCTGAAATCTATCATTCACAATTAGCGGAAGACGCAGCTATCAACTAACGATTGACGATTCTGGATTTACAACATCCATTCGATAACCGTCTCATCAACCAAAACAGGGCGCCATCGCTAATCCACAGAGTAAATTATGTTAGGACAAAACGAACGAATTTTTGCAACTGAAGCACGCAAAGCAAAGAGCGTTGGTACCACGCTTAAAAGGCTCGCCCGGCAATTTCGGCCATACTGGTTTAGTCTTGTTGTGGTCGCAGTGCTGCTGCTCATGAGTACAGGCATGCAGGTGCTTATCCCCAACCTGACTGGACAGACGGTTGACTGCTATCTCGGCCCTTACGCCCTTAACGCAAATTTGCAGGAAAATACAGCGGGGAATTTGCCCATTAACCAACTGGGTGATGCTGCACCTGGGCAGACTGATACCCACTCTTCCGCCAACTGCTGGGTCACAGAAACAGAGCCTACCACGGCTGAAGAGACCATTCGCGGCTTGACGATTCTCATTTTGATGATCGTTGGTTTGTATACTGGCAATGCGGTTATGGGCGGCTTGAGCTTCTACTTAATGGGCTGGGCGGGCTTTCATGTGATGCGTGACTTACGTGCCCAGATTTTTGAACACATCCACCGCTTATCGCTGGGCTATTTCACCAGGCATGAGGCAGGCGATGTGATGAGCCGCGTCACCAATGACACGGATACGCTATGGCAAGTTATGGGGTTTGGCCTGCTGCAAGTGCTGCAAGGCGGCTTGCTCATTATCATGATTATCTATGCGATGTTCTCGATGAGTGTTCCTTTTGCACTGATTAGCCTCATCATGCTGCCATTGATGTTTATCGTGACCCGCTGGTTCTCGGCACAAGCCCGCCGCGCTTATCGGGCGGCACGTCAAGAACTGGGTTCTGTTAATGCAGATTTACAAGAAAATATCTCGGCTGTCCGTGAAGTGCAAGCCTTCAGCCGTGAACAAGAAAATATTGAGCAGTTTGAAGTGAGTAATGCGGCTACGCGGGATGCCAATATTCGGGCGCAGGCATTTACCAGCGCGTTGGCTCCTTCATTGGAGGCACTTGGCTACGTCAGTCTGGCCATTGTTGCTGGGGTGGGTGGTTACTACATTCTCACCGGGCAAGATATGTTTGGCACTGCGATTTCGTTGGGGCTCATTATCACGTTCATCGCTTATGTGCAGCAGTTTAGCCGACCTGTGCAACAAATTTCTGTGTTGTGGACCAATATCCAGAGTGCTGTTGCTGGTGCCGAACGCATCTTTGGCCTTTTGGATGATCATCCTGATCTAACTGACAAACCTGATGCTGCTGATATGCCACTCATTGTGGGCAATATCAGATTTGAGCAAGTCTGGGCAGAATACAATCCAGGCGAACCAGTGCTGAAGGGCATAGACATTGTGGCAAAACCGGGTGAGACGGTCGCCATTGTGGGTCCCACAGGTGCGGGGAAAACGACGATTATTAACTTGCTGCCTCGGTTCTGGGATGTGTCGAACGGCCGTTTAACTATTGATGGCCTCGACGTGAGAGAGGTGAAACGACACAGTTTGCGCCGCCAAATTGGTATCGTGCTGCAAGATTCCTTCTTGTTCAGTGATACCGTGATGAACAATATCCGCTATGGCAAACCTGATGCTTCTGACGAAGAAGTGATGGCAGCTGCTAAACTAGCCCATGCGCATCATTTCATCGAGCGCCTGCCAGAAGGTTACGCCACAGTCCTGGGTGAGCGCGGCTCCGGCTTAAGCCAGGGTCAGCGACAGTTACTGTCTATTGCCCGGGTGGCTCTGATTGACCCCCGCATCTTGATTCTGGATGAAGCGACCAGCAGCGTCGATACGCGCACGGAGCGAGAAATTCAAGCCGCTTTGGATCAGCTACTGGCAGGGCGGACAAGCTTTGTGATTGCCCACCGCTTGAGTACCATTCGTAATGCGGATCAGGTGTTGGTGTTGCAGGGGGGCAAGATCATTGAGCGCGGCACCCACGAGGGGCTGCTGGCAGACAAAGGCTTTTACTATGAATTGTACATGAGCCAGTTCCGGCGTCAGGTGACAGATGAAGATGGCACAGAAGAGGTGGATGCATTTTTTGTACCAGAGGATTGAGAAACAGTAAGTCGTGAACAGTGAATAACAGCGTGTGTGGTTGGCTGTTCAGGGCAACAGGAGTTAGGTATGGAGCAGTTTAAGCGGCGGTATTATCGTAGTTTGGGACAGATGGGGCGTGATTTTGTGTGGCCGTTTCAGCATCGGGCACAGTTGAGGCAGGCGATGGCCGGAGACCAGGTGAGTGCAGCTTTTCGGGAGCGCTTGATGTTGGCGGTAACGGCCGTTAACGACTGCCGCTATTGTTCTTACTACCACGCTAAAGAGGCACTCAAAGCCAATCTAACTGAAACAGAAATCCAAACCCTGTTGGCGGGCACAATCGATGATGCTCCCGCAGACGAAATCCCGGCGCTGCTCTACGCCCAGCATTGGGCAGAACACGATGGCCAACCAGACCCTGCCGCCAGGCAAACCCTCATCGACAGCTACGGGCCAGCGAAAGCCGAAGCTATCGAAACCGTGTTACGCATGATTCGCACAGGCAACCTGGCTGGCAACACCGCCGACTACATTTTATACCGCCTATCATGGGGACGCTTAGGAACAGAACCCTAATAATACGACCCGGCACATCTCCCTCAACAAAGGCAATCTCCACTCTGCAAAAGATAGCCAAAGCGGACAAATGACCCATACGTGCTGCCTCTCCACAGCGTGATACAATTACGCCATTCGCATTTTGTGCGTAAATACACGCCCTGAACGTGTATATTTTTTGACAATACCATGTTGAGAGGACTTATTTGAAACGTAAATGGATCTGGCTATCTCTAGCCATTATCATTAGTGGAATTTTTGTATGGTTAGCATTGCGTGGGCTCAAACTTGATGAAGTTTGGACATACATGGTCAGCGCCAATTATGTGTGGCTGCTGCCGGCCGTCGCCGTCTATTTTGTAGCGGTTTGGGCACGAACCTGGCGCTGGGATTATATGCTGCGTCCCCTTAAACAAATTCCTGTGCGCCGTCTGTTTCCCGTTGTCGTCATTGGCTATATGGGCAACAACGTTTACCCTTTCCGTGCTGGCGAAGTGCTGCGCTCATTTGTACTCTACAAGCGAGAAGACATTTCCATGAGTGCCAGTTTAGCAACAGTGATCGTAGAACGAGTGTTTGATGGGCTTGTGATGCTCATTTTTGTGTTTATCGCCCTGCCCCTCTCTCCCATCGCCAGCGAGAACGAATATATTCGCAATGTTGTCATTTTAGCTAGTGCCGCATTCTTCGTGGCTCTCATTGCCTTTTTTGCCTTGGCAGCTATGCCCACTCGTTTTCGCGCATTAGCAACGTGGGGGCTAGGGTTAACCAGGAGTTTACTGGCCGACAACAACAAATCAAAAATATTGGGGATTCTTGACAATTTCCTGGCAGGCTTAGAATCACTGCGCAGTTTCCGCAATGTCCTCATGATTTTCTTCACGTCTATCATTATTTGGCTGCTGGAAACGGTAAAGTATTGGTTTGTGATGCATGCATTTGACTTTGAGGTTAGCTTCTTTGCGTTGATGCTGATGAATGGCGTCGTCAATCTGGCCACCACGCTGCCCACAGCTCCTGGGTACGTAGGCACATTTGATGCGCCTGGTATCTTCGTGTTGGAACTGTATGGCATCCCAAAGGAAATTGCAGCGGCCTACACCCTGGTGCTTCATGCGGCTCTTTGGTTCCCCATTACAGCATTGGGCGCTTATTACATGGTTCAAGAAGGGATGCGCTGGGCAGATATTGGCAAAGCAGTGGAGATGAAAGAGGAAGTAAAAGTAACCACAGTCGGTCATTGATAGGTGAATGAGAAATGAGCAACACTCCATCCAGGTTCAGCATGGGCTTTTCGCCTTTTGTCATGGGTCTTAAGTCTGATTACGGCGTTCATCACATAATGACCGTCTAAAAACGAGTCCCCGTTTTTCAGGGGTCAAGGTCACTTGAAGCGCATCCAGCATTTCTGGATGCGCCCATAGCAAATTAAGGACATTCTTGTATGCGCATTGGGATTATTGGAGCCGGCATTGCTGGCCTTTCTGCGGCTTATGATTTGTTGCAAGCAGGGCATGAGATCACGATTTATGAGGCGGCAGATCATGCCGGAGGGCTGGCGTCTGGGTTTCAGGATGCCCTGTGGGATTGGCCGCTGGAAAAATTTTATCACCACATTTTTAAGGGTGACACGGACATCATCGGACTGGTAGAAGAGTTAGGCATGGCCGACACGCTCTTTTTCCCCCGCCCCACAACTTCGGTGATTTACGACGGGGAGATTGTGCCGTTTGATTCGCCGCTGCGCTGGATTATGTTCCCTGGCTTTAATTTGCTGGATGTGGCTCGCTTTGGTCTGGTGAGTGCTTATTTGCGCTTTACGAAACCGTGGCGCAAACTGGAACAAGAAACGGCCGATAGTTGGCTGCGAAAATGGTATGGTGACAAAATCTATGAAACGACCTGGCGCCCGATGCTGATTGGCAAGTTTGGCCCGTATTACCAGGATGTGAATATGGCCTGGATGTGGGCACGGCTGCATGTGCGCAGCCCGAAGCTGGGATATTTTGTGGGTGGGTTTCAAGCGTTTGTTGATGCCCTGGTAACGGCCGTTACTGTGGCAAGCTCCGTAACCAACCCCAATGACCCTATCCATTACAACACACCCGTGACAAACATCAAACGAACAAACAACCAGCTCACCATCACCACCGCAAACGGCCAAACAGCCAGCTACGATCAAGTGCTCTCGACAACTTCCCCGAGGCTGATGAGTCAACTGGCACCGGATCTCCCCCGCGATTATCTGGGACAACTGCTAGAACTGAAGAGTATGGGGGCTGTGGTGATGACATTGGCACTGAAACGGCCGTTACTCCCCGACAACCAAACTTACTGGCTCAACATCCCCGCCGATTCGCCCGATAAAAGCCAGAATGACATTCCCTTCCTCGCCTTAGTAGAACACACCAATTACGTGAGTGCCGCCCACTATGGCGGCGACACCATCGTTTACTGCGGCGACTACGTCGCTCCAGACCACGCCTATTTCCAAAAAAGCAAAGAAGAATTGGCGGCGCTGTTCCTGGAAGCACTCACCCAATTTAATCCCAAATTCAAAAAAGATTGGGTACGCCAAAGCTGGCTGTTCCGCGAACAATATGCCCAGCCCGTTCCCTTACTCAACCATTCTGGCCACATCCCAGACACAAAAACGCCCATACCAGGTCTGTTCTTTGCCAGCATGAGCCAGGTATACCCGTGGGACAGAGGCACCAATTATGCCGTGCAAATCGGCCGAAAAGTGGCTCAACAGATGGGTCAAATGTAACCGCACACAAAGGCAGCTCCACAACCCGTAGGGGAAACGTTGATTTTAAGCCTGCCTGTAAGTTGGTCAAATTACGGTATGTCTCATAATCTTATAGGCAGACCCAGTTGGGCTCATTAAAAATTCTTAGACCAAAGACACAAAGAAATTCAAGGAGCAAAAGGGATGTTTCCTTTCCCTGCTTTGTTCCTTTGTGCGCATCCATAAATAAATCACAAAATTGATGGAAGCGCTTCAAGTGACCTTTACCCATAAAAAAGGGAGCTAATTTTTAGATGGTCACTTTGTTTATTTTAGTTGAATTTTTTTAACTTTGATTTTCCTAATCAAAATAGAAGATACATCAGGAGTATTTCCATGAAAATTATTGTTGTAGGCACAGGCTTTGTTGGACTGCCCCATGCGGCCGTTTTATCTGAATATGGTCATGAGGTGTGGGCGTATGATATTGATGAGAAACGCATCAATGCTTATAAAACGGGTAAACGAGAGAGCATCGAGCGTTATGTCAATGAACCGGGATTGACCGCCGCCATCAAAGAAACCAAAGATCAATACTTGCACTTCACCAACGACATCACCGACCTGGCAGAGGGCACAGACATTTTCTTTTTCTGTTTGAATACGCCCCCCAATCGGGATGGCTCCACTGATTTAAGCTACTATATGAACGCGGCGCATACCGTTGCCGGCCTTTTGGCCAATCGTAAAGACAAAAAACGGGTCTTGTTAGTCAACAAAAGCACAGTGCCCATCGGCACCGCTCGCGTTCTGCAAAATGTGATGAATGAACATGGCGTCGAGAATTTTGGAGTCGCTTCTAATCCTGAATTTCTGGCACAAGGGAACGCAATTGAGGGCTCCCGCAAACCAGATCGCGTTGTGGTTGGGGCAGATTCAGAAGAAGATTTTGTGCTGCTGCGCCGTATTTATGCACAATTTGTCAACCATGTACGCATCCGCTACTTAGAAACCACACCGGAAACGGCCGAATCCATTAAATACATAGGCAACACACTGCTGCTCACTTATATTTCCTTCTGGAATGGCGTGGGTGCCAGACTATCCGAAACGTTCCCCAATGTGCGCATGGAAGATTTGAAGATTGGCGTCACAGCCGATTCGCGGATTTCTACCTGGGGATCTTACGTGAGCAATGGTGCCGGGGGCAGCTGCTTTGGCAAGGATATTCAATCCCTGATCTATCAGTTGAACCAAAACGGCCGTTCCACCGACCTGCTCCAATCCGTATACAACATCAACGAATTCCAAAAAACTTATCTTGTGGATCGCGCCATTCATGAAGCTGGCTTCAACTTCAATCACAAAACCGTTGCCTTACTCGGTTTAGCCTTCAAAAAACGCACCAACGACATGCGTGATTCTGCCGCCCTGAAAGCGGTGGAAGCGTTATTAGCCAAAGGTGTGAAAGAGTTTCGCGCTTATGATCCTCTGGCCATAAAAACGGCTCAAGAGTATTGGTTTAATCCTGAAAAGAACCATCTGTTCGAGCGCATCACCTATCATGACAGTGCGCAAGAGGCGATAGCTGGCAGTGATGCTGTCTTCATTTCAACTGACTGGGAAGAGTTCCGTGGGCTCTCTGGCACCATTGAAAACACAGTCAAACCACCTTACCTCATTATCGATGGTCGGCGCATGATCGCCGATTATGAAACCCTGGTGGCCAAAGGATATGATTTCCTTTCTGTAGGAGGGATGTATCTCAAAGGGAAAGAGCAAGACGCTGTGCCTAACCCTGGGGCTGCCTCTAAAAAAGTTAAAAATGTAAAGAAATCAGCCTAGTAAAAAAGAGTTACGCCAACCACACAACCGAAATGTTCAGGTGATTATCTAATTCTTTCACAACAACTATCACCTAAACCCAGTGCCGGGCACTTGACTTCACCACCACCTAAACCAGTGCCCGGCACTTCCGTTTTCAGCTTCAGTTAGTAATGTGCCAAAGTGCCCTCTACGCGAGCCCGATTAACGGCAAAGCGGAAAAGAATCAACGCCAGAGGAAGCAAGATCAGGCAGAATAGAGTTAAGGCGAGAATATCCGCTGCCAGTTCGTCCCAGGTGGCGCCATGGAGAAGGGCGGCTCGGGTGGCTTGCAAAGCATAGGTTATGGGCAGCATGTAGGCAGCTATTTGCAGCCAGCCCGGTAAGATAGCCACCGGGTAGAAAACGCCACCGACGAGGTTTGAAACATTTCCAAAAACGGCCGTTATCGGGTTGCCTCGTTTAATCACCATGATCAGACTTGCCGCCAAAATACCCAGGCTGGCAAAAGAAATCACCGACAGCACCAGAATCACAAATGCAGCCAAATAATTCGCGCGGCTCAAATCCAAGCCTAAAAACAAAGCACCCACCACCAGGTAAACCAGCACGCGGAAGGTCGTGTACACATAGCTCCAGGCAGCCGAACCGATAATGAGCCAGGAAACCGGTGTGGGCGTCAAGATCATCGCCTCCAAAGTGCCTGTCATTTGCGATTGGCGCAGCGCATTGGCAAAACTGCTTAGTCCGGTGCTAAAGTAGCCCCCTAGCGCAATGCCGATGATGACAAAGGAGAAATAATCGCCACCATAATCGCCTAGCAAGCCCCCCGCAGCCGATTCAATAAACTCAGACAGGAAGAAGAAGACCAAAGCACGCACCACAACACTCCCAATCGTAAACAGAAACGACAGGCGATAACTGGTCTCCACAAAAAAATCCCGTACCAAAAAGGCCCACACCACTCGCAGCGGACGAATCAAGGTGGCCATCATCCTTCATCCCCCATCATTTCCCCCGTCTCATGAGTGTAGTGGGCAAATACCTCTTCCAAACTGGGAGGCGTCGCCGTGATGGTGAGAATGTCGATTTGGTGCGCTCGTAACCTGTCGAGAACGGCCGTTACCAGACCATCCCGCTCACTTGCCCAAAACGAAAGCTCATGATGAACCGCATCCAACTGCATGGCAGGCAGTAACCCTTTCAACTCAGCAGCGACATCTTGCTGCCATCGATCCAGCGTCAGCCGATAGCGGCGCTGCGGCTGCAGCTGCTGGCGCAAATCCACAGGGCGGCCAATAGCCTGAATCTGGCTCTGGTGAATGAGTGCCACCCGGTCGCACAGCTTCTCAGCCTCCGCCAAATCATGGGTGATGAGGAAAACAGTCAGGTTTTGTGCCACAATCAACCCTTGAATGAGTTCATGCAAGTGGCACGTAGCCGTAGGATCCAAACTTCGACTTGGCTCATCCAAAAACAAAATTGTCGGTTGATGCAGCAAACTACGGGCAATAGCCAGACGCTGCCGCATGCCGCTAGAGAATAGCCCAAACCGACGCTCAGCCACATTTTGCAGTTCGACCGCTGCCAACACGTCATTCACTCGGGTAACGGCCGTTTGCCCAAACAAGCCATGCATCGCTGCAAAAAACATCAGATTACGCCGGGCAGAAAGACGCCAATAAAAACTGCGTTCATTGGAAACAACCAATCCCACCGTCGCCCGAATAGCACCCGTCTGCTTTAAATCGTAGCCGCCAATTTTAGCTGTGCCCGATGTAGGCACCACCAGCGTGCACAACATTTTAGTCAATGTCGTTTTGCCAGCACCATTGGATCCCAACAAGCCAAACAATTCTCCTTGAGACACAGCCAGATTGACACCAGAAACGGCCGTTACCGATTCCACGCCCGCTAAGCCTGCCGAAGCCGTTACTAACTCTGCCCCAGTCAGCCGCCAACCATGCTGCTTCTCATAAACTTTCGTCAGGTTCTTAGTCTCAACAGCTAACGTCATAACAAAACAGCCAAAGATTCACAGCAAACAACACGAGAACACAGCAATTCTGCCCAGCACCCCTGCGTTAAATTAGTTTATGCTGATAGGCATACAGGGCAGCCTGCGTACGATCACGCAAGCCCAAACGGCTCAAAATACTAGAAACATGGTTCTTGACCGTCCCTTCACTCACAACCAGGCAGTCAGCAATTTCCCGGTTCGTAGCACCAGTAGCAATAAGGCGCAGCACCTCCAACTCCCGTTCAGTTAAATCATGATCAACCAGCGAAACGGCCGTTTCCGGCAGCGGCGTTGTCTCCGCTTTTTCCTTGCTTAACGCCCCCACCAGTTTACCCGCCACAGCAGTGTCAAGCTGATAAATACCCGCATGCGCCAATTTGATCGCCTGCGCCAAATCAGCAGCCGGAATATCTTTCAACAAATAACCACTGGCGCCCGATTGCAGCGATTTGATAATGTATTCATCATCATCAAACGTAGTCAGCATCAAGATTTCACAAGCAGGCAGCATCTGTTTAAGCTGGGCGGCAGCAGTAATGCCATCCATAACCGGCATACGCACATCCATAAGAACCACATCGGGTTGCACTGCTTCTGCTTTAGCGATGGCTTCCTGCCCATTAACGGCCGTTCCCACCACAGATACCCCCTCCTGAATATCCAGCAAAGAAGCAATTCCCTCTCGAATTAACCGCTGATCATCGACAATCAGCACCGAGACATCCTCTTGAGTCATAAAATCGCCTTGTCGTTACATTTACAGTTCGCAGTCAAGCACCATCGGATTTCGAGGCACAGTAATCTGCAAAATTGTGCCCTGGCCAGGCTGGCTAATAACTTCCATCTGACCACGAACCAACTCCAAACGTTCCTGAATGCCTTGCAAGCCAAAGCTATGATATTGATTGGCAACCAATTCATCAAGCTTGATCGTATCAAAGCCCTGACCATCATCACGCAAAACCATTTTCCCCTCTGCCTTCTCCAGGCAGACAATCAAGTCAACTTTTGTGGCATGGGCATGCTTTTGCACATTGGTCAGACCCTCCTGGGCAGAGCGGTAAAGTGCCGTTAGCACCGGGCGTGCATAAATAGACTCATCGCCATGAAACTCAAAATTGATAGGAGAACGGCCGTTTTCCATGCCCTCAACCAATTCCGTCAACGCCATACGCAAAGAAAATCCCTCATCAGCTTCTCGTAAAGTACTCACCGACTGCCGCACATCACGCAACGCCCCTGAGGCTGCTTGCTTCGCATCCAAAAGCGCTTGCTCCGCTTCATCTGGATTCCGCTCCTTAAAAGCCATAGCCTTTTCCAGCTGAATGTTGACCACCGTCAGTCGATGACCTAAAGAATCGTGGATATCCCGGGCTAAACGATTTCGTTCCGCCGTTGCTGCTAACTCAGCCACCTGCTCTGCATACAACTGCAACTTCACATTCGAGGCTTCCAAGTCAGCCAGCAGCGTCTCAAGATGTTGTTGATTGCGTTCATCCCGATCAATCACACGCACCAACACCAGCATAAACAACATAAGCACCGCAAAAATCATCATGTTGAACAGAGAGCCTGTATCCGAACCAGTCAAAGGGCGATACTGCTCAAAATAGAGCAAGACATAGCCCATCGCCACCAAATTACTCACTCGAGAACCTAAAGAAAAATAAGCAGAAAAAGGAATTAAGGGATAAAGAAATGCGGCATATCCCGAACAGTCAAGATAGACCACAACCTGGATCAGAAACATGCGTAGGAACAAAAAGCCCAACGCATAAAAGCGCGACACTTGTTGGCTCGACCGAGATCTTTCCCACTGCGCCAGGCCAACCAAGGCCACCAACACCATCAGCATAACACCCGTTTCTACAGCAAAGACACCAACTCGACATTGAGTGATAAGACTAAAATACAGCACCGACAAGACAACCCCTAAATACATCAGGGTAAACACCAATCGGAAAGAGTGCCGTGGTAATAATTTCCTTAACAGTTCATTAACCATATGTAACGGTAACCCAAATAAACCATGCCTAATGTCTTATTGCATTCAGAGTATCACACCGACAAAATAAGAAGAATATGCCATTTGATAGAAATCTTATCAAATCATTATGACTTCCGGCTGTTTAGCCTCATCGTAACCTTGGCGTATAAAATAACAATACAATTATACTTGAGCAATCTGACAACATCATATCAGTCAGGTCTAACCACAGGATAAAACTTGTCTACGGAATACGTTACATCTTTTGAAAGTACAGCGAGGAATCGCCGGGAGCCATAAAGTGCCCCTCAAAATGTCGCTATACTCAACTAACACCCCCTTGTCCGTCAACCAATTGACCTCGTCATCCAGCATTTGATATGATGAACTCAGATGGGAGCAACAAGACCCGAAATAAAAGTAATTCACGAAGAGGCACTCTAATTTGTCAGAACATTGGAACGATAAACGAGAGCATTTTCTTAACCTGGGCGAAAATTCTCTAAAAAAAAAGTACTACCCAGAATTACAACAACGATTAGGCGAACTAGAACGCTTTAAATCACTCCTTGACCAGAGCAATGACGCTGTCTTTTTAGCCCAAATCTCAAACGGCCGTTTTATAGACGCAAGCCAAACTGCCTGCCAGTTACTGCAATATTCTCAAGAAGAGCTTCTGGAGTTAGGCATCAACGACATTACCCCCGAAGACCTCGTCATTGAAGTGGGCAAACTCTCAACTGATAAACTGCCCAATTTAGAAAAACCACCCATCATCACCACAGATCTCATCACCAAAAACGGCCGTTACATCCCTTCTGAGATCTCCTTTCGCAAAGTCACCTTCCAAGAAGAAAAATACGCCGTCATCGTTGCCCGTAACATCACAGAGAGGCGAAAAGCAGAAATGGCCTTGCGTGAAAGCGAATCCCGTTTTCGTTGGATGGCAGAAAACATCTCTGACGGCTTGATGATTTTAGAAGAAGATCGAATCCTCTTTATGAACCAACGGGCTTGTGACATCCTAGACCATCCCTGTTCACACGTACCGCCAATGACAGCTTTCGACTTCGCTACCCCTCAAGTTCAATTTGTGATCAACCAGATCGTGCAATTGGGCATGAAAATCCAAAAAGTATCAACAGAGATGGAATTTTGGGTAGAACGCCAAGACAACACACGACGATACATCCACTTTCGTTTATCCTGGCATCAAATCAGTAAAGAAACCGCACGGATTTACATCGTCATGACCGACATCACGGCACGAAAAGAACGGGAAGCAGAGCTAGAAAAGCGGGTACAAAAACGCACCCGGGAATTAGCAACCGTGAATAAACGGCTGCAGGAACTCGACAAACTCAAAAATATTTTTGTATCTAACGTATCTCATGAACTGCGGACGCCCATTACCAATATCCAACTCTACCTCGGCCTACTAACGCAAACCGACAATGAAACTAAAATCACACGATTCATGAACATTTTAACATCTGAATCGAAACGGTTAGGAAACCTCATCGAAGATTTGCTAACGCTTTCAAAATTAGAAAGCAAAGAAGAAATATTCCCCAAAGAACCATACATAATGGATGCAATTATTGCCCAAGTTATCCTGAATTATGCGCTAAAAGCAGAACAGCGGTGCATCCAGATCAAGCATGAACCCAACCCCCTCATCCCCCCTATTCCCATTGTAAAAGAGCGCATGATTCAGGTATTCAGCAACTTAATCAGCAATGCGCTTGCCTATTCAACTGAAAACGAAATCATTTCAATTCACAGCCAGCTAGAAGAAAAAGACAACGGCCGTTTCGCCACAATCGTGATCCACAGCCATGGCTCCGTCATCTTGCCCAAAGACATACCCCACATCTTCGACCGCTTCTATCGTGGTCAAGGCGCCCATATCGCTGACAGGCATGGTACCGGTCTCGGCCTTGCTATTTGCAAAGAAATCATCGAATATCACCACGGCACAATCACCGTAGCCAGCTCAGAGGAAGAAGGCACATTATTCTCCATACAGTTGCCAATTTAAAAAGAACAGAAACTAAATCATGCAACAAAGCCGTCACCTTACCGTTCCTTGAAACTGACAAAACAATGCCATATTTTATGCCACCATCACTCCTTAGCCATTAGTCATTTGACCATTGGCTACCCCACCATTTGCATCCAATTTTCGAGAATAGCACCATTGGCACATGTGCAAAAACAACAAAATCATTAAAGTTTATAATGTCTTGCTTTTACGCCTCGCGTGAGAGCATATTCTCGGACAGCAAATGTCCCCAAACAATGTGAGCATCCATAAATAAACGACAAAATTGATGGATGCGCTTCAAGTGACCTTTCCCCCTGAAAAACAGGGGCTAATTCTTAGACAGTCGCTGTGCACACCTAAGTGATCCATTTATGTTTAGAACACGATGGCGTAAAGTCCTACTCGACCTACGCAGCAACAAAGCACGAACCATACTTGTCATCGCTGCCATCGCCATCGGCGTCTTTGCCGTGGGTCTGGTTGCCGTAGTGCAGCACATTTTAATGGGGGAAACAGCCCGCGATTATCTCTCATCTAACCCCGCCTCAGCCACCCTCTACACCATGCCGCTCGACGAAGCATTCATTGAAAGCGTGCAAAATATGCCTGAAGTCGCCACAGCAGAAGGACGTTCGACCATGCGCGTGCGGGTCAATGTCGGCCCCAACCAATGGCGCGATTTAATATTAACGGCCGTTCCCGATTACCAACACATCGCCCTCGACCAAATCATCCCTATCGCCGGTTCATTCAACCCCGCCAAAGGGGAACTGCTCCTCGAAGACGAGTCCCTCAATTTCCTCAATACCAACATCGGCGAAACCATACTCATTTCCCTGGATGATGGCACCCACAAAGCATTGCGCGTCATCGGTACAACCCACGACAGTAAGGTGCCCAACGCCGAAATCAACAACGCCAGCTTCGGCTACATCACACCAGAAACCCTAGAAACCCTGGGCAGCCCCCGTCTCGCCACCGAACTACGCTTCACCGTCAGCGAAAACCATGAAGACATCGGCCACATCCGGGCTGTGAGCCAACAAATCGAAGATAAAATCGAAAAAAGCGGACGCGAAATCTTCCACACCAGCGTGCCCACGCCTGGCGAACATTGGGCACATGACATCCTGCAAACCATGCTGCTGCTGTTCTCCGTTTTCGGCGTCATGATCTTACTCCTATCTGGTTTCCTCGTCGTCAACACCATCTCCGCCTTGTTGGCGCAGCAAGTCAAACAAATTGGTGTGATGAAACTGGTCGGGGGCAGGAGCCGCCAAATTATGGGCATGTATTTCTTCACAGTGACAATCTACGGCCTTGTGGCTCTGCTCATTGGCATGCCCGCCGCCATCCTGACCGCTCAATATCTCGTCAAAAACCACATCGCTGGCCTGCTCAACTTCCAGGTCGTCGATGTCAGCGTGCCCTGGACCATTATTGCGCTGCAAGTGAGTGTGGCGCTGTTTATCCCTCTGGGCGCTGCAGCTTGGCCTGTGCTGCGCGGCACCACTGTAACCACCCATGCCGCCCTCAACCACAACGGCATGGGGCAAAGCTACAACAACAAAGGCTGGCTGGAACGCTTCTTCAACAGGATGCAAGAAAATTTGCCAGTACAACGGCCGTTAATCATTTCCCTGCGTAACACCGTGCGGCGCAAAGGGCGGTTAATCCTCACTCTGATCACCTTGATTCTCGGCACAGCACTCTTCATCTCCGTCCTCAGCGTACGCTCCTCCATGGAAAGCACCCTAGACAACTTCCTCCGCTTCCACGAATATGACGTGCGCGTCAACTTTAGCCGCCCTTACCGCACCTCCCACCTGGAACATGTCGCCCAAGAAGTCAACGGCGTCGTCGCCATCGAGTCTTGGTCTGGTAACAATGTGCGCCGCGTGCGCCCCGATGGCAGCAGCAGCGAATCAATCAACTTGCAAGCCGCCCCCGCCCACACCACGATGATGCACCCTGTCCTAGAAAACGGCCGTTGGCTCACGCCAGAAGATACCTACGCCATCGTCGTCAACACCGATGTCATCGACGACGAACCCGACCTGCACGTGGGCAGTGAAATCGTGCTAGACATAAACGGCCGTGAAAGCGCCTGGACCATCGTCGGCATCGTCCGCAGCACCGCTGGCGGCACTTACGTCTACGTAGACAGCGACGATTACGGCTACATCACCCGCAGCATCGACCAGGCTGACAGCGTGCGCATCATCACCCAGCACCACGACAGCGCAACCCAAGAAGAAATGGCCGCCAAACTCGCCGCCCATTTCATAGCAGCCGGTCTACGGGTAGACACCACCCGCACCACCAGCGCCATCCGTGCCCAGGCTGACTTCCAGTTCAACATCGTTGTCGGTTTCCTAGTGATCATGGCCGTACTTCTGGCCGCCGTTGGTGGTTTAGGCTTAACCACCACCATGAGCATCAACGTCTTAGAGCGCATTCGTGAGATTGGAGTGCTGCGTGCCATCGGCGCCTCAGACAGTGCAGTCCGGCTCATTGTCCTGGCCGAAGGCATCGTCATAGGCTGGCTCAGTTTTATCGCTGGTGGTATTCTTAGCGTCCCGTTTAGCCACATCCTCAGCCAACAAGTGGGCAAAGCGTTGCTAGGCTCACCGCTGGACTACACATTTTCAATCAACGGTTTAATTCTGTGGTTTATAATCGTCACAGTTTTAGCAGCTGTCGCCAGTTTAGGCCCAGCACGCAGCGCCTCACGCCTAACCATTCGTGAAGTACTGGCCTATGAATAGACAGCCAAATTTAAAAATTGTAAAAACTACTAAACATTCTGCGTATTGCGCTGCGAACAGCCAGCAGGCAGGCACCCCCCTGCTGCGCGACCGGGCAACGCGAGGTATTACATGTTAAATATATTTCGTAAATCACATAACCAGGCACCGAATGCCCATAGCGTCATCGGTCAAAACGACCAGCCTCACCCCCATCTCATCAACATCCAAAAAGTTGTCAAAACATACCATACACCTGCCGGTGATTTCCCCGCCCTGGTCGGCATTGACCTCAAAATCGATAATGGTGAGTTTGTTAGCGTGGTCGGGAAATCCGGCAGTGGCAAATCAACCCTCATCAACATGATTACAGGCATCGACAAACCCACATCCGGCAGCATTTACGTTGGTGATCAGGCCATCCACGGCCTGGCAGAAGGACCAATGGCAGAATGGCGCGGCCGAAACGTAGGCGTTATCTTCCAATTCTTCCAACTGCTGCCCATGCTCTCCTGCATAGAAAATATCATGCTGCCTATGGACTTCCGTAACATGTACACCCCCAAAGAACGAAAAGAACGTGCCCTCCATTTGCTAGAACAAGTTGAAATGGTAGAACACGCTTACAAACTGCCCTCCGAAGTCTCTGGTGGTCAGCAGCAACGGGTGGCGATTGCCCGCGCCCTGGCCAATGACCCGCCCATCCTGACCGCCGATGAACCAACTGGCAACCTGGACTCAAAAACGGCCGATTCTATTTTCAAGCTGTTTGAAGAGTTGATTGACAATGGCAAAACCATCTTGATGGTCACCCATGACAAGGAACTGGCTAGTCGTGTCAATCGCACCATCACGTTGGCTGATGGCAAAATCATCGACGAAGTGAAACATTAAGGAATGGCCAGCCATTCACGTAGACAAATGTGAATAACGCCATTTCCTGAAACTGACGATGCAATTCCGTATTTTAATTCTTTCATCGTCAGCTCTCAGGGGAGCTAATTGACTGCTTATATCAATCTTGACCCCGCCAATAATTTCAGCTAATATCACCAGACCGACCGATGGTCGGTCTGGTTAATCAACGATCAGTGAACAGTAGACACGACTTACCATTATTCACTGAAAACAGGAGTTATTAATGAACTTGAAACGAGTTATCATAGGGATTCTCGTCATCGCGGTGCTGCTTGTGGTAGGCGTCTTTGCTTACCAGCGGCTGGCTGTATCACGCTCTGAAACCGCACCAGAAACCGAAAGCGAGGGCACAGATGGCAGTCCGAATAATGTAAGTGTTGAAACCAATTTGAATCAGGTTTCCGCAGAAGGACGGGTGGTGCCGCTTGAGCATGCCATGTTGTCCTTCCAAACTGGCGGCCAACTGCACGAAATCTTAGTCAGCGAAGGAGATGTGGTTAAAGCAGGTACACCTTTGCTACAACTAGATACCACAGACCAGGAACTGGCTGTCGTGCAAGCTGAAGCGGCCGTTACTCAGGCTCAAGCCAATCTGGAAACGGCTAAAGCGGGGCTGGTCTCAGCAGAAACAGGCTTAAAAGCAGCCGAAGTGGGTGTGCAAGCGGCCGAAGCACAGTTAGCCTTGACCACAGCCTCTCCATCTACGGCACAAATTGCTTTGAGTGAAGCAAATGTCGCCTCAGCGGAAGCAGGGGTTAGTAGCGCCGCAGGCAGTCGTGCTGCCGCTCTGGAAGGAGCCACGGCTGCCCAAATTGCAGCGGCAGAAGCACAGGTTGCCGCTGCCCAGGCGCAATATCTGGCCGCCCAAAAACAATATGAACCCATTACGCAAGACACTGACCGCGACGAAGAGGAACGCAACCAGGCTTCCTACCAGTTGAACGCAGCGGCAGCCAGCCTAAATTCTGCTCAGGCTGCCCTGGATGAACTCAAGGCTGGTCCTAGAAGCTCCGAACAAGTAGCCGCCAACAGTGGCGTGGCCGCTGCCAGCAACCAGGTGACTGCTTCTCAAGCCCAACTAGACTTGCTCTTGCTCGGGGCTCGTGAAGAACAGATTGCCATTGCAGAAACGGCCGTTTCCTCTGCGGAAGCCGTCGTCTCTGAAGCCCAACTGCAATTAACCAACGCGCAAACGGCCGTTACCCAGGCAGAAGCCGCCGTTGCTGAAGCCGAAGCTGGTTTGAACACGGCACAAAACGCCCTGGACAAACGGACGCTTACCGCACCCTTCGCGGCCACCATCGTCAACATTGCAGTCAAAGAAGGCGAAGTGATGTCACCAGGCATCCCCGTTGTCACCCTGGCTGACTTCAGCACCTGGCTCGTAGAAACCACCGACTTGTCTGAGATCAGCGTCGTCACCCTGGAAACAGGCTTTGAGGCCGATGTAACCATCGACGCCTTCCCTGGCGAGACCCTCACCGGCAATATCACCGACATTGCTTCCGCCTCTGATGTCGTGCGCGGCGATGTCACCTACAAAGTGACCATCAACCTGGGCGACAACCCCAACCTGCCCCTGCGCTGGGGCATGACGGCGTTTATGACCGTGGATACAAGTCAATGATCGATGACGAACGACCGATGACGAACGGCACACGGCAACACGTTCGTCCTCCCTCTTCCGTCTCAAAATGAAGGAACACAACATGATGACTAAAAAATATCTCACAGGCTTAATGATTCTGTTAACGGCCGTTCTGCTGATTATGGCTCAAACCACCGTCCAGGCTGCCCCCGCTGCTCAAGGGGGACTGGTAAGTGCCGAAGGGGCTGTGGTACCGCTCTTTGATGTCAACCTCAGCTTCCAAACAGGCGGCACCGTGGCTGAAATCCTCGTTAGCGAAGGCGACACCGTCGCCGTGGGCGATCCGCTCATCCGTCTCGAATCTGACGACGTGGCTCTGGCCGTTGCCCAGGCAGAAGCCCGAGTTGTCTCCGCTCAGGCAGCGTTGGCGTTGAGCCAAAATCAATTGACTTTAGCTCAATCTAGTGTGGCAACCGCCCAAACCCAGGTAGACGCTGCTGAAGCCAACCTGGCATTGGTGAAAGCTGGCCCCCGTCCAGAAGAAATTGCAGCGGCAGAAGCAGCTGTGGCAGCCGCCAATTCACAAATCAATCAAGCCATAGGCCAACGAGACACCATCCTAACCATCGGTACGGATGCCCAGATCCGTTCCGCCGAAGCTGGCGTGGCGGCGGCGGCGGCTCAAACCCAGGCTCTGCAAGACCAATATGACACCATCATCGACACTTGCTTCGATTTACCCGACGACACCCAAGTTTGCCCGCTGTACGGCACCGTAGAAGAAAATACCCGCGCCCAACTACAAGCTGCCCAACAAAATCAGGCTGCTGCTCAAGCCGCTCTGGATGCGCTACTGGCTGGCCCCACTGCCGCCCAACAACAAGCGGCACAAGGAAGCGTTACCCTCGCTGTCGCTGGCCGCAACATTGCCCAAGCCCAACTTGATTTGCTGCTGGCCGGCGCTACGCCAGAACAAATTGCAGCGGCAGAAGTGGGGGTGTTACAAGCTCAAGTCGGTGTAGAAATGGCAGAAGCAGCTGTGGCGCAAGCGGAAGCAGCGGTGACACAAGCGGAAGCAGCGGTGACACAAGCAGAAGCAGGTTTGGCCTCCGCCGAAGCGATGCTGGCTCGGATGACCTTAACCTCCACCATTGATGGCGCGGTCTCTCGCGTTAACACCAATGTGGGTGAACTGGTAGGCGCCGGCCTCCCGGTGGTGACAATGGCAGACTTCTCGCAATGGCTGGTCAAAACCACCGACCTGACTGAATTAGACGTAGCCTATGTCGAGGTTGGCGACAGTGCCGAAGTGAGCTTTGACGCCATTCCTGGTGAATCAGTGTCTGGCACTGTGACTGATGTGGCTCTGATGGCCGGCATTTCTCGCGGCGATGTGGTCTACGAAGTCACCATTGCTTTGGATGCTGCGCCTGATTTACCGTTGCGCTGGGGCATGACATCTGTGGTTGATATTACGTCGTAATGCGTAACATGAGATGCAGCAAAAGCCGGTGAGTGCAGGCTCATCGGCTCTTTTTATTTGCACACAGACGGCAAGGAACGGTGCT
>PDQY01000148.1 GCA_002746795.1 Chloroflexota bacterium | reverse complement strand
TCCTGTTCTTCTCCAATGGGGTTGCCTACGATGTACGGGTTGATAAACATAATGCTTTTTTCGTTTAGTGAATGTGAGCAGGGTATTAAATTGCTGCTGTCCGAGTCAGGGGGTAATTGTCCCACATACGCCGCAAAACAACCAGTACCAGCCTGTTCCACCCCCTTGACTTTAAATCGCTGAATATGCTAGACTGCTCCAGTGCAGGAAGAGGCAGCGTTGGGTGCGAGAGAGTCGGATACACACAACCTGAGCACAAATATTTATGAAGGAGAATAGGGATCTTGAGCGATTTAAGCAATCCATTTGACGAAATGGAAGTGGTTAACGGTTTGCTTAATAACGGGATGGAACAAGGCTACATTACTTACGACCAAATCTTAGAAGCCTTACCACACGTTGAAAACAACCTCACATTACTAGAAACAATTTATGAAGAAGCCCAGTCCATGGGTGTGCTTGTCTTTGAAAACGAGGAAGAAGCCAGCAATGCCATGGGCGGAGAAGACACCACCACCGAACTGAACGGCGGTTTGGAACTTAGTGGTGAATACCAGAATCCTAACTCTGATTCACACACAGCCCCATTATTCGACTTGAGCAATGTACCCATTGACGATTCTGTCGGCCTGTATTTCCGTGAAATGGGTCAGCAATCCTTGTTAACCGCTGACGAAGAAGTACAACTGGCCATGGAAATTGAAGCAGGTCGAGCAGCAGAAGACACCTTAGCTGGCATTGAGCCCATCACCGACGACGAACTAGATGAACTGACAAATATCCGAGAAATTGGAGATGCCGCACGAGCCCATTTGATTCGCGCCAATACCCGGTTGGTCGTGAGTATTGCCAAAAAATACCGGGGTCGTGGTTTACAATTCTTGGATCTCATTCAAGAGGGCAATGTCGGCCTTATGAAAGCGGTAGAGAAATACGATTACCGTCGTGGCAACCGGTTCAGCACTTATGCAACCTGGTGGATTCGCCAGGCTGTCACCCGTGCCTTAGCCAATCATGGCCGCACCATTCGTATCCCCGCCCACTTAGGCGGTCGCATTAGCAAACTGTATCAAGTGGCTCAAGAGCTAGAACAAGAATACGGGCGCCAACCCACCGCCGAAGAAATCGCAGAGACGATGGAACTGCCCGCCGAACGGGTGCGCTGGATGCTGCGTACCAGCCGCCAGCCTGTCCACCTGGAACGCCCCGTCGGTGATGAATCTGATGCTGAATTAGGAGACTTCATTGAGGACATTGAAGCCCCTCCCCCAGCTGAGATGGTTGCCAGCAATATGCTCACCGAAGAACTGGGTGATATTCTCGATCAATTAACACCGCGTGAAGCCCGTATCCTGCGTTTACGCTATGGCTTGCAAGATGGCGAATCTCGCACCCTCAAAGAGGTGGGTGAGATGTTTGGTTTATCCCGTGAGCGTATCCGTCAGTTGGAAAAAGAGGCATTGCGTAAGCTGCGTCATCCTAACTTTGCCGGTCATTTGCGCCAATACCTCAACTAAGGACGCACGAATTTTCTAGTTAAGAGAATCAAAAGTATATTCAAGCTCCCTTCTGCAAAAAAGGGAGCTGTTTTTTTACCTAAGTGCGCAGCCACAGCTTATTTATGGATACGCACTTAGGGCAGCCTAAACGTTTGTGTCCCATTGCCTGGCCTACGGTATAATCCCTCCGCTATGGCAATGGTAACCACCACAAACGTCAGCCAATCCTTTGGTGATTTTGATTTATTCACAGGCATTTCTGTGAGCCTGCCTAAAGATGGCAAAGTGGGCTTAGTTGGACCCAACGGCATTGGTAAAACCACCTTTTTGCATATCTTGGCAGGCTTCATGTCGCCGAGCGCTGGCCGCATCCACATAGCCAAAGGCACCCGACTGGGCTACCTGCGTCAGGAATCAGCCAAGGCTTTCTCGGGGCGCACCCACTCTGTCTATGATGAACTTTTGCTCGTATTCAAGGATTTGCAGCAAGAAGAAGCACGTTTGCGCCAGATAGAAGAGGCTATGGCCGATGGCTTGGCTGCGGTAGACATGGCTGAATACAGTCGTGCGCAAGAGCGGTTTGAGCAAGCTGGTGGATACAACTACACACAACGCATTAAACAGGTGTTGACTGGCCTGGGTTTTGATGAGCAAAGCAGCCAACTGCCCTTGCCCCATCTCAGTGGCGGGCAAAAGACCCGTGTTCTCCTTGGACGTTTGCTTTTAGAAAAGCCAGACCTCCTCATCCTGGATGAGCCCACCAATCATTTGGACATTGAAGCCATCGAATGGTTGGAAGGGGTGCTTAAAGTGTGGCAGGGAGCGGTGCTGCTGGTGAGCCATGACCGCTACTTTCTCGACAGAACAGTCAACACCATCTGGGAAATGAGCCGCAATGGCATTGACACCTATCGCGGCCATTACACCGCCTACACGCAGCAGCGAGAAGCACATTGGGAACGCCGCCAAATCGAGTTTGAAGACATGATGGCACGTTTGCTCAAAGAGCTGGATTACATCCGGCGCAATATGGCCGGGCAGCGCACCCAAATGGCGCAAGGTAAATTGAGTCGGCTTAGTCGTGAAGTGGCTGCCATACATGCGGGTGGCTTAGGTGTTTTGGCAGATTTGAAAAGCAAAGGTTGGATGCAGACCAAAGAGATTTATGGCCTGGACATTGTGGCTTCAACTGTGGGTGAACTGCATGAACAAATTAAAAGTTTGCGTCCGCCCAGCCGCATGCCGCAAGTGCATATGCACCTGCAAGCCTCTCATCGCAGCGGCGAACTGGTGTTACGCACCCATGATTTAGAAATTGGCTATCCTGGTGCCCCTTTGTTTTCCTCGGATAATATCGAATTACGGCGTCAGGAATGTGCAGCCTTGATTGGGGCAAATGGCACTGGGAAAACGACGTTTCTCAAGACGATTTTGGAGCAAATCCCGCCATTATCTGGGTCGGTGACCTTGGGTGCCAGTTTGGAAGTAGGCTATTTTTCGCAGGCGCATGAAGGATTAAACCCAGAGAATACTGTGCTAGATGAACTACTCAGCCATCAAGATATGCTCATCAGTGAAGCGCGGAATTATTTGGCTCAATATCTTTTCCGTGGGGATGACGTTTATAAACGGGTGAGTACGCTGAGTGGCGGCGAACGCGGGCGGTTGGCGCTTTCAATCTTAGCGCTGCAAAAAGCAAACTTCTTGCTGCTTGATGAGCCGACAAACCACCTGGACATTCTCTCGCAAGAAACGCTGCAAGCAGCTTTAGAACGCTTCCAGGGCACGATTCTCATGGTGACGCATGATCGGTATCTGGTAGACCGCCTGGCGACGCAGGTGTGGGAATTAGATGACTCCTGCATGCATATCCACGAAGGGAATTATCAGGAATATTTGGCGTGGCGAGAACGGGAAACGGCTGTTCTCAAGGAAAAAGCAGCCATGGCTCGTGCCGAAGCCAAAGAGGCACGCCGCTTAAAAAACAATCACAACGGCTTAAGCAAGAACGAACAACGGAAACGGGCAGAAGCTTTGGCAGCTGTTGAAGCTGAAATTGAGCAGCTCGAAAAGAAATTAGCAAACTTGAGCAAAGAAATGGAATGGGCAACTCAGACAGAGTCCGTTGACAAGATTCAGACCATAAGCATAGAATATGCTTCGACAGAGCAAACAATTGAAACACTAATGGAAAAGTGGGAGACAATGGCGCATGAGTGATGAAGTAAAAAGTATTACATTTAAAAACAAAGTAATTATTGGGTTGACAGGGAATATTGCCACTGGAAAAAGTGCTGTCATGCACCTGGCAGCGGAACAAGGTGCAAATACCATTGATGCGGACAAAATTGTCCATGAGCTCATGAATCATGATCCCAATATCCAGGCGGCTATAGCTGTGGCTTTTGGTTCAGATGTGCGCAAAGAAAATGGCAGCATTGACCGTAAAAAACTAGGCGAAATCGTGTTTAGTGATGCCAATGCGCTCAAAGATTTAGAAGCGATGATACACCCAGCTGTACGCCAGGTTGTGGCTGAACGAATTCAACAAAGCGAAGCGCCTATTGTGGTTATTGAAGCCATAAAATTGTTGGAGGGCGACCTCAAAAATGCCTGCCATCAAATTTGGGTAACTCGCTGCACTAAGAAGCGGCAAATGCAGCGGCTTATGATTTGCCGGGGATGGGATGCCGAACTTTCGGCGACCCGTGTAAAAGCACAACCTCCTCAGGAAGAAAAAATAGCCATGGCAGATATTGTCATTGATACCAACGGCCTCATGGCTGGCACAGAGACGCAGTTTTTTGAGGCATGGGCGCGTCTGCCAGAGCCAGTAACGGTGGCACCCAAAACTTTGATAGTGGGCCGTGTGGGAGAAAGCCTCATGCGCATCGCTCGTCTAGCAGGTAAGAGCGATTTAAAAACGATGGTTGCTGTAGCTAGCCAGATAGAAAAACAAGTTTGTCCCCGGCCTGAAGGGTTACAAGTGCGTCGAGCTAAACCCTCTGACATTCCTTCCATTTTGCTGCTCATGCAAAAAGCAACAGATGGTAAAGTGAAGATGAAACGGGCAGAACTACTGATGGCGTTCAGCGAGCGCAGTTATGTCATTGGACAATTGGGCACGGAGATTTCGGTTATTCTTGGCTGGAGCATCGACGCGCAAGTGGCGAGGATTGACCAAATGTTTGTGCTGCCTAGCGATGATACCATTCCAGTATTAACGGCCGTTTTAAGCGAGATTGAAGACTCTGCCAACGTCCATATTGGTGAAATGGTGGTCGCTTACATTCCTGAGAACCAGCTTGGAACCTTGTTTGAGTTCTTTGCCAAAGAAGGCTATTTTGAAGTTGAGTTAGACATCTTGCCAGATGTCTGGCAAGTGGCCATTGAGGAATCACAGCCACCGGATACAAAGGTGATGATTCGGGTGCTGCGAGATGAGCGACTGCATAAAAATTGACGATTAACGATTTTTGATTGATGCTTTTGCCGCGATGCTGGCAGCGTCAATCTTGAATCTTTTAATTTCCGAGGTTATCACAATGGAAAAAATCAAAAACATGATTATGAGCCATCCATATTTGTCTGCTTGGGTGGTGTTAGCTCTGGGGATGGTACTCATTTTGCTCTACGAAGCTCGAGATGAGGGGCTGGAAGGCAGCCAATGGTTTTGGCTGATCGTGATCACCATCCTTGTGGCTGGTGCTTGCATTTGGATTATTAGCTGGGGTGATGATGAGGATGAAACTGAGTTGGTTGAAGAAGGTACTAAAGCAATAGATTCCTAATCCGTAGTCCGCACACGGATCATGGACTATGGAATACGGTTTACGATATGCGCAACCATACACCACCCGCTTATGTGGTCTCACTAGATGCTGTGGAAGCAATACGTGAGGCTATTCCCCATCTTTTTATTGTCACTGATACCACGTTGGATTGGCCTGAAAAAGGGCATTTTCGCTTTCGCGGCCGTTTTGTGCAGGAGGCAGATGTTTGTTTTGATGAACTGCGCTCGATTTTTGAGGCACACGGGTTCACACCACTGGTACGGGAGGATAACGGCCGTTTAGCCATTGAAGCCCTCCCCGCTGTATTCCATGCCACCCCATCCAATTGGCGTGTCAACCTGGTGCTTTTCCTGGCCACACTCATCACCACAATGTTTATAGGAGCCTTTTACGAAGGAGTCTTTTTCCCCGAAAACGTGGAAATCACCAGTTTATCCCAACTGGTGACCAGCATAGCTCAGAATTGGACTAAAATCATTCAGGGCTGGCCATTCTGCCTGAGCATCATGACCATTCTCGGTTTACATGAACTGGGACACTACATTGCGGCGCGTTATCACAACGTGCCCGTGACATTACCGTATTTCATTCCCATGCCCTTCTCGATTATTGGCACCATGGGAGCTGTCATTCGTTTGAAAGGGCCTGTCAAAAATAAAAGAGCCTTGCTAGATGTCGGCGCGGCTGGCCCTATTGTTGGCTTTATAGTGGCTGTGCCCATCTTCTTGTATGGCTTATACACGTCTGACCTGAGGGCGCTGCCGGTTGGCGAGTTTCAATACGAAGGCAACTCGCTAATGTATATCTTGGCGAAATTTATCATCTTCCAACGTTACTTACCAGCTGATGGCGTCGATGTTTATTTGAACCAGGTGGCCTGGGCGGCATGGGTGGGGCTGCTGGTGACCGGGCTGAACTTGATTCCTGTGGGGCAGTTGGATGGGGGACACGTTTCTTATGCGCTGTTTGGCAAAAAAGCAAGCCAGTTATTCTTGCCTGTCATCATTGGTTTGCTGCTTCTGGTGGTGTTGGGCAATGCATTCGTGTGGGTTTTGTGGATTTTCTTGCTGCTGGCATTTGGGCGCACGTATGCCGAACCGTTGGACGACGTGACTCCCCTAGACACAAAGCGCAAAGTGATTGCCATTCTCACGTTGGCCTTGTTTGTGCTGCTCTTTGTGCCCCTGCCTTTCCGCATGATAACCGCCTGATAGCAAACCGGCATTCTGTTCCTGAGCCGCTCACTTGTTTATAACACGATTAAACCAATACCTAAAATAACTAAAGCGATGAGTACGATTTTGCGGAAACGCAGCGGGTCAAGGTACTGATCCAGATGAAAGCCAACAAATAAAGCCAACAAAACAGCGGGAACAGCAACTAAAAAATGGTGCCATACAGTGGGGGTGAAGTTGCCATTTAAAAAGTGTGTCACAATAATTGTGATGCTGGCGACCAGGAAAAACCCTTGCAAATTGCTCTTGAATTCGGCTGGTGGCCAGCGGCGACAACTGCCATAGATGATCACTGGCGGACCGCTGGTGTTGTAAGCGCCCCCCAAAATGCCGCCTACTAACCCAAAGAGGACAGCCCACCCTCGGTGTGCCAACTGGGGGGGATTGAAGCCAAGCAAGGCATACAGCGCATATACCACCACCATGACCCCGAGAACGGCCGTTACGATCCCCTCATCTACCTCTCCCAGCAGATACACCCCAAACGGAATGCCCACCATCGAAGCCGCAATCAAGACCAACACTGCCCGAAAATTGAACGCTTCTCGATACTTCAGCAAAAGCAGCGCTTCCGCCAGACCTCCCACCAGGGCAACCAAGGGAGTGGCAACTTGAATGGGCAAAATCAAAACCAGCAATGGCATCGAGACCAACGCCAGACCAAACCCCGTTACCGTCTGCGTGAAAATAGCCGCAAAAATGATGATAAAGACAATGATCGCCGTGATAGGCTGTAGTTGTTCAATAATGATGCTATCTTTCTCAACTTTTAACTACAGATTGCACCGACACCGGCCTGGGCGTGCCAAAGGATGATTTAATTTCCGTTCCTAAGATTTATTTCAATGCCAGTAATACCCGCTTCGTTAACACCGCTGCCATGTCAGCACGATAAGACGCATCGCCACGAAAATCGCCGGGATGAGTACATTGCGCCTTGGCTGCGGCGGCGGCGGCATCCACGCTGTGTTCATTCACACCGTCAGCCACTGCTTGCTCGGCAGCTGCCAAACGAACGGGGCGGACATCAACACCGGTGGCGGCCAGGTGCGGGGTGCTGCCTGTTGGCTGCCACACCGTCACCGACACGATGGGATAGTCGGCTGGGGTACGTGCCACGCGCCCGCTGCTGCCATCTCCAGTCTGCCAGGGGATATGGATGGCGGTGATGAGGCCAAACGGCCGTTCTGCAGCATCTAAATAAGCCACCAAGCTCATCTCGGCGGTGTCAGGCGTGTGGATGACCAAAGTGGCCTCTAAGGCCAACAGTGCCGCCAACAGTTCACTATCGGCTAAGCGGCTGGCGATAGATCCCCCCAGCGTGGCGGCATTGCGGTAGGTGTTTGCCCCTGCCTGGTGAATCGCTTTGAGCAGTAAGGGGGCGGGGGTGTTGTCTGGCTGTCCTTCAAGAACGGCCGTTAGCTCAGCCAGCTTCATCGCTGCCCCAATTTCTAGTTGATTCTCTGCGAAATTTGCCTGATTGAGACCCAAATCCTGCAAATCAACGACAGCATCTGTGATGTCATCAGCGATGAGTTTGGTGCCGCCAGCCAGTGGGACTGTGTCTGGTTTTTGTAATAATTGCAAGGCTGCAGCTAAATTATCGGGGCGGTAATAAGTTGTGGGTTGTTTGGCCATGATTCCCTCTTTTTGAACTTCAGCGCAAAAACGCAAAGAAAAATAACTGATCTGCACCATCCTGTGCCAGGCTCAGGACGATGTTTGCGAAATCTGCGGATAAATGGAGTATACTATAATCCGTTCAATCTTTCTGTATTTTACTCCCAAAAGGCAGATATGACAGCAAAAGATGAATCTTTGTCAAATAACAAAATAATGCAGAAACGGCCGTTACCGTTGCAGCGAGGTATAATGGTGTTGCTGGGCTTGGGAATTTTGCTGATCATGGCCTTTTACACCCTCACAGACGTGGCACATCTCACACACAGCCATGTGCTAAACGGCGCAGATTGGATGGGATACGCTCTTTGCCATCGCATCACCGCGCGTTCCTTCACCATTGCTGGCCGTCAGTTTCCGCTTTGTGCGCGTTGTACCGGAATGTATCTCGGGGTGTTTGTGGTGTATTTGCTGCTGTGGGGGAACGGCCGTTTGCGTCGAGGTGGTATGCCGCCGCCCCTCATTCTTGTCCTGTTGATGGGCTTCGTAGCGCTCATGGGCATCGATGGCATCAACTCCTACCTCCACTTCTTCCCCAACGCGCCGCACCTTTACGAGCCCCGTAACTGGCTCCGTTTGCTGACCGGCATGGGCACCGGCTTGATGATGGGGATCACCATCCTGCCTGCTCTCACACAAACCTTGTGGCGGCAAGTGAGTTACCAACCGATCATCGCCTCCTGCCGCGAATTGGCTGGGGTGATGCTTGTCGCGCTTTTCTTCGCCTTGTCCCTCTTGAGCAACCAGGACGCCATTAACTATGTATTGGCCTTAGCCAGCACCATTGGCTTGCTGCTGATTGTATTGAGCTTGAACGTGGTGTTTTTGCTGATTGCGTTCCGGCGGGAAAGTAGAGCAGAAAATTGGCGGCAGCTCATTTTGCCCTTAACAGTCGGCCTTATCCTGACCATCACCGAGCTAAGTATCATCAGCGCCCTTCGCTTCAACTGGAGCGGCACAATGGCTGGGTTGCCAGGAATGTAGCGGGGCAACTTCCCGACAGTTTAAGCGCCAATGGGCTTGTTATGCAACCCTGCTGGCTGGCATCCCCTCCCGGCGACGGTCGGGTTGTGTGGTTTAATTTTCTGTAAGGGATTGGGTGTTGATTTGCCCTTGCAGACCTATGATGTGTGCCTCAATTTCGACTAGCGTGTCGTGTTGCGCCGTGAGTTTATCCGTCTCGGCGCGGACGAAGCGGGTGAAGGGTGCTACTGTGTCTTCAATGCGCTCGGTGCTGTGGCGCATCTCGCGGTCAAACTGCCTGGTGAGGCTGTTGACGAGTGTGTGGCGCAATTCAGCCAGTTTTTCTTGCAGCTCCTTCTTCCCTTTGCGCCGACGGGCGGGCAGCACCAGCAAACCGAGGGCAGCCGCTAACAGCGCTGCTGAGATACCGGTCACGTCAATCCACACCACATGCGCGGCAGCGGCAATGGCAACGCCAATACCCACGCCCACGCCAGCCAGACCTGTGTTGACCACGGCGCCGCGAGCGGCCTCCGCCAGTTCGGCTGCTTCTTTTTCGTTGTCGTAAGTTTCAACGGCGAGGCGGGTCGATTTGCCGATAGAGTCGATGAGATGTTGGCGGTTGTACGCCAGGGAGCCTTCACGGGGGCCGCCCTCACCGACGATGCGCTCTTGGTGGATTTGTTTGCGCTTGGCCATGTGGTCGGCAACGGCTGTCCATTGGCGCAGGTCTTGTTCTACCATCCAGTCGATGAGTTCGCTGACGTGACTGTCGATTTGCTCTGGAGCATCGGCGATGACCTCTTCTTCAAATGCAGCTTCCACTTTGCGGGTGCTAATGAGGTCGGGAATGCGACCAAAGCGAATCATTTCGTCGAAGAAATTGTTACCTCGTTTTTCCATCCCCCACAAAATGTTGTCGATTTCACCCAGGCGAGCCTGGAAATTGCGCTGCATGTCGTCGTTGTAGTAGACCATCTGGCCGTTGATGTCGTCGAGCAAGTCGCGGTCTTCTTTGAGGGAGTGCAGGTCTGCTTCCACGAGGTTGAGCTGTTTCTTGACGAGTTTTTGCCCCACGCCCAGCGGATTGGAGAGTTTGAGACGAAAACGGCCGTTATCATCCAATGTTTCGTGAATGTAGCTTTCCAACGGCTCAAAACCGCTGCTCCCCCACTTTTCGGGCTGGCCTGCT
Organism: Chloroflexota bacterium; assembly: GCA_002746795.1. Taxonomy (GTDB): domain Bacteria; phylum Chloroflexota; class Anaerolineae; order Promineifilales; family Promineifilaceae. The sequence goes on along the minus strand of PDQY01000148.1, from coordinate 6,645 downwards.
TTGGCTTCTTGTGCCAGCTTGGCCGAGGTGGGAAAGACAGCTTGCACGTCGCCTACCAGTTTACGTGCGGAATCGGTGACGAAAGTGATCACTTGTTCCCGTTCAGCCTCACCGGGCAAAATGTCGATTTTGTTGACGACCAGCACAATTTTCTTGCCCCAATCACGGATTTGGGTCAGGAAAGCGCGTTCGCTTTCGGTGAAGGGGCGGTCGGCGGAGGTGATGAACAGCACCAGGTCGCTGCGCGGGATGAACTCGGCAGTCAGCGCTTCATGTTCGCGCAGGATGGCGTTGGTGCCGGGGGTATCGACGATGACGATTTCATGCAAAATATCGACGGGTGCCGTTTGCGTCCATACACCAGTTTCTACAGGAGTCTGCTCTGTTTTTTCGCCATATTTGAGCAGGTAAATCTGGCTGGTGGTGGGGGTGACGCCTTCGGGCAGCAAGCTCTGCCCCAACAGCGCGTTGACGAAGGCAGATTTGCCAGCGTTAAACTCGCCAGTGACGACCAGCATGAACAGCTCGTCTAGTTGACGGATGGATTCGATGAGGGCGCTGCGATTTTCAGGAGAAACGGCCGTTTCTGTTAAAACATCGCGTAGTTGCCCCAATATGTCTCGGGTGCGTGTGAGCAGGTCTTCCTGCTCTGGATTTAGGATGGCTTGCATGATGGGGGGAGTATATCACGGGGGGGATAAAGTTGCAGGGTGGCGTAGGGGCAGAGTGGCAAAGTCGCACCGCCCCTGGTTACCTGGCGCTTTTTCCCCTTTTAAAATTCCACTTGTGGTTTGGCACGACGGAACAAGGCCGTGATGCCTGCCCCCAGGCTCAGGATGAGGAGCAGGGGAGTGAAGATAAACCAGCCCAGGATGGGTGCGGAGAGAGCAAGGATGAGTAGAACGGCCGTTTTCAAGCGTGCTTTCCATAAATCTTCAGCCTGAGGGAAGATACGAGTTGTCAACAGAAGCAAAAAGCCCCCCATGCCCAACCCCGCTATGCCGGCGAGGATCAAGATAAGGATCAAGGCAAGCAGGCCAGCAAATTCTTCTTGTTGCAAGAGGAATGTGGCGAGAATGCCGAAGAAGAGCAAGTTGACAAAGCCGATGATAAATGAACGTCCCGGTGATTTGTCTAACGCCTGGCTGGCCTGATTGCTGCGCTGCGGCCAGAGGTAGGTGACGGCAACTAGCAGAGAGATGAGGGTGATCATCGCTGCTGGGATGAGAAAAATAAGGGCGATGGTTTCAGCCATGAGAACCTCCGATTTGGGGACAAGGTTGCCCGTGTTGTCCAGACAGTAACGTCTGGGTTAGTTGATGGCACCGGATGAATCCGGTTTGAGCCCGGTTGGCCGGGCGTGGTGCGGCTGCCCCGCGATAAATTGTGGGGAGGCAGCGTCGGTTAACTTGCGTCATTTGTAAAAATCAGGCGGTTGCCAGCTAACCAGATGATGAGCGCCACGCCGATGAGGACGAACCATTGCATTGTCGCTAAGTCTATTGCTGGCAAGGATGGGATTGATTGGATGATAGCTGAAAGTTGTTCATGTAATTCAGCCCAACTAATTGGGTCTGGCCAGGTTATATTCCAGGCAAGCTGAGTTTGCCAACCGTGTGTCCACCCCAGCCATTCTTGTATCGTGGGCCACAACAAAAACAGCAAAACGCCAGCCGCAACCAGTTCTGAAACAAGAACCAGCCCGCTGCTCACTGAAAACTGTTTACGGTTTGCTGATTCAGCTGCAATTTGCTGCGCCACTGCCGCCGATACATCAACGGTGAATGGCGCTTCTGCGGCACTGTCCAGGGCAAAGAATAGCTGTTGTAACGCTGCCAGTTCTGCCTGACAGGCTGGACAGTCTGCCAGGTGTGCTTCGGCTTCGGCTCGGTGGCTGGCTGGCAGTTCGTCATCTAAATATGCGTTTAACGTCAATTCATCTAAATGAGCCATCTCTCTTTCCTAAATCTTTCTTTTAAGGGCTGACGATGAAATAAAATATGGAATTGCATCGTTAGTTTCCAGGAACGGCAAGGAAATGACTTTGTCTTATGGTTCAATTTCCGTTCCTCAGCAATGCTGCCAGTTTTTTGCGGCCTCGGAATAAATCGCTTTTGACTGTGCTTAACGGCCGTTTCACTATCTCAGCAATCTCAGCATAACTCAAATCCTGGAAGTGGCGCAACTCGACCACGACGCGGTAGCGGGGTGGCAGTTGCAGTAAAGCGGCTCGCACTTGATCAGCCTGTTCAGCTTTGGTGAGCGTTTGCTCGGGTGTTGTGGGTGATTTTGCCAATTCCTCAAAATCTGCGGCCTCTTCACCTTCACGGCTCAAATCTGCCGCGAAAACGGTCGGGCGCGTCCGTTCTTTGTTCAACCAGTTGTAACAGAGATTGGTGGTGATGCGTTTGATCCAGGGGGCAAACGGCCGTTCTACATCAAAGGTATCTAACGCGCGATAGGCACACATAAACGCCTCTTGGGTTACATCTTCTGCATCCTGCCTTCTTCCCAGCAGACGGTAAGCTACATTGAAAACGGCCGTTTGGTGACGGCGAACCAATTCCGCAAACGCCGTGCCATCCCCTTGTTGAGCTTGTATCAGCCATTCTCGTTCATCAACCCGTGCCATCTGCTAATCCTACCCTGTATTACCGCTTTCTGGCGAGAAAGTTGCACTTTTCCGTAAACAACATTCCGCTCGTCGTCGCTCTTCGCTACTTGACATGCGCTTTACGTTTGTTATACTCAAAAATCGAGAGTTTTTCTCAAGAAATTGATAAAAAATATCAGTAGGGATTGATATGATTTGGAAAATTTGTAGGTGTATGAAGCGAGGGAGCTAACCTTCGTTTCAGCCTAAAATGACTGACGAACGGCGATAGCTGCCCTCGCTGCGCAACACGATAGTTTGATATCGTGCTTGCTGCGTTTTCTCGTAGCTACAGCCGTTTTTTGTTGTCTTATAAACTTTCAATAACCATAGTCATTTTAGGAATCTAAATCATGTTATTACCTGTTTACCAACCTGTATATCGTCCACGATCAATTTCGGCGACGCCACAAACCCAAGCTCAAAGAGTTGAAGCACTCGTCGGCAACACCCCGCTGCTAGACCTCACACGCATCATGACAACCCACGGCTTGCCAGACACCGTGCGCCTCTACGCCAAAGCAGAATGGTTCAATCCCGGCGGCTCCATCAAAGACCGACCGGCACTCAATATCATTCGCACCGCCATGCGACAGGGGCGCCTGAATCATAACAAAACGATTCTAGATGCGACCTCTGGCAACACAGGCATCGCCTATGCCTTGATTGGCGCCGCGTTTGGTTATCGCGTCAAACTCGTCTTGCCTGACAGCGTTTCGCTAGAACGGAAAAAGATTTTGCGTGCCTATGGCGCTGAACTTATCTTTACCGATCCGGCAGAAGGCGCCGATGGTGCCATTCGTGAAGTGCATCGCCTCAAAGAAACCGATCCCACGGTATTCCATGCTGACCAGTACAATAATCCCGCCAATTGGCAAGCACATTATAAAACCACCGCCAACGAGATTTGGCAGCAAACTGGTGGTACCCTCACCCATTTCATGACGGGCATGGGAACCAGCGGCACTTTTATGGGCAATACCCGCCGCTTACGTGAACTCAATCCAGCCATTCGTTTTGTCTCTATTCAGCCGGATATTCGCCAAAATCAGATTGAAGGCATTAAGCATATGGCCACGGAGATCAATCCTGGCATTTATGACCCCGCGTTAGCAGATGAGAACGTGACGGTTAGCACGGAAGCGGCTCAAGAGATGGTGCGTGAGTTAGCGAGAACAGAAGGTGTTTTTGTGGGAGTTTCGGCAGGTGCAGCAGTGACAACGGCCGTTCGCTATGCCCAAGAAAACAATTTGAGAAAAGCTGTTATAGTTACCGTACTACCCGACAATGGATTTAAATACCTGAGTGAACCATTCTGGAACGGAGACTCGTAGCTTATGTCAACTGTACAAATCCCCATCGCCCCCGAAGCGTTAGCAGCAGCCTCGTTGACCAAAGAAGAAACCGAGCGGTATAGCCGCCATCTCATCATGCCCGAAGTAGGCATGACAGGGCAAAAAAAACTCCAAGCAGCCAGCGTTTTACTCATTGGCGCTGGGGGACTAGGCTCGCCATCAGCCTTATATCTGGCAGCAGCTGGCATTGGGCGCATTGGCCTGGTTGATTACGACGTGGTTGATTACACAAATTTGCAGCGCCAAATTATCCACGGCACCAAAGATGTGGGCAAACCCAAGCTAGAAAGTGCCAAAGCCAGCATGTTAGACATCAACCCCCACGTGCAGATAGACACCTACGCAACACCATTAACCTCTGCCAACGCCCTAGAAATCATAGCTCCCTACGATGTCATCATCGATGGTACAGACAATTTTCCCACCCGCTACCTCACCAATGATGCCTGTGTACTGCTAGGCAAACCAAACGTATACGGCAGCATCTTTCGTTTTGAAGGACAGTTGTCAGTTTTTTATGCCAAAGAAGGACCTTGCTATCGTTGCCTTTTCCCCACCCCACCGCCGCCCGGCACTGTCCCTACTTGTGCAGAAAGTGGCGTGCTAGGCATCTTGCCCGGCACTGTCGGCGCCATGCAGGCCACAGAAGCCATCAAACTCATCCTGGGCATTGGCGACTCCATGATTGGTCGCCTGGTTCTTTACGATGCCTTGAACATGGAATTCACAGAAGTAAAATTACGCAAAAATCCAAACTGCCCCGTGTGTGGCCAAAAGCCAACAGTCACAGAACTCATCGATTACGAGCAATTTTGTGGCGTGCCCGCTCACGACCGCAGTCACTATGCCGCCGAGGAGGTAGATTTGAAAACCGTACGTCAAATAACACCAGTGCAGCTTAAAGAAAGATTAGATGCTGGTGATAACTTGTTTATTTTAGATGTGCGTCAACCTCATGAATGGGAAATTTCTAATCTGGAGCCTTATGGTGCCAAATTGATCCCTCAAAGTGAAGTCATGAACCACATCGATGAATTTAACCCTGAGCAAGAAATTGTGGTGCAGTGCCGTTCTGGGGGGCGTAGTGCCAAACTCATTCTGGTGATGCAGCAGCTTGGTTTCAAAAAATTGTGGAATTTAGAGGGTGGGATTAACCGCTGGGCGCAGGAAGTGGATCCTTCTTTGCCTGTTTATTAGAAGCTGGTTGATTGACAAAACTCTCAAAGATTAAATTGCATAAATATCTATTAAGGAGTGACGATGACATAAAATACAGAATTGCATCGTCAGTTTCAAGGAACGGTAAGGAAACGCAGCAATCCGAAATGTAACTTAGTCAGGCTCCAGTTCAAGTTGAACAAGCATCAATCTGAGCATCGAATGCCAGACTGAAAACACCCCATCGCGTATCAATGCCTGACTGTCATTGAAAAACATACGTCGTGCCTCAGGCGCTGCCCGAATTTGTGGATACAATTCATCACGAACTGGCGCAATGGTATGCGCACTCCCGCCTCAGCTGAATGCCACCCGTCCTGACCACACATGCTGCTGATTCAGATACCCCCTCTCAGCCAACCCCACCTTTCTCAATTCATGCTCACTAAAAATGACATGGTTCAAGTGTGCCTAAATAAAAAAGGCACCCCTATCAACCAAAGACAGGAGTGCCTAAACGCTTCAGGGGGAGTGAGAAAAGAAGCAATTACAGCGTTTCTAACAAGCCAGTACGCTTGTTGAAGCTGTCAATCAAGGCATCAATCTCATCAACATGACCGTGAATGCTGGTCCAGTAATCATGATCATACCATTGTGCCTGAATTTCCTCATAGGTTTTGCCTTGCTGCTCAACCCAGGTGAAATATTTCAGGTTATGAACCCGTTTGCGGTCAGCGTAAGTTAGTTCTTGCATGTTGTCGATAGATTCACCCAGCAGATAACGTTGGAAGACACCAGCAGCATCCAAATTACTGAATTCGCCTTCTTCTTCGGTTAGTTCAACCAGACGGCTTTGGTACATTTCCATGGAGTCTGTGGCCACGGTGATAATGACATCGTTTTCGTCCATGTCGTAGTATTTGGCCGTTTTGATGGATGCCAATACGTTGGCAACGCTGGAGATGCCTAGCAGAGGCAGGTCCGCAACCAAATCAGCAGCCACTCCCTGGCTAACCAGGTATTCTTGACCAACAGCTTCGTTGAAGAGACGAATCAGACCCATTGGCCCATTATCATCGATAGCGGTGACGATGTCGGTGTTTTTGACGTTGTGGATCCAGGGCACGTGTTTGTCGCCGATACCTTCAATGCGGTGGGCACCAAAGCCGTTGTTGAGCAGGGTGGGGCATTGCAATGCTTCACTAGCCACAACTTTGCTCAGGGGGAACTGTTCTTTCATGTAGTCGCCACAGGCAATGGTACCGCCGGAGCCGGTGTTTGAAACTGTGGCGCGGAAGCGGTCGCCGCTTTCCATGACTTCACCTAACACTTCCATCATGGCGCGTCCAGTCACTTCGTAGTGCCATAGATAGTTGCCAAACTCATCAAATTGGTTGAAGATGACTAAATCTTCACCTGATGACCGCAGTTCCCAGCATTTATCAAAAATCTCTTTGACGTTGCTTTCTGACCCAGGGG
>PDQY01000147.1 GCA_002746795.1 Chloroflexota bacterium | reverse complement strand
ACAGCCCTCCCCACACCGACGCCCACCACTATTCCCCCAGGTGAACTGGTAAATGGGCTGCATGTCAATGAATTTATCACCTTTCCCCCCGAAGTAGAAACCCACGTGCTCGAAATTTATGCATTAGGGCAAGAAAAAGGGCGCCGCCCCAACGCCTTCTCAAAACTGGGAGATAGCAGCGCCGCCTCCCCTGATTTTCTCGTGCGATTCGATCAACGCACCTTTGATCTCGCTCAATACGAATACCTCCAGGAAACAATCGATTACTACCACAAATCATTCCAGCATTTCGGCGCTGCGCTCAAAATCGGCTTACCCGCAACGGCCGTTTTCGTACCCGACTTGATGGATTTAGACATGTGTGACCCAGAACTCGATACCGACATGCTCGATTGTGAATTCCGCCTATTTAATCCAAGCATTTTACTCATTGTCCTAGGCACCAACGATAAAAGCGACCAGTTCGAGCCACGGATGGAAAGAATCGTCACCTACACCATGGAGCAAGGCATCATTCCCGTCCTCATCACCAAAGCAGATCGCTTTGAAGGGGAAGACAACCGCAACAACATCAGCATCCGCCGTATTGCTAAAAAACACCAACTCCCTCTGATCGATTTTGACATTCTCGCCGAAACCCTGCCCAATCGCGGCATGCAACAAGAAGATGTCCATCTCACCTGGTACGGCCCCTTTGAGTACACCTCCCCAGAACCCTTTGAACGAGGCTACCCCATGCTCAACCTCGCCACCATCATGATGCTCGACAAAATCCACAACGCCATCCAAGCCGAATACCCAGAGGAGCGTACTCATTAATAATTACCATTGATTATTAATACTTGTTCATGGGTCTCGATCTCTCCAGCCTCCTCATTTTTGCCATTGCGGCTATTTTATATGCTGGCCTGCTTTCCGGCCGATGGCGGGGCTGGGCATTGCTCACCGTCAGCGCCATCGGCATCTACTGGTTACAGCCCAATTTAGCCCCACGCTTTGCCAGCTATGCCCTGCAAACGGCCACCATCGCCATCACCGTGTTGATGTGGTGGCTCAGCCGCAAGCGAGAAGATGAAACACAGCAAGCCACCTGGCCTGAAGATCGTTTAACACTGAGTATACTACTCCTGGTTATCTTGGGGGTAGCACTGCTGCGCTTTTTGCCAGCAGATTACCGCCCCATCACCTACCGTCCACCCGCCCCCTTAACTGCAGCACTGTTTGTGAGCGTCATCAGCCTCATTTTTTTAGGTATCGCCAAACTTTCCCACAAAGCTGAACAACGCCAGGTGATGGCGGGGGGCATTCTATTCATCGTGATCCTGTTTGCAGCCTTGAAAACACCCGCATTGACAACATTTCTATCCAAATGGTGGCGGGCCGTTACTGAACAAGACACCTTGTTGGCTCAACCATCTGATCTAGCCTGGCTCGGGTTTTCCTACGTCGCCTTTCGTCTCATCCACACCTTGCGTGACCGGCAAACAGGGATTCTGCCTGTATTGTCCTTGCGCGAGTACGTCACCTATGTCATTTTCCCTCCAGCCTACATCGCTGGTCCCATTGACCGCGCCGAACGCTTTGTCAAAGATTTTCGGGCGCTGCCAGAGATGACCGGCTTAGCGGCCAGCCGCTTTGGGGAAGCAGGGTATCGCATCGCTATTGGCCTGTTCAAAAAATTCGTCATCGCTGATTTGCTAGCTCAAGGGATGTCATTAACAGTATCAAATGCAGAGCAAGCCACATCTGTGCTGGCTTTGTGGGGCTTGTTATATGGTTATGCCTGGCGCCTTTTCTTCGACTTTGCCGGCTACACAGACATTGCCATCGGCCTGGGATTATTGTTTGGCATTCACCTACCAGAAAATTTCAACCGTCCGTATCTCAAAACCAACATCACCACATTCTGGCAAAATTGGCACGCCACCTTAAGCAACTGGGCACGGTTCTACGTCTTCTCCCCCCTGTCTCGCTCGCTGCTGCGGCGTAAACCTCGCCCATCCCCCACGCTCATTGTGCTGGTCTCGCAAATGGCAACGATGCTCACCATTGGCCTGTGGCACGGCGTTAGTTGGAATTATGTGATTTGGGGGCTGTGGCACGGGATAGCGCTCTTTGCCCACAAGCAGTGGAGCGACCGCACCCGTCAATGGTATCGCGGCTTGAATGATAAACCGTGGCAAAAACGTGCCTGGACGTTTTTTAGTTGGTTCCTGACATTTAATTTTGTGAGCCTCGGTTGGGTATGGTTTTTGCTGCCAATGGAAACGGCCGTTACCATTTTTGGTCGGTTATTTGGCATAGGATGGTAGCAGGGGATGTCAATGGATAAAAGTCAATTTTCAACTGCCAACTGGCGCACAATAGGACGGATTTTGCTGAAAACGGCCGTTCTCCTCTTGCTGCTCAATCTCATTTTTGCGGCACTCTACCCGATGGCAGCCCTGGGGCACATTTCGCTCTACAATTGGCTGCTGCCCGGCCGGGAACGGCTGCCCTATGGCGAAAATCCAGCTGAGAGCTTCAGCCTGAGTACATTCAACGTGCCCGCCATGTTCGCCAGCCACAAAATCCAGCAGCCCAAAGCAAACAATGAATTTCGGGTGCTTCTCATCGGCGATTCCGGCACTTGGGGCTGGTTTTTAGCTAACGAGGATACGCTGGCAGCCCAGTTAAACGCATTGGATTTGGTAACGGAAAACGGCCGTTCCGTGCAAGTGTATAACCTCGGCTACCCCGTCATGGCGCTCACCAAGGACATCATGCTGCTGGAAGAAGCGATGCAATATAAGCCCGACCTCATTCTCTGGCCCGTCACCCTGGCTTCATTCCCCCAGGAAAAGCAGCTCTTCCCACCGTTGGTGCAACACAATCCTGAACGCATGCGCCACCTGATCACCGATTATGCGCTGGCTCTGGATCCCGAAGACGGCCGTTTGCTAGATCCCACCTTCCTGGAACGCACAATCATTGGCCAACGGCGCCATTTAGCCGACTGGCTGCGCTTGCAAGCTTACGGGGTCTCCTGGTCTGCCAGCGGCATCGATCAAGCTGTTCCCGATGACATCCCGCTGCGTACTTCAGATTTCGACACAGACTTGAGTTGGCAATCCTTCACCGAACCCGCCTCCCTCACCGCTGACGACCTGGCGCTTGACGTTCTGACTGCGGGCATGACAATGGCTGGCGATGTGCCAATCCTGCTCATCAACGAACCAATGTTCATCTCCACCGGACAAAACAGCGACCTACGTTACAACGCCTTTTATCCACGATGGGCCTATGATCAATACCGAGAGATAGTTGAAGAAACGGCCGTTGCCCAAGGCTGGCATTATCTCGACCTCTGGGACACTATCCCTCCTGAAGAGTTCACCGATACGCCCGTTCACCTGACGCCAGCAGGAAATCAATTATATGCAAGACAGGTAGCAGCGGCATTGCCGCCGTTCCTGCAAAATTGACCAAGGGCAGCAGCAAGACGACCAACATAAGTCTTTGGTCATTCAACCCTGACCGAAAATTGACAACCCTCCCAAACCTCTGTATTTTCACTATCGCTTAAAAACCTCTGCGCCTCTGCGTAAAAATATTGGAGAATAACATGGACGAGCAAACTATCCGCGAAAAAATCCGAACCTTTATCGTCACCGACCTGATTCGGGACGAAAGTTACAAACTGAAAAATGATGAAGGCATCATCACCGGCGGCTTGATGGACTCATTTTCTCTAGCTGAATTTGGCGTCTACGTGGAAGACGAATTTGATATTTACATCCCCGATTCTGATCTGACAGTGGATAACCTAGATACGCTAGATTTGATGGTGGCTCGAGTGATGCGGGATATAAAGTAGTCAAATATGGCACGCTTACTCACCCAACAAACCCGCGACCAATTTCACACCTTGCTCGACGCCATCACCCTCACCGCTGAGAATGACAGCCAGCCCGCCATTATCTACGCAGCCACAAACCAGCCAGACATTTATGTGACGAGAAAAGCATTTAGAACGGCCGTTACCCAAACCGCCCACGCCCTCACCCACCTGGGCATCCAACCCGGCGAACTCATCATCATTGCCCACACACAAAACCTGGAAAGCATTTACCTGTTTTGGGGGGCGCTGGCGGCCGGAGCCGTTCCCGCCATGTTCCCCACCCTCACCGAAAAACTCGATCCAGCCGTCTACATGACCAACATAGCCACACTCGTCCGCTTCTCCAATGTCCGCGCCATCCTCACCACCGATGAGTTTGCGCCACAGTTGGCCACCCAGGTGGCGTGTGCTGTCATTTCCAGCAAACAGTTAACAGCAAACAAGGAACAGACAGCGGAACCCATCAATGTACACTGGACAAGGGACAACTCCCCATTAACCAGGAGCCACTCAGTCGCCTTATTACAACATTCCTCCGGCACCACCGGCTTGCAAAAAGGGGTTGCCCTCTCCCACACGGCCGTTCTCAACCAAATTGCTGCTTATAGCGACACCCTTGAACTGACACCAAATGACATCATCGTCAGCTGGCTGCCCCTGTACCATGACATGGGACTGATTGCCGGTTTCTTGCTGCCGCTCATTCAAGGCGTCCCCCTGGTACTCATGTCGCCGTTCGACTGGGTACGGCATCCGGCGCTGCTGCTCAAAGCCATCGATCAACACCAAGGCACCTTGTGCTGGCTGCCCAACTTCGCCTACAACCACTGCGCCCGTCGCATCCGCAAACGCGACAAAGCAGGACTTTCCCTGGCTACCATCCGCGCTTTCATCAACTGCTCCGAACCGGTGCGGCATGACAGCCATCAGCTCTTCCTGGAAAAATTTGCAGACAACGGCGCCACAGCGGAAATGCTGGGAGTGAGCTACGCCATGGCAGAAAACACATTTGCCGTCACGCAAACAGAGCTGGGAGAACCTGCCCGTTTAGATGTGATAGATCGGGTGGTGTTAGAGAAAAATCGCTATGCGAAATCCGCAAAAAGAACAGACGCCACCAGCACCGTCAAAGTCTCTTGCGGCAAACCGATTCCGGGAACGGCCGTTAGCGTCCTTGACGAGGCTGGCACCCAACTTCCTGAAAGGCAAGTTGGTGAACTAGCCATCAAAAGCAACTGCATGCTCACCGAATATTACCACCGCCCTGATATCCAACCCTTCTGCGACGGCTGGTTTCGCACGGGTGACATGGGTTACATCGCTGACGGTGAAATTTACGTCATTGGTCGCACCAAAGACTTGATCATTAACGCTGGCAAAAATGTGTATCCGCAAGACATCGAAGCGATTGTGAACGAAGTTGCAGGCGTGCATGCGGGGCGAGCGGTAGTCTTTGGCGTGCCAGATGAACGGGAAGGCACGGAACTCATCGCAGTCGTTGCTGAAACCCGCGAAACAGATCCCGCAGTCAAACAGGAAATCAGCAAAGCAATCCGTCAGGAAGTGGCACGGCAAAGCATGGTCACAATCAGTTTTGTGCAGTTAGTAGATGCCAAATGGCTCATCAAAACGTCCAGCGGCAAAATCGCCCGCGCCGCCAATCGGGAGAAGTGGTTGAGACAGTGAAAACCCAGGTCAGTTTGTAGGACGCGCTTTAGCGCATAAAAACAGCGCACTGAAAACCCAGGTCAGTTTGTAGGACGCGCTTTAGCGCGTAAAAATAGCGCACTGAAAACCCTCAGGTCAGTTTGTAGGACGCGCTTTAGCGCGTAAAAATAGCGCACTGAAGTGCGCACTACGAACTTTATGGACGCGCTTTAGCGCATAAAAAACAGCGCACTGAAGTGCGCACTACGAACTTTATGGACGCGCTTTAGCGCATAAAAAACAGCGCACTGAAAATCTCAGGTCAGTTTGTAGGACGCGCTTTAGCGCATAAAAAACAGCGCACTGAAGTGCGCACGACAAACTTTATGGACGCGCTTTAGCGTGTAAAAAACAGCACACTGAAGTGCGCACGACGAGCTTTTACATGTTTTCTGGAAAATGGCATAACAAACCCGATTGTGCAATCAGTGACCACTTATTTACCACTGCATACAGCTTACATGCCAATCATTGCCATCCACCACTAAATTCAGGTATCATTGTAGGTGAAAATAGAAAAGTAAAGGGAAAAGCACTAATCCCAAAACAACAATCTCCTCTATTTCTTGTGTATCTCTATTTCTTGTGTATGTAGAAAATGAGCCTGATATGGCAACTTCAAAATCAAAAAAGTCTCCATTACCGAAGCTAGTCCAATATGCACTTAAAGGAGTGGCGCACGCCATTACTCCCTTTCCAGACACGATGCGCGATGCAGAAGAAATCGCGGCGTGGTTAGGCGTATCCCCTGCTCAAGTTTTCAAAACCCTTGTGGTTCTCTTGCCTAACAGTGAAAAAAAGAAATATCTTGTCATGGTAGCGGCCAATCAACAATTAAACTTGAAACTCTTTGCCAGTGCTGTCGGTGAGAAAAAACTGGTCATGGCCTCCCATACCCAAGCAGAAAAATTAACAGGGCTGCAAGTCGGTGGCATTTCTGCACTGGCCTTACCACACAAGAACTTTAAGGTTTACCTGGACGAGTCCGCCAACAAATTTGAGAAGATATTTGTAAGTGGTGGCAAAAGAGGTTTAGACCTGGAAATTGCCGTCTCTGATCTTGTGCAAATCACGAAGGCAAAATTTGTCAAAGCGGCCTAACAGAGTATCATTCCTGAGCAAAGGGTCATTGTACCGAGGCGTTCAGGCTCAATTGGGGCTGGTTAACATACCTTTCAGCACCCAAACGGCCGTTCTTGCACAGGTATACGAAGAATAAATTTCTCGTATCCTTAACGGTCTGAAATTTCTTTGTTTTGTATCATGTAACATAAGGCGTATGATTGCAAAGCATCATAAGCAGCAGTTAATTCGCCAGACAAATGAAAATCCGACCCATGTTTATAACGAGTAAATCACATGACTGATTCTTCAACCACTCAAATAATCGATCCAAAAGATGCACATATCCTAGTTGTAGAAGACAATGTTTCAAACTTTGTTCTCATCGCCCGCTTGCTTGCCTTTATGGGTGTCCAAAAATGCGAATGGAAAACAACAGGTTGGGGGGTTGTCGATTTTGCCAACACCATGCAACGAGTCGATCTCATATTGATGGACCTGCACTTACCCCACGAAGATGGTTATGAAGCCCTCGAACAAATCCGTGCAGATGAAAACCTGAAAGACACACGGGTGGTAGTCATCACAGCTTATGGCAGCAACCAGGAAATGCAAAAAGCCAGGGAAGCAGGATTCGATGGCTTCCTGGTCAAACCACTCGATGCAGATCGCTTCCCAGATCAAATTCGCCAAATTCTTAGAGGAGAGTCCATTTGGAACCTGGGCTACTGATGCACAATGACCCTGCCGCCTCCCATAGCAAACTTGCTCAAAATCAAAACAGATAACGAAGAAATTCGCCAAAAAAGCAGGTTTGCCCAGATCATTATTCTGGTTTTATTAGGGGCGTGGGTATTATTAACAGTTATTGCCTTTACCAATTTCATCAACAACCCGGGGAAGCCCACAGACAGCGCTTATGTTCTTGCCGTGCTGCTCCTCTCGCCGATTGTTGCCCTTGGTGGCTTGTGGCTCGCACGTAACGGCCGTTCTGCCCTTGCGGCCCATCTCACATTCATCTATCTCAACAGCGCCATCTTCCTCTACATAGTACAAGCAAACGAACCGCGCTCCATCCCCTATCTAATGCTTATTTCCATTGTGGCCATAGCTACAATGGTATCCATTCGTGCCAGCATCCTCTACGCGATCCTCATCACCATTTCCATTTCTAGTTTCTACGTTTATACCCTGCCCCACCCCGACTATATCGACGCCATCATTAACTTCATCCTCCTAACCTTCTCGCTCGGCCTTATAGCCTGGCTAACCGCCAATAGAACACAAAAATGGTTACGGGAAGCCACCCAACTTTCCCGGCAAATGGCAGCACAAACTGACCAACTGCAAACTCGCAATCAACACCTGCAACAAAGTGCCGCAGTAGGACAATCCATCAGCAACCTAATGGATTACGACTTGTTGCTCACCGAAATTGTCAACACCATCCACCAACAATTTTCCCCCAACTTTACTGCCATTTTTTTGTTGAACCCAGCAGGCACCCACCTAACGATTGCTGAAGCCAGCAGCGATATTGGAAAAGTACAAAAACTGCAGATAGCCCTAGACTCACAATCCATTTTAAGTCGGGCAGCGCAAAAGCAAAAGACACAACTACTCCATAATCAAGGCGTCGATCCCGCCTATGTCAATATTCCTTCATTAAAAGAGACCAAATCTCAAGCAGTATTTCCATTAGTCGCTCGTGGGAAACTATTAGGCGTCTTAGATATACAAAGCAATTTACCCCATGCCTTTCAAGATGAAGACATGACCATCTTGCAAATTATGGTGAACCAGTTTGCCATCAACCTAGAAAATGCCCGTTTATTCTCGCAAACACAATCCTATTTGGCAGAAACCCAATCTCTCTTAAACTTAAGTGCAGCCCTCACTTCAACAATGGATGTGGGGGAAATTTACCGGAGATCTGCACGGATTTTCTCCACCCAACTACAAGCCAATATCACCCTCATTACAGACTGGAATCAATTAAATGATATTGCCACCAGCCAAATCTTTTTCACCCTTAACCCCGATCCCCCCAGCAGCGAATTCAACTCAAATCCATTCGCTTTCCCTTTAGCTCATTTCCCATTCTTAGGCACCGTATTGGCACAACAAGAAGTTAGCATGCAATCAATTCATGATACAGCGATAACAAAAGCTGAAGAAAACTTCTTTGAAACCCATAAGCAAGCCTACTGCCTGATGGTTCCGCTGGCTCACGGCTCCAAACCCATTGGTTGCGTTTTAACCTTCAGAGCCGCTGATCAGACCGAATTTACCCCATCAGACATCCAGGTGGCACAAGTGATGGCCAATGAAACAGCCATTGCCCTCAACAACGCTAAGTCAGCCTCAGAAGCACGAGGGCGTGCAGCGCAATTGAGCGCCTTAAATCGCTTGAGTAACCGGCTTTCCCTGGCGCCCACAATGCGCCAAATCTTTGAAGGAACTCGACAAGAAGTTCTCTCCCTTTTTGAAGCAACCGGCCTAACAATCTCCCTGATCACAAAAGATGAGCAGCACATGTGCTGGATTTATGGCTATGAATATGGTCAAGAACTCGAACTGCCTACCCACCCCCTGCCAATTTCTACAGGCTTTAGTGGTCAAGTTGCCCGGTCAAGAAGACATTTATTAATTAATGAAAACCTATGGGAAAAATCAGAGCAATATAAGTCATTCAATGTGGGTGTCAAATCCGCAGCCTGGTTGGGCGTCCCCCTCATCGTAGCCAATAAAATTATTGGCGTTCTTGCCATTGAAAATGAGCATGATCCGCTCGCTTTTGATGAACGAGATATCAATTTACTGGAAACAATTGCAGGCTCCACAGCCATTGCCCTGAGCAATCAACTCCAGCTTGAAGAGCTACAATCTGCACTAACCGCCCAATCTGAGCAACGTCTACAATTGCAAACAGCGGCTGAGGTCTCAGCTGCCACGATCAGCATTTTGGATCTTGATGAATTATTAGAAGAAGCGGTTTCTTTAATCAAGGAACGGTTTTCCTTGTATTACACCGGCATTTTCCTAAGCGATCTGGCAACAAACCAGGCTGTTTTGAAGGCAGCAACCGGGGAAGCAGGTCGAATTCAACTAGAGAATGGGCATAAACTCACCATTGGGGGACGTTCTCTCATTGGTGGCGCCACAGGCGATGGCCGGTCTCGAATTACCCAAGATGTCACCCAGGATGAAGAATGGCGTCCCAATATCCATTTACCCGATACCCGCTCCGAACTGGCTCTGCCGCTCAATGTACGGGGAGAAATCATTGGTGCTGTCACCGTCCAAAGCACAGAAGCCCACGCTTTTTCACCTGAGTTGGTAAGCACCCTGCAAACCATGAGTGACCAGCTGGCAACAGCTATCGATAACAGCCGTTTGCTAGCAGCTGCTGAATCCCGTGTTAAACGGCAGAAACTCCTGAACCAGATCAGCACCCAACTGCACAACACGGCAGATACAAACGAGATTATCAGGATCGGCCTAAAAGCCTTATCTAAACAGGTTAACGGCCGTTCCGTCAATATCGCTTTAGGCAAACCAGGCACACAAACAGATTCATAAACACAATCTTCTCAACTTCATGAACACACAGACCCATCCAGACAGGAAACTCAATCACGACAGTTGGCTCTCATTCCAAACCCCCATCATAGCCAATATGGCAACCACCTTTGCCAAATTTGCTAACAACAACCGGGACGCCATGAAATCTGTTCAATCTGGAGCCCCCATAGCCACTGCGATATTCGAGCAAATTACAGGTTTTCTAAACGGCACCATCTCAAAACATGACGTAGCTGCCCTGGCCACTAATTCTGCAAAAACGGGACTCTCCCACATCACAGCTTCACAGATGCTGAAATCAATATGCAAAACCCTGTTACCCGAGCAGGTTCCCACTTCCCTTCTTATCCAGCTTAATGAATACCAATTAATATTCTTAGAAGCATTAGTTGAAACTCGAGAAGTGCTGCATCTCCGTGCCCAAGAAGAATCCCAAATCGCCTTACAACAAGCCATTTATTCACAACTCGAACAACAACGGCAGCTGCGAGACTCCGTTGAACGCCAAAGTCGCAGCTTAAATCAAATTCTGCAGCTCAATTCAAGCCTATCCCGGGCTGCAAACGAAACAGAACTCTTGAGAGAAGCAGTCAACGGGATTGGGCAATCCCTCAACCTGGATCACGTATCCATTTATGAAAAGTCAGAAACAAGCACCAACTGGATAATTAGAAGCAGCACCGCCTCCAATCCTGTCCAGGTGGACCCCACAAATCCCCAAATCGCAGAGTTGCTGACACAAATAGACACATCAGCCGAAGAATTTGTAAAAGAACATCAACTATCATCAAAAATAAAGGGATTAGCCATTGTTATTCCTTTCGCCATCGACGCCCAGCGCAGTGGGGCGCTTATTGCAGTTAGCACAAATTTAAGCAAAGACAAAGAGCAAGAACTGCCTATCTTATTACGAACCTTTGCCCAAAGTCTAACAACGATGTGGCGTAACCTAAGCTTGCTCACAGAAACCACCCAGCGGGCTCACGAATTAGAGATTTTACAAGGCCGATACATCGATTCTGTGTGGGGAGATGAGAACACCAACGTCCAGGCCTATTTTGACCAGGAAGAGTTTCGTATCAAAACATTGCAGGCGTCACAACAATCAGTTGCCTATAACCCCCGCGACATTCCTTTACGCATAGGTGAACACGCCTTTGGCCAAGTTTCCCTGCCAGGCGACATCTCTTTAGACCAAGAGAACCAAATCTTTATTGAAGAGCTTGTTAAAGAAATGAGTACGGCGTTAAACAACGCTTATCTCCTGCAAACCACTCGCGCCTACTCCAACCAACTCCAATTAGCCTCCGAAGTTTCACGAGCCGCTACCACCATCTTAAATCCAGACCTTTTAATTCAAGAAACGGTTGACCTTATTCAGAGCAGGTTCAATTTTTACTATGCGGGTCTTTTCTTAGTAGACAGCTTGCACAACATGGCTGTTCTAGAAGCCGGCACAGGAGAAGCCGGTCAGGCTCAAGTTCAAAATAATCACCAACTTAAAATTGGGGGCAACTCCATGATCGGCACCGCCATCGCAAACAACGAAGCAAGAGTTGAGCAGGATGTGACCAAAGCAAAACAGTTTGCCCCCAACCCCCTCCTCCCCGATACAAAATCAGAGCTAGCTTTACCCCTGCGTTCACATGGGGATGTCATTGGCGCTTTAACGGTGCAAAGCGTAGAAATCAACGCTTTTTCCACTGAAACAATCACCGTGTTGCAAAACCTGGCAGACCAGTTAGCAACTGCCATTACCAACGCCGATCTCCTCACGCAAGTACAAACAAATCTGGCAGAAACCAGTCGGCTGTATGAGAGTGGTCGCAAACTCAATGAAACACGCACACGAGCAGACGTTTATGATGTTTTGCTAGACTTCACCTCACAGTGCAATCTATTCGATTTTGCGCAACTGATCATCATAGAACGAGAAAACCCAGATTACCTCGCCCGCCCCATGCAATGGAGCCGCCGAAAGTCAGATAACCAGCCGCTCGCCAAATTGCCGCGCCAAGAGTTTCCTTATGAAACACAATTAAATCTCAACGAAATTGTCATTCTTAGCCATATCGAGCTACTTCAACAAGATAATCCTGCCATATCCAGTTTAATGGCTTCAGAATATGTACAAACAATCGTGCTCATTCCCATCTTCGCAGAAGGAACCTGGCTGGGTGCCCTCTCAGTTCAAGCTCTCAACAAACTTGAACTAAGCGAACAAGATTTGCAGCCCTTAAGAACCTTGGTCGATCAAGCCGCCATCACCATTGTCAACCAACAATTGCTCAGGCAAGCTGAACTGCTTTACCAAATTGGCCGGTCTCTCAGCCAGGCATTAACCCGAGATGATGCTTTAGATATCGCCGTCTCCGAAATTGCAGACTATACCGGTGCGGCTCAGTGCCGCATCATCCTGTATGATGAACAAACCCATCAAGGCCAAATTGTCGCGGAAACATCACCCGCCCCCCAGCAAACAACTATCCAGTTTGGCATGGAGGGTGATTTTGTCTTCGACTACCTAAATGAGCAGCGGCAGCCCTTGCTGATCAGTGAAACTGAAGCAGAAATTCCAGCCGACGCCTTGGCGCAATATGCAACCCAATTCGGAGCCGTCAGTGCCCTGTTGGTTCCGTTAGCCAGCCAGCAAGATCTAATTGGTTTTTTGTCGGTGGAGGCTCCCAGTAAACGGCCGTTTACCACCAACAATATCATCTTTTCCCAAACAGTCGTTGACCATTTAACCACCCACCTTGAAAATCTAAAATTACTGGATGAAGCCCTCACCCGCGCCCAAGAACTCATTTTCCTAAACCAAATCCAGGCCAACATATCCAGTATCCTAGATGTCAAGCAGCTGGCCCTGACAACCTACCAGCAAATTGGTCGGCTGCTCAATACCTCAATGTTCTTAATGGCTCAATATGAGCAAGAAACAAATAAATTCGAGCCAATTCTCTCAATTATCCAGAACAAAGAGCAAAAACTGCCTATACCAAAAATAAACAAGGATTCAGCGCTCCATCAATTCCTCAAAGACGATCTCCCCATCATTACCGACGCCACCCACCCCCTTCACAAAATCTTTCCAGAATTTGCAGAATCACAATCCGGCATTTGGGTTCCCTTCCAACGAGAAAACACCCCCTCTGGCCTCATCTGTGTCCTCTCCACACAACCACGAGCCTACCAAGAAAACGACAGCCAATTGCTGCGCAGCATTGCCACGCAAGCCGGCCTCGCCATTGAAAATGCCCGGCTTTTCGAACAAATTCAAGAAAACATCGAAGACCTGCGCCAGCTTGATGACATGAAAAACCAATTCCTGGCAAACATGTCCCACGAACTACGCACCCCACTCAATTCAATCATTGGCTTCTCTCGCGTCATCTTAAAAGGGATTGATGGCCCGCTGACACAAGAACAAGAAGAAGATTTAACATCAATCTACAACAACGGGCAACATCTCCTTTCACTTATCAACGAAATCCTCGACATGGCAAAAATCGAGGCTGGGAAAATGAACCTCTCCTTTGAACAGGTTGACCTTGGCCAGGCAGCCCAAGCCACTTTATCAGATATTCGCAGTCTCATCAGGCCCAATGTGCAAATCATTAGCGACATTGCCAACGACCTGCCCACCATAGAAGCCGACCCGCTCCGAATCCGGCAAATTCTCATCAACCTGCTTTCCAACTCTGCCAAGTTTACAATAGAAGGGCATATCAGCCTCAAAGTCTCTCAAGAAAGTGAAAAAGAACTGCTTGTCACAGTTTCAGATACAGGTTTGGGCATTAAAGAAGAAGATTTAGACAAACTATTTATAGCATTTGAACAAATCGATAATTCCACCACACGCACTGCCGGAGGAACGGGACTTGGGTTGCCTATTACACTGTGGTTGGTACGTATGCACAATGGGAATCTGTCCTTAGAAACCGATTACGGAAAAGGTACAACTATCTTTGTCCGCTTACCTCTAGTTCAACCAGAAGAACAACCAGTCGTTGCCTTCAACACTTAAATGATTATGAGACATTTCTACACCATTTGTAAACATTGTCAGACAAAAACCTTATTTGAAAAGCCATTAAAAGCCTGCCCCAAATGCGGCAGAGAGTGGTTAGATGCTGCATACGACCTGCCCCAACCCCATTCCTGGCTCCAGTCACTCTCCACACGAGGCACAACCATGTGGCGCTACCGGGACATGCTGCCGCTCAGGAATGACGACAACATCATTTCTTTGGGAGAAGGCTGGACCCCCCTCTTGCCAGCACATAATCTAGGGCTCATGCTCGGACATGACAAAATCTATATCAAAGACGAACGCCAGGGGCCCACTGGTTCTTTTAAGGATCGACAAGCCTCTGTCGCCATCAGCGTCATGAAAGAAGCGGGAATCAAAGAAGCTGTGGTCGCCTCAACCGGGAATGTGGCTATTGCTTATTCAGCTTATAGTGCGCGAGCCGGTATCAAATTATGGGTTTTCGTCACCAGCCCAGTCCCTGCCGACAAAATGCGAGAAGTAGCTTTGTATGGCTCAGAGGTGATCAAAGTGGCAGGCACCTATGATCAATGCAAACAGGTAGCCGCAGATTTTGCTGCCAACAAAGGCATTTTTCTTGATCGCGGCATCAAAGGGATTGCCGCCAAAGAAGCCATGAAAACAATGGCGTATGAACTGGCAGAACAATTGGGCAGCCTGGCGGCAAATGCAGATCCCACCATGCCCAATGGCGATAAATTCCCTTGGAAAGCACCCGATTGGTATTTACAGGCTGTCAGTGGCGGGCTCGGCCCTGTTGGTGTCATGAAAGGCTTCCAAGAAATCTATGACATGGGCTTGATCGAACGATTGCCCAAAATGGGATGTTTTCAATCAGCAGGATGCGCCCCCATGGCTTTATCTTTCCACAAAGGTTTAGAAAAAGCCGAAAATGTTGACTGCCCCATTACAGATATTACCACCTTAGCCACTGGCGTACCTGGTGAGGTATATGAAGTCTTGCGCTCATTAATTTTGCAGCATGGCGGAACCATCAATGCAGTTGATGACACCGAGGCATTCAAAGCATTACAAATTGCAGCACACATGGATGGAATTTCTGTTGAACCGGCAACGGCCGTTACCTTTGCTGGGCTCATTAACCTGATTCGAGAAGGCACCATCCAGCCCCACGAAACAGTAGTCCTCAACTGCTCTGGTCACACCTTCCCCGTAGAAAAACACATTGTCGGTGAACAGTATGCCCGGGACATGGTTCTCATGGAAGAAGTGCCAGATCATCATGGCAAACCAGAAGGCCTACTAACCGCCCTCGAAGACATTGATGACCGTGTGCAGCGCATTGCCATCATTGAAGATAATCCAGATGCCAGCAGGCTCATTCGCCGCATATTGCAAGCCCAAGGCGAATTTTTGATCGACGAAGCAAACAACGGTTTAGCAGGGCTAGAGCTAATCAAAAAAAATGTGCCCAACCTACTCATTTTAGATCTCATGATGCCTGGCATGGATGGGTTTGGCATCGTCAAAGAAATGAAAAAAGACCCCAAACTAAGAGATGTGCCCATCATCGTCATCACAGCAAAAGAACTTTCGACTTTTGAAAGAGCAGAACTTGACGGTAAAATAAAGGCACTCTTACAAAAAGGCTCCTTCCTGGACTCAGACTTATTAAGTGACATCAAGCAGGCCTTACCCTAACCGCGATTGTCCGGGGTAAAATTTTAGCGGAACACATCATGAGCAACGAAAGCGCACGTATACTCTACATCGAAGACGACCTTGCTAGCAGACGCTTAATAGAACGCGTCCTGACCAGTCGTGGCTATGAAGTTTATGTGGCCAGTGAAGGGCTAGAAGGCATTAACCTTGCTCGTGATAAAAATCCTGAACTCATCCTCATGGATATCAACCTCCCCAATATGGATGGGCGAGAAATCACCACCAGATTACGCAGCCTGCCAAACTTCTCAAGCGTGCCCATTGTGGCACTCACAGCCAATATCAGCCCTGGCAGCCGTGAACTTGCCCTGGCCGCAGGCTGCACCGGGTTCATGACCAAACCAATTGATGTGGCCACCTTCCCTTATGATGTCCAACGATTTTTGCAAGGGGCTTCAGATCAGTTGAGCGCCGATGAACGCAGCCAACATCTAGAGTTACATGCCCAAAATCTTGTAGAACGGCTGGAAAACAAAGTGCGCGAGCTGCGCAGTGCAAACAAACGGTTAATGGAGCTAGACAGTCTTAAAAGCGACTTTATTGTGTTAGTTTCACATGAACTGCGCACCCCCCTGACACTGATAAGTGGCTATTCCCATCTTTTGGCAGAACAAGTAAATAGCAACAACGAAGTCATCCAGGCACAATCCGTAGTCGGCATTGCCGAAGGCTTGCAATCTGGTGTCACTAGAATGCAAGAAGTGATTAATGAAATTATCAGCGTAGTAAGAATCTCATCAGGCACGTTAGATCTCTCCTTGGGGCCAGTTCGGTTAGCAAAAGTGATTGGAAATGTTCAAGAGACATTCAAAACTGTGTGTGAAAAACGCAGCGTGGATTTAGTCGTTGGCGATTTCTCCGAAATGCCCTTACTACAAGGAGATGGTCGCCGATTGGAAGCCGCAATTGAACATGTTATCGGAAACGCAGTTAAATATACACCCGATGGTGGCCAAATTAGCTTAACCGGCACTAAAGTCAAAGATAAGGCTGTAGACATTATCATCCAGGATACTGGCATTGGCATTCCTATGGATGAACAAAGACGTATTTTTGAACAATTTTATACATTAGGCGCTATTGAGCATCATTCAACGAGTAAATCCGCTTTTCAAGGGGGTGGTCTTGGCTTAGGCTTGGCCATCGCCAAAGGTATCATTGAGGCTCATAAAGGACGTATTTGGGTTGAAAGCGAAAAACGTGACGCTGAAACTTTGCCAGGCAGCACCTTCCATATCCTGTTACCCATCCAACCTGGTAAAACACCCCCTATGATTTAGACACAATGTCAAATCATATTGATTACTAATGCCCTCCCCCTCCCCAAAA
>PDQY01000069.1 GCA_002746795.1 Chloroflexota bacterium | reverse complement strand
CACCCACATCGACGAACTACGCGACGCCTTTCCAGCACGCATCGAAGTCACCAAGAGCCTCACCGGTTCTAGCGCCATGGTAGTTTAATAGGAAACTGCGAATTTAAATCGTGGATTTAAGATTAATCACCTATTTTCAGATGGAGTTCCTCGAAGAACAAATCTCTACTGCTTGATACCCTTCACCTAATCTGCTAAAGACTCTAACCATGCTAACCACTCATCAAAATGTACACATTCTCGACGCATGATGGCAAGTCCGATTTTCTTAGCAATTAAAAGACCATGGACTGGCTTTCTATAACTGGGAATATGTTTCATGATACGGGCAGATGGGTGGGTCTCTTGACCTTGGTTAATTTCCTCAGGTGAACTGAATTTGTTCCGAATGGCTTGTAAATCTTTTCGCACATCCTGTTCTGGGAATGCCTCAGCAATTTTTTCAGGTTGGCTAAATAATAAAGCTTCATATTCATGTAAGGCTAGAAATGGTCGAAAACGAGGTGTTCCAATATCATCTCGAAATTCTTTTTCCAAATGGCGGACTATCTTATATCCATTATCCCTTGGTAAGCTGTCCATGCCTGGGAAGTCACCAGGTAAACCATAATAATCTATCATTGTTGTGACAACAGCTTGTTTATCACCCAAAACTTTAAGCACGTCGCGTTTTACTTTACCGTAAGTTGAGACTCCTCCTTTGAAGAGACGTCCAAACGTTGCTTTCTCTCGGACATTCCGGTTTTTAACCCGTTTTGTTGTAAGTAAGATGGGTGTAATCAAGATGTTCCGTTTTAGAAAATAGTCGAAGAATAGCCCATTTACAAAAGCCTCTTCGGTTTGCCCTTCAACAAGAATTTTTACGCGTCGCATTAGGTGGGACGACCTCCCAATATATTCTTTTCCCACAAATCTCCTAACCCGTAATCTTCAAGCCAATTATCGATTTCATCTTTTGGTAAATGACGGAAGTCCGATTGCCCATCTTTTCTATCTACGACGATAATGTCTTCTGGATTGAATTGATTAACCAATGTGACAGATTGAGTAGAAACAATGACTTGTGTCCGTACCGCTGCGCTTTGAAGCAAATTTGCCAAAATGGTTATGGCATAAGGATGCAAGCCTAATTCTGGCTCATCTAAAATTATCGTTGTAGGAAGTTTAGCTGTTGGCTGTAATAATAAAGTAGCCAGGCTCATAAACCGTAACGTGCCATCAGATAGCGCATTGGCACCAAAAATCATATCAGTACCTTTTTCGCGCCATTCTAAACGAATTTTTTCAAGATTAAAAGGTGATGGACGTAAGGCAAAATCATTGAAGAATGGGGCGATCATGCGTATGACTTCGACAATATTTTGATAATGTGCAACTTCTGTTTCTCGTAGCAGATATAAATATGCTGCTAAATTAGACGCATCTTGACGCAAGAAACGATTATCAAAAATATCTCCCATTTGTTTTACTTTTGCTGATTCACTAGTATCATGAAAATGGTAAATTTGCCAGCTTGCCATCGCTTTTTTTACATAACGAACAAGCTTGGAATTTGCTTCCTTATTTAGCTGTGTCTCTATGCTGCCTGAGCCTAAATGAACTACATAGGGTTTTGGATAATGAGTTCGATCATGGAACTGAGCAGATTCATCCTCAAAAACAAACACTCCATCTGCTGAAGGACTTAAAGAACACGAGTAAGTATTGGTTAGACCCTGCTCATTTTGCACAAATTCCACCCGAAAAGAAAGAGAATCTGTTACTTGCTGCCCAAAATATAAGAAGGTATCAACACCCCCCGACTTTGCCGTATATAATTGAAGATTTTCGTTAGTTAACTCGTAAAGAAATTTAAATACACTGATAAAATTTGATTTCCCAACGCCATTTGCCCCAATCAATATATTTAATGGGCGTAAATCTAAATCCATCATACGAATAGATTTATAACCTTCAACTGTGAGCTGTCCAATGGAACCCATATGTTCTCCATAAAACTTAAATCTGAAATCAGAAATGCAGCTTAATTGTAACGCATTTGCTGATATGTTCTATTATTAGTTTTTGCGCACATTTTTGCAGTGACAAAGCACATGGTTGGAGGCATGGCTCCCCCTTATCCTGCTTGGCGAGATCAGTTCAGGCAAGTATAATCAAAAGCGTCAGTGTCAGTGCTAATCATCCAGTTTTCAATGGGACATAAGAATCTTGAAGCCCTTTACAGCCAACATCGTCTCTTTTATCATAATTTCCTGTCTCACTGCGCTTTATCTATGGGATAAAAGTCAAGGGGGCAATGGTTTAGAGAATATTACGAGGACAATCAAAACACTGTGTAAGTGGATGAGAACCCCCATTGCTTTAGTTTTCATTTTTCTAGCTATCGTTGCGTTCATCAGGAGCGGTTTTTGGACACAATTTTTTACGATTTTGATATTACCGGCTCCAATGTTTCTTTGCACAATAATGAATGTCGGGTTTCTACTTTTCTTTATCGCGTTATACGTGAGCAAGAAGTAGCTGCATTCAGAAAAAAGGGGACAACGTGCGGCTCGTCGTCTACCGGCGGGCTAACAGCCGATCCACTTTAGAACGGACAGCCATCATGACCATTTCAGTCGGTTTCATTTTGCCGCGCGCTCTAGCCAGACGGTAATGAGTCATGACAATGTTTTTGGGAATAGACGGCCGTTCTTCTTCTGCCTTTCTCTCCATCACCAGCGCCTCAGTGGGGCAAGTAGAAACACACAAACCACAGCCAATACAACGATCCAGATTGATTTCCGGCACATAATCCTCAAAATCCAGCGCGTTCATCTGACAGCGCGTCTCGCATAAACCGCAGCTCGTGCATAAATCTTCGTCAACCAGCCTGGCAAAGAACGCCGAAGCAATGACACTGGCCGGCTGCGGGTGTTGATTCAAATTGCGCAACACTCCACAGCAGTCGCCGCAGCAGCAGCAAATAAAGGACGCATTTTGTGAGTTTCCCGGTTGCAGCACCAGGCCAGCCTCATTGGCTAAATCGAGGATTTCCAACGCCTCCTCCTGGCTAATTTTCCGGCCTAAGCCATTACGCTGGTAGTAAGCTGCCGCCGAACCAAATGAGAGACATGTCTCCAGCGGTTTACCGCAGCCTTCGCCAATGACAGCTTTTTCCTGACGGCAAACGCAGGGGGCAACGGTAATATTACTATGCGAGCGGACGATCTCTTCAGCCTGTTCATAAACCATGATCTCCAGCTGCGCATCAATGCTCTGGCCAACAGGAATGGTGCGCAGCTGGGGAGTATGCTCCCAAATATTCATGAGACTGGGGGCATATTCATCAAAATCACGAACTAGTTCCGGTGTCAACCGCCCTACCTGGAACTCCCAAATACCGACGACGAAGGGAGCAGATGAGTATTTGGGTTCACCACCATCATCAGGATGATTGGCGTAAATGAGTCCTTTTTTCTCCATTTCCTGCAACATGTCAGCAGCAACGGCCGTTTCCAATCCAGCCCGCCGAGCCACCACGCGGGCTTCTTCTGGCAGCACAGTGAGATGCGTGGCGAGTTCGGCATGTTCTGGGGTAAACAAGCGGCGCAAAATACGCAGCTCCACACCCGATTCGGTAGCTGGATAGCCAGCAGGCAAATCATCGAGATGCTGGGCAAGTTTTTTGTAGATGTCTTGCGTCATAAAAACTCTCCTTAAAAGATGAATTTTCCCGTTGCAACCTAAAGTGATTATTTCCCTGTAAAACGGCCGTTACTGCTTTCTACTTTCTAATTTCTGCCCGGCACTATCCGTGAATCGCTTGCCCCTCCACATTGTGTGCTGCTTCCATCAGCGCTTCACTGAGCGTGGGGTGGGCATGGACATTGTGGGCAATTTCCGCAGCAGTGAGTTCTTGATTATGCGCCAGCGTCAATTCTGGCAGCAATTCTGTCACATCCGGGCCAACCATGTGGGCACCGAGAATTTCGCCATATTTTGCATCAGAGATAATTTTGATGAAGCCATCTTTTTCGCCAAGACCAAGCGCCTTGCCATTGGCCATGAAGTTGAAACGACCAGTATGAACCTCATACCCCGCCGCTTTTGCCTTTTCTTCTGTGTAGCCAAAACTGGCAACCTGCGGCACACAGTAAGTGGCACGAGGCATCATCAAGAAGTCAACAGGATGCGTTTCCTCACCTGCAATCGCTTCAGCAGCAACCATGCCCATTGCTGAGGCAATGTGCGCCAGGCGAAAATCGGTAGCCACGTCACCAATGGCATAGATGTTGGGCACATTGGTGCGCATCGTGCCATCAATTTCAATATTGCCACGCTCTGTCAGCTTGACGCCCGCCAAGTCTAGACCAATATCTTCCGTGTTGGGCATAAAGTTGATGGCGAGCATTACTTTGTCAGCTACCAAAGCAGTGCCATCTGGCACATGCACCTTGACACCGTTATCAGTCACTTCTACTTTCTGAACGGCCGTTTCCAAATGCAATTTTACGCCCAACTTCTTGTATGCTTTCTCCAGAATCTTACTCACTTCTGGCTCCTCATTGGGCAGCAGATGGGACATCATCTCCACAATAGTGACATCCACGCCATAGTTAGCCCACATGTAAGCCACTTCCACGCCAATCACACCACCACCGATGATGACCAAACTCTCCGGCAATTCTTCAGCCAGGATAGCTTCCTTATAAGAGATAATCCGTTCGCCATCAAACTCAATGCCTGGTAATGGCCGGGGACGCGCACCCGTCGCCAAAATGATATGTTGTGCGGTCAAAGTCACAGCACTGCCATCATTCAAAGACACCTGAATGGTTTCCTGATCCGCCAGTTTACCAACGCCTTCATACACATCGATATTGTTCTTCTTCATCAAAAAGCCAATGCCTTTGACGAGACGACTAGAAACTTGGCGACTGCGCTTAAAAGCAACACCATAATCCAATGATAAGTTATCGAAGCTGAAACCAAATTCTTTAGCTTTATGTTGTAAAGTGTGAGCCACTTCAGCATTTTTCAATAATGATTTAGACGGGATACAACCCACATTGAGGCAAACGCCGCCCCAATATTCTTTTTCAATGATGGCAGTTTTTAAGCCTAACTGCGAGGCACGAATAGCGGCCACATATCCGCCAGGTCCCGCTCCCAAAACGACAACATTGTATTGATTAGCCATATTTTACTCCTAAAGTTGGCAACGCAGAAGCGCACAGGCGCCAGGCAAGGCTGACCATAGTTAGCATCTACGTTTGTGAAAAATGAAAGCAACGATACAACAAGCCAAGGGCTGAACTTGTACAGTCGCCAATTAAAATAGTAAAAATCAAGTGCGTTGATGATATAACAGCTGTCCTGATATGATTCAGTGACCCATCAGGATTATACTGCATCCGAGATTAGAGACACATGGAGATTGGGGCAATACGCTTAGAAACGGAAATTAAATCATACAACGAAATCGTTTCTTTACCATGCCTGAAAACTGACGATACCATACCGTATTTTATTTCATTGTCAGTCCTTACTAAATTTTTTCTCATGAATGGTATGCACGCGCTTTTAAAGGCGTTATAATCGTGGCGTTATGGGTTTTCCAACATGGACATTACTAGGCATGGCTCTGAGCGCGTTAGGTGCCTTAATTTTTACCGGACTCTCCCTGGTCGGTCAATCACCAAAATTTTTAGCGCGAGCTAAATTGCAAGGAGTCAGGCTCGATTCGCGGGTGCGTATGTTTACCGGGTATGGCTTTGCCTGTGTTTTGCTGGGTTTTGGCTTTTTCCTGGCAGGTGTTCCCTTAAATGGCACACCACTCACCGAGCAAACGGCCGTTCTCATCCCCACGCCCACCGCAAAAGAAACCACCATTGCCATTGTCGGTAGCAGTGTCACAACACCTACGCCATCGGCAACAAATACTGCTGAATTTAGTCGGTCTGGCACACCAGCCAGTGGTGCGTTTGTGGGGCTGCCCGCCGCAGAGGGCGAGGACAGCACAAGCATAGCTGGCACCGAAAGTGAGGCAGACAGCAGCGCAGCTGCCGTCACCCCTCTCACCGAAACGTCAACGCAAACCAACACCCCCACGCCTACCCCCACAGCCACACCAACCAGTTCCCCCACGCCCACCCTGACGCCAACACCAATTGTGGGAGAAACGGCCGTTGTTGATTTAGGAGGCAGCACCATTTGGCTGCGCAACACGCCAGGTGGACAAAAAACCATCATCATCAACAGCGGTGACATAGTCATCCTCCTCGACAGACACGCAAATCGTGCCGGTCACTTTTGGCGTGAAGTAAGCACCGTGAAAGGCGTCAGGGGATGGCTCCCCGTGGAGTTTCTCAGCAATCAGTGAGCGGCTGTAAGGCACGGAGCAATACCCTGTTTTATTTCATCGTTGGCTCCAAGTATCTCTCAAGCGCATTAATATCGGCCGGTAAAGTGACCGGTTCAGTAGCTTGAGACACGGCCGTTCCTGGATCTTTAAGTCCGTGCCCCGTGAGGATGCAAACGGCCGTTTTGCCTACGGGATCAATTTTGCCCCTCTCGATTTGTTGTTTGAGCGCCGCCACGCCGGTGGCTGAAGCGGGTTCAACAAAGACACCCTCCTCTTTTGCCAGCAAGTTCCAGCTTTCCAGGATCTTCTCATCGGTAACGGCCGTTATGATACCACCAGATTCGTCCAATGCTTCCAATGCCTGATGCCACCGAGCCGGATTACCAATGCGAATAGCAGTAGCAATCGTTTCCGGTTTTTCCACAACCCTACCTAACACAATCGGAGCAGAACCGGCGGCCTGCCCACCCAGGATGCGCGGTTGACCTTTGCCATACTGCTTGTAACCCAACCAATAGGCTGAGATATTGCCCGCGTTTCCCACCGGCAAGCAATGCCAATCAGGAGCCACGCCACCCAGTTGATCAATAATTTCAAACGAGCCAGTCTTTTGCCCCTCCAACCGCCACGGATTGATAGAATTCACCAGCACAATCGGCTGCCGCTCCACGATTTCACGCACCATATCCAGGCCATCATCAAAAGAGCCATCAATGCTAATGACATCCGCGCCATACGCCAGCGACGCCGCCAGTTTACCTAGGGCAATCTTCCCTTCCGGCACCAAAACCAGGCAGCGCAAACCGGCTCGGGCAGCGTAGGCAGCAGCACTAGCCGCAGTATTGCCGGTGCTGGCACAAATGACACTCTTCGCCCCTTCACGGACAGCTTGCGTCATGGCAGCTGTCATGCCCCGATCCTTAAAGGAACCGGTAGGATTCAAACCTTCGTATTTCAGATACAACTGCAAACCAGCTTTAGGAGCGATGATTTCTGCCAGCCGCTCAGCCCGAATGAGCGGAGTATTTCCCTCATTCAGCGTGATGATGTCAACGGATTCATCAAATGGAAGATATTTTTGATATGCGCGGATAACGCCTTGCCAACTCATAATTTTTCACCTATTAAAGCCTTGTTTGGGGCGAGACAACCAGGAGACAAACCTGTATGCTCAATCAAATCCTTTCCCGGTCATCCTACCCCGACCACACAAAACTTCAGAGACCCTTAAAATTTAAGGGTGCAGTTTTACTGCACCCTCAACAAGCATACGTTATTTTTTAGTTTTTGGCACAAGTGAATTTTGACAAAATCACTCGATTGCTTTGCCTCAATTTAGCTGTTGCCCGGGATGATCAACGGCTGTCCAGCATAAATGACATAGGGATATTCCAGATTATTTGCTTCTGCGATAGCTGCCGTGGGAACGCCATACTGCAAAGATATGCTGTACACCGTCTCGCCCGGTTTCACAATGTGGGTAAACTCGGGACGGTCTCCAGGGGCGCTGGTTGGAATTTTTAGCACCTGACCCGCATAAATCTGATTGGGGTTCACTAACCCATTGGCTTCAGCAATTTCTACCCAGCTTACGCCAAATTTAGACCCAATTTGGTATAAATTATTGCCGGGCTGTACGGTGTAATGGGTAACGTTGTCTGGGGATAGGGTAGGTTGAACAGGCAGCTGCACCTCTTTATCGCACAGAATTTTGATAGTCTGGCCAACGGTGATGTTATTGGGATTTGAGATGCCGTTGTACTGTGCCAGTGTCACCCACGACAGCCCATACTGTAAGCCAATGCGGAACAGGTTTTCCCCTGGCTGGACGACATGTTCTGGGGGGCAGGTGACGGAGCTCGTTTCTGCGGTAACGGCCGTTTCCTCTTTCCCTTCTTCAGCCACCGTCTCCTCTTCAGGAGCAGGTTCAAGTGTCGCCGTTGCCTCAACCGCTTCTACCGTAGCTGGCACCGCGGTTGCCTCAACATCAATACTGGCTTCCGCTGCTGGATACCCCGCCTCCGATTCATCTGCTTCAGTTTCAGCTGATTCCGTTTCTGGGGCAGCCTCAGGGGCTGCAACGTCAGGAGCCGATGTGGGGTCTAAACTCGTGCCGCCACCCACATTCGGGTCAGAAGTATCAGGTGGCTCTGAAACCCCGGCCATTGCTTCATCTTTAGGAGCAGGACGTGTACATCCAACTAACAACACGGTTAGCCCCATGATAATCAGGAAAATCAGCAAAAGTCGTTGTCGAGAAAGCATTTTGATATCCTCCATTTCATAGCTATTGAAATTCGGCTTAGGTGAATACAGGTGGCCTAAAACGGCCGTTTTCTCGACATAATATATCATGAATTCATCATTACGTAAAGTTGCCAGCCATTTAAATCCAAGTTTATAAACATCCTTGTGTCAAGAACAACAAGCCTATGTTATAATTTACATCGACAAGCGCCAAACAAAATAGTATCAGACAGATCATAAAACCAGCTCCAAATTTTAACAGGCATATTGGGTGGAGCGACAAAGTTATTGGTTCATAATACCCGTGCTATTTAGGAACGGAAGTTAAATAATACGAGAAATTATTTCCTGAGTGACCGTCTAAACACGAGTCCCCGTTCTTCCTGGGTAAAGGTCACTTGAAACGCATCCATCAATGCCATAACGTATGTATGGATGTTCATTTCCCGTTCCTTAAAACTGATGATGCAATTCCGTATTTTATTTCATCATCAGTCCTTACTTCATTCCCAAGAACATAATCCTTATTCGCCATCGAGAATTAAAATATGAGTGGTGAACGCATTCTGATCATTGATGACAGTCGAGAAATCGTCAAATATTTGACAGAACATGTGCTGCCCACATTTGGGTACAACACACTGTACACATACGACGGACAAACAGGCTTAGCATTCATTCGTGAACAAAAACCCGACCTGGTCATGCTAGATTTTAATTTGCCAGAAATGACCGGGATCGACGTCCTGCAACAAATGGCAAAAGAATCGATCAGCACACCCGTCATTCTCATGACAGGGTACGGATCAGAACTATCTGCCATCGAAGCCTTTCGCCTAGGTGCTAAAGATTACTTAATCAAACCATTTACCATTGATGAAGTAATAGAAACTATCGAAAGAGCCCTCGTAGAAACTCGCCTACTCCACGATAAAACAGAGCTGGCAGAACAACTTCGCCGTGTCAAAGTAGAAATGAGTCGCCAGACCCATGAAATGAACACGTTGTCAAACATCGGCAAAGCCATAACCTCCCTCCTCAGCACAGATGATGTATTGGGACGGGTGTTAGAAGCAGCCACCTATCTCACCAATGCAGAAGAAAGTCACATCTGGCTTTCAGACAAAGATAGCAAAAATTTGTACGCTTACGAAAAAAGCGACCCCCACACGCCCCCGCCTGAATCCGTTCCTATCAATCCAGACACCTATTTAGGGAAAGTCATGGTTTCTGGTCATCCCGTGCGCAAAGCTGAATTTTCCAACCAGGGGTTGATGGTAAAAATCGGACACTATGCCCGCTCGATTTTGTATGTGCCCCTGAAGCTTCGGGGCATCACACTGGGGGTACTAGGCGTTAGCCATCGCGTCACTTATCGCACTTTTAGTAAACGGGATGAATTCTTGTTGGCTTTTTTGGGTGATTATGCTGCCATTGCTTTAGAAAATGCACGTGTGTTCCAGGCGGCAGATAAAGCTTTATCCCGCCGTGTTAAAGAACTAAACACCCTAATCGATATCACCCGTACCATCACCTCAACACTTGACTTAGATGAAGTGGTTCGCCTCACCATTCAACATGTTCATACCAGTTGGGATATCGAAGTGGCCTCATTGTGGTGGCTCGACAATTCCAGCAATAGCCTACGCGTATTAGCCAATGTGGGCACTCCAAACGATATTTTAAACCAGATGGAAGTGCCTTTAGGAGAAGGCTTTGTAGGCAGTGTAGCGCAATCAGGAAAATGGGTGTACACAAATGATGTCGCCACGCATCCTTCACATTTTCGTGATGTTGATGTTCATACAGGTTTTCAAACGCACTCTCTGTTGTGTGTTC
The DNA here is from genome assembly GCA_002746795.1 of Chloroflexota bacterium. Classification (GTDB taxonomy): domain Bacteria; phylum Chloroflexota; class Anaerolineae; order Promineifilales; family Promineifilaceae. The sequence continues at coordinate 6,995 of PDQY01000069.1, read as the reverse complement.
CCCTCTTATTTGGGGGAGCCGTAGTCGGAGCCATGCAATTGGTAAATAAACGAGATGGCGACTTTGATGATCAAGATGTAGAATATGCTTTATCCATCGCCGCTGCCATTGCCATCGCTGTCACCAATGCGCTCCGTTATGGTGAAAGTGAAGCCCAAAAAGAACTCAAGCTCGAATAACAACGACACACAATCCTTTGTGCCCTATGACACCTGCGCACATTCTTGGTTCGGCGATATAGTTTATCCAACCGGGGCAGCTCTTCGGTTGTTAATTCAATAGGCTTCATGCCCTTTAGGATTGACGATGAAATACGGGATTACATCGTCAGTTTCAAGGAACGACAAGTGCACATCCATACATAAGTGATGGATGCGCTTCAAGTGACCTTTACCCCTGAAAAGAGGGGGCTCCTGTTTAGCTGGTCACTAAGAAAACGACTTCGTCGTATTATCTAATTTCTGTTCCTTAGTTTATCAGCGATGGTTTATAGGAGTAATGTGTTATGTTGGCAAAGGTAATAAGTTGTGCCATCGTGGGGTTAAATGCTGAAACCATTGACGTTGAAGTAGACATCATACGTGGCGCACCTGCTTTTAATCTAGTTGGCTTACCAGATGCGGCCGTGCGCGAAAGCAGGGACCGGGTTCATTCTGCTATTAAGAACAGTGGTTTCACTTTCCCCGCAAATAAACGCATCACCGTTAATCTCGCTCCAGCAGATCTGCGCAAAGAGGGGCCTGCCTATGATTTGCCCATTGCTGTGGGCGTATTGGCTGCTTCACAACAGGTATGGCCTGACAAATTGGAAGGGGGGCTGTTTATTGGAGAATTGTCTCTTGATGGCACCACCCGGCATACGAAGGGCATCTTGCCTATGACGGCTTTAGCTCGGCAGTTGGGGTATGCGCGTGTCTTTGTGCCCACCGTAGATGCGGAGGAAGCTGCACTGTTGCCAGATTTAGAGATAATTCCAGTCACCAATTTGGCTCAGCTTGTGGGACATTTGACGGGTTTAAGCCCCATTTCACCATATGAGGTCGATTTGAAGGCAGTCTTTGACGCCCCGGTTAATTATGCTGCTGATTTTGCTGATATTATGGGGCAAGAACATGTTAAGCGGGCAGCGGAGATCGCTGTGAGTGGTTTTCATAATTTACTTCTCACAGGCCCGCCTGGGGCAGGAAAGACTCTTATTTCAAAATCCTTTCCCAGCATTATGCCCCGGATGACAGTGGATGAGTCGTTAGAGGTGACGAAGATCTATAGTGTGGCAGGTTTGTTACCAGCAGACACACCCTTGATTCGGCAACGGCCGTTTCGCTCGCCACATCATACTATCAGCTACGCTGGCCTGGTGGGAGGGGGGGCCTGGCCTAGACCGGGCGAAATATCCTTGGCTCATCGGGGAGTACTCTTCCTGGATGAGCTGCCTGAGTTCGGGCAGAACTTGATTGAAGTGCTGCGCCAACCCCTGGAGGGAAACCCAAGAGAAATCGCCATTTCCCGGGCTAACGGCACAGTCACCTATCCCGCCAATTTCATGCTCATTGCCGCGCAAAATCCATGCCCCTGCGGCTATTTTGGGGATGCAACGCATCCCTGCTCTTGCTCCAACGCGATGGTGACCCGCTACCAGAAACGCATCTCTGGCCCCTTGATGGACCGCATTGACCTGCACGTCGATGTACCGCGAGTCGATTTCGATAAATTAACGGCTATTCAGCGGGGAGAGACATCGGAATGTGTTCGAGAACGTGTGGAGAAAGCTAGAAAAATACAGACCAAACGTTTCCAAAAGTCTAATTTAAACTGTAACGCCGATATGGGGCCCAGCGAAGTTCGAGAAGTTTGCCTGTTAGACGAGACAGGCAAGAAACTTATGCGCAGTGCCATGGCGCAAATGAACTTGAGCGCCCGCGCCTTCCATCGAATTTTAAAAGTAGCCCGTACCATCGCCGATCTGGCTGGTGAAGAGCATATCCAGCCAGCACACCTGGCTGAGGCCTTGCAGTATCGCCCTCGTCAAAGTTGATTTTTGATGCAAGCATTCTCGCTTTTGCACGGGGCAAGATTCATTTTAACAAAAGAATCTATAGTCAATTAGTACAAATTTCTTGCCCTTCAAGTTGCTCTGTTATATGTTTAGTAAGTTCATGCAGGAAATTTGAGATTTAGGTGTTCTAACCCTGCCTATGTTTTCTGTTTATCAACATTTATTCTTTAAGGCTGACGATTCAATAAGTAAGTTGTGGCATGACATCGTCACCTTTAAGCAACGGCACAAGTCACATTTGTCCAAGTTCATTCATTGCCGTTCCTTAGCTACCCTGGAGTCTGAAAGTGGCCAATAATCGTCCCCGCTATGAGGAAGCCCTTAATCGTGGCACCATGTACAGTTCAAAAGAAAGGTGGAAAGATGCCTTTGGTGCCTACCGCGTTGCCCTTGCAGAATTTCCCAAAGAACCCGCTCCTTACGCTGGTTTAGGTGAAGCGTGTCTGGGATTAAAGCAGTTAGACAAAGCCCTGGAATGCTTCAAACTGGCTGCCAAGTATTCCCGAGGCGACATTGCTTACTTAAAAAAGATCGCTGATATTCAAGAACGCCAGGGACGACTTCTCGACGCTGCCAAAACGTATACCGCTGTTGGTGAATTCCTTTTACGTCAACGAAAATTGGATGATGCCATCGGCAATTGGGAACGTGCTGTTCGCCTTGATTCAAACTTGTTAGGCCCTCATCGTCGTTTGGCTATGATTTTCCAACGCCAAAACAAAAAACGAGATGCTGTTCGTGAGTATTTAGCCATCGCCCGCATTTTGCAAGCCCACGGGGATAACAAAAAGGCATTGCAAATGTGTCAGGCGGCGCTTCGTTTGGATCCGAAGAATAAAGATGTCTTAACGGCCGTTGATCTTATCCGGCATGGTGAAGCAGCGTATGCTGAACCGGAGCTGGAAGAAACCGTCGTGCCAGACATTTCAGAGGAAGAGCAGGCAGAAGCAGATGCCCTCACCGAAACGGTACGGCAGATGGCCGCCATTTTTGAAGCAGAAGCGAAAAAACAGCCACTACCAGCTCCCAAACCCGTTAGCAATGATCCGGTAGACGTGGCCAGGCGTCTGGCGCAAGAGCAAATTGCTGAAGAGATCTTTCGGGAAGAAGATCAATCGGATATGGCTGCTGCGCAAACAGGTTTAAGCAAGTTAGAGCGGGATGCGCTCCTCGGGCAAGCGGTTGATTTTGAATCAAGAAAACAAGTTGGCGATGCTATTGGTTGTTATGAAAAAGCGATTGGTGGTGGGCTGCGTATGCCTGCTGCTTTTTTCAGCCTGGGATTATTATATTTGCAACATACTGACTTACGGAAAGCAAAACGGGCTTTAAGTTATGCAGTTAAGGATAAAAACTATAAAGAGGCTTCTAAACTCGCCTTCACCCGCGCCCAACAAGCCGCTAAAAAAAAATAGAAAAAAATAGAGTTTTCTCTGGACAAATGGAGACTAAAAATGATAGATAAAAATAAAAGTCAAGTATGCATAAACTGTGGCACGACAGAACAACACGTCCCTTTAATCTCAATTCGGTTCAATCAGGTGGGAGATTGGATTTGTACACAATGTTTGCCAATGCTCATCCACAATCCAAAGCGTTTATCACAGGTTTTGCCTGGCATTAAGGCTGTCCCTACAGAACACGGTCATTAGACCCGCAGCTGTTTTCATACACACGCACAAGGCGCTTTTAGACTAATGAACCTAAAAGCGCTTTTTTGATGCCTTGATTTCTTCATGGAAACGGAATGAGCTACGGGGCAAACTGAATTACGCCCCATTTCCCGTTGATGAGCCAATCGGGATCCTGAGCAGAAAGTGTGGCAGCCTGTCCTTCTGCTAAACTGACGATGATTTCAGATTTGAGGGTGCGCAGCGCCAGCAAGGGGGCAGGGAAATAACCAACGATGTCAGCTAAGGGCGTGGTAAAGGGCCAGTGGCGGTCACCAAGCAGGCGGCGGTAGTTAGCGTCCCCCTTGCTGATGACAAGATTGGAGTGGGCTAGTTCACCTTTCAAATCATCGGGCAATGCCCACATGGGCAGGGGAGATGTCCAAAAGAAGTGTGTCTGCAAACGCAAACGGCCGTTCTTGATCATCCCCTGCAACCTGTGTCCCACCACCCGGGTGGCTTCATTTTCATCTTGCGCCAAAAATGCAATCGTATCTGTCACATCCTTGATAAGCGCATCAGAGACAAAGGTAGGATGGCTTTTGAGGTGCAGGCAGACGGTAACGGCCGTTTCACTACACAACAGGTAATCAACCAGACACAAGTCAGCCACCAGCTCAAAACCCGCGTTGTCAGCGATGAGGTCAAGTCGCTTGTGAGGAGATGAGAGCAGATGAGAGAGAACGGCCGTTACCTCATCCGTTAGCAAAAACTCATCTTGGGCACCGGCACCACCTGGCCGATCATCTTGATCCGCAGGCCAAAGACTCAAATCTGCCTGGTTGCCCCACAAATCAGCATACAGCAAATGCATCAATGCCGCCTCTCTTGCCTCCGGTTCCGCCAGCCAACGGGTCACCGCCGCACACAAATTACGAACAGCCGGCACACTCATCGTCAAGCCTTGTCTCTTTTGATACGCATACGGATCCACCCCTTCCGTAGCCGCGCCCTCATCAAAATATTGCGTCGCCTCCAACACACGCCGATAGAAATAAGTTTCCACAAAAAACCACGGGGCTTGCAGCCAGCTTTGTTCCAAATAAGGCAAGCAATATTTGCGCCAATCAGCCGCATCTGGTGCGTATAAATCCGTCAACGGCCGAATAGGCGTATTGGGAATCCCCTCAATCAAGTCTGCCAAATCAGCCACAACATGAGAACAGAACCTATTTTCCGCCAAAATGCGCCGCCCAATGTCCGGCAGCCGCACCGCAATCGAATAATGCGTAAACGTCCCCGTTTCAGAACCACGCAGCGGCGCTGGAATGTCAAGATTTAATTTCATAACAGAGCTTTTTTTGCATATTGTCGTCTGTTGTCATCAGCCAACAACAATATCGTCAACCTTTAATCTCTCCGCAATTTGCGATAAGTAATGCGATGCGGGCGCTCGGCAGCTGCACCCAGGCGCTTTTTCCGGTCTTCTTCATAAGCGTCATAGTTGCCGATGAACCAGCGGGCTTCACTATCTCCCTCAAAGGCGAGGATGTGAGTGGCAACCCGGTTAAGGAACCAGCGATCATGGGAAATGATCATGGCACTGCCCGCATAGTTTTCAATGGCATCTTCCAAAGCGCGAAGCGTATTCACGTCCAGATCATTAGTCGGCTCATCGAGCAAGAGGACATTAGACTCCTCCTTGAGCAATTTAGCAAGATGAACGCGATTGCGTTCGCCGCCAGAGAGCGTGCCTACCTTCTTTTGCTGATCAGAGCCGCCAAAATTAAAACGGCTGACGTAAGCACGAGAGTTCATGCGGCGGTGGCCAAGCTGCAAATCCTCTTGACCACCTGAGATTTCTTGCCAGACAGTTTTGTCCGGGTCGAGATTGTCGCGGCTTTGGTCAACGTAAGCCAACTTGACAGTTTGGCCCACAGTGAGTGAGCCACTGTCCGGTTCTTCCTGGCCAACAATCATGCGGAACAGGGTCGTTTTGCCAGCACCGTTAGGGCCAACAATACCCACGATAGCGCCAGGCGGAATGTCGATAGTGAGATCGTCATAGAGCAGTTTGCCCTCATAACCTTTGCTGATACCTGCCGTGCGAATGACAATGTCGCCAAGGCGCGGTCCCGGGGGAATGTAGATTTCGCGCTCTTCGTTGGCGCGTTCACCCTGGCTAGCGACCAATTCACGGTACTGATTGATACGCGCTTTAGATTTAGCGCGCTGCCCTTTGGGACTCATGTTGATCCAATCAAGTTCGCGCTGCAAGGTTTTCATGCGTGCCGATTCTTTCTTCTCTTCACGGGCGAGGCGGTCTTGTTTTTGTGACAGCCAGGAAGAGTAGTTGCCTTTCCAGGGAATACCATGGCCGCGATCTAGCTCCAAAATCCAGCCAGCAACATTGTCAAGGAAATAACGGTCATGGGTGACCGCGATAACCGTGCCTGCATAGTCTTGCAAATGCTTTTCCAGCCAGGCAACCGATTCAGCGTCAAGGTGGTTAGTGGGCTCGTCCAGCAAGAGGATATCGGGAGCTTGCAGCAGCAAGCGGCAAAGCGCCACGCGCCGGCGTTCACCACCGGAAAGCACACTGATAGACATGTCACCAGGTGGGGTACGTAAGGCATCCATGGCCAGCTCCAGGCGGCTGTCGAGATTCCAGGCGTCCATGTGGTCGAGCTTGTCTTGCAATTTGCCTTGTTCCTCGATGAGGGCATTCATTTCGTCGTCGCTCATCGGTTCAGCAAACTTCATGTTGATTTCGTCAAATTTGGCCAGGGCATCGACGACAGTTTGGGCACCTTCTTCCACCACTTCGCGCACGGTACGGTTTTCGTTGAGCAAGGGTTCTTGCTCCAGATAGCCGATGGTATAGCCAGGGGAGATGTGGGTCTCACCATTGAACTCGGTATCGACACCAGCCATGATGCGCAGCAAAGTAGATTTACCGGCGCCGTTGAGACCCAAAACGCCAATTTTGGCTCCATAGAAGTAAGAGAGGGAAATGTCTTTGAGTATTTCTTTGTTGGGGGGCACCACTTTGCCCACGCCAATCATAGAGTAGATGATTTTTTTGTCGTCGGTGGTCATAGTTTAGTCTGTTAATCCTTTAGTCGCATTATCTGGTGATCTGGTAGCCCAGTTATCGAGATTATACCTGAGTCTTGTTTGTCAAGAAATATGGAGGCGCACTGAAGGCAAATGCACCCCATAAAATCCCCTACGCTTCAGGAGCAACTAGCCATCCCCTCAAAAATGCCTATAATGATGCTCGGATTTATCACAATGTCGCTGCTAACACAGACAAGCCAAGTGACCGT